>CAYOUY010000159.1:0-5277 GCA_964407245.1 uncultured Acidobacteriaceae bacterium
CGAACTACATGAACTCGCAGCTCATCAAGATGGAAGCCATCGTCAACGGCTACGTCGAGGGCATTGCGCTCGACGTGAACGGATACGTGAGCGAAGGCTCGGGCGAGAACCTGTTCATCGTGCACCATGGCAAGCTGATCACGGCGCCGCTGGGCAACTCGGTGCTGCCGGGCATCACGCGCGACTCGATTCTGCAACTGGCGCGCGACCTGAACATTCCGATCGTGGAGCAGATGATTCCGCGGGAGATGCTCTACCTGGCCGACGAAGCCTTCTTCACCGGCACGGCGGCGGAGGTCACACCGATTCGTACCGTGGACAAGATCAAGGTGGGCAAGGGCGTGACGGGTCCGGTCACGAAGGCGCTGCAGAAGGAGTTCTACGCGCTGGTGAGGGGCGAGAAGGCCGACCGCCATGGCTGGCTCACTCCGGTTCCAGTACGGAGCAAACAGCCGGTGGGCGTGTAGAGCCCGCATACCGCGATGCAGTTAAGCTGCGCGCGAGATCCCTATTCGACGCGCTCGCTACTCTCGCTTGCTCAGGGCAGGCTCTCGGCTCGCAGGTGAAAGCGCGAGCCTTCGAGACGACGCCGTGGATTTAGGTTCCACGTTATGATTTGCCACGGTTCGATGGGGCCGTCACCTATGCGAGGGGCGCAGAGGCTTTCGGCCGACCAGCGCCCCTTTTGACCGTTTGTCCGAACATAACACGGTCACGTATCTGCGGCCCATGGGATCGAAGGTGCCGTCGATTTACGGCGGCAGCTATGATGAGCCGTTTGTACCGCCTGCGGCGGAAGAGACTGCCGCATAGATTGATGAGCGTCAATATGGCAAAGCCGCCCTGCGGGGCGGCTTTGAATTTTAGGGATGAGAAGGGAGGAGTCCATGAGCAAGCCGGAAGAGGTCGAGTCCGCGGAAGCGAAAATGAATGCGGCCAAGGAAGCGCTGTTGTCATACATCGAAACAGCGAAGCCCATCGACCGGGACCAGCATCGCCGGCTGCTGGCAAGGGTCAAGAAGGCGGAGCAGGAGTTTATGCGGGCGATTGCCCAGTTGGACAGATAACACGGCTCACGGGGGCTAAAGCCCCCATTTTTTCCTTGCGCTCAACGCGGCGCTGAAGCGCCGCTCTTCCACGGAGGTTCCCCATCGTTCATCCGGAAGGTCAAAATCCACACTTCTGGCAAAGACGGCCAGAAGTAGGGCACCCGGCACCCTCAGATCCGTTCAGCTTGACAACCCTTGGATGCGATTAGCCGACCCGTCAGGACTACGTTTGGTTCAGCCTCTCTTTATGCAGACTGTTTGTCCAGACTCCAGGGACCGGTGCCGCATTGCGAGATCAGCAGCGCGCCGCCGAGCATCGACACGTTCTTCATGAACATGACCATCTGCATCATGTGCATCATGGGGTCAGTGACGGTCCAGAACCGGTGCATCATCGGCGTTACGCCGACCAGGAACAGGACGATCAGCCAGGCGCCGAGTTTGGCGCGATAGCCGAGCAGGATCGACAGCCCTCCCAGGACGGCGATGATTCCTGAGAGCGGCACGGCGATCGAGGCCAGCGGCACGCCCTGCGAGGCGGCGAAGGCGACGGTCTGACTGGAAAAATGACTCAGCGCCGTCATGAGGAAGATCAGTGAAAACAGAACGCGGCCGAGCACGACGATAGGGGCGCTGGCCGCCGTCGTCGTGGGCTTGGAGAGAGCAATGGGCTGAGCAATGGTTGCCATAGGAGTTCTCCTGAATGAGATTTCGAATCGTTCAACGGATTCAGCAGGATTGGATGGGAGTAAAGTGGTGATGGTTACAATAAATAACTATAATCTCTTGTAAAAGCAGGCACTGTATAGTAACTTATAGACTATTCGGTAACCCTAGAGCGAGGATTTATGCGGCGATCGACACAAACTCCTTCCCCGTGCGCGATCAGCGGAATGCTGGAACTGCTAACGCGACCGTGGACCATGCACATTCTGTGGTCGCTCAGCATGAACGGGCCGATGCGGTTCGGCGTGCTGCGCAAGAACGTGGACGGGATTTCGTCGCGCGTGCTGACGGAGCGGTTGCGCACGCTGGAAGAGAACGGCTTCGTCTTTCGGCATTACGAGCAGACGATTCCGCCATCGGTGACCTATGGGATCACGGACCGCATGAAGGATATTGAGAAGGTGCTGCAGCAATTAGAAGGGTTGTCGCGGAAGTGGCATGCGGAGGGGGCGGCGGTACCGAGGGTGAAGCGACAGGCGGTGTCGTGAGAGGTGCCCTCCCCTTCGGCGCACCTCGTTTGCTCAGGGCAGGCCCTACGGGACTCGATTCATTTTTCTCTCTGGCACCCGGCACTGCCGTGCCGGGCTTTCATATTCTGCCGCTCCGCGGCTGGATCTGGCCAGTTCACGCATAAAGTCTCCACTCCCTCGACTCTCCTCGCTATGTTCGGTTCGCTCAGGGCAGGCTGCTCCTCGGCTTTGATGGGACTGGGGCTAAAGCCCCGTTTTTCCCTTGCGCTTAACGCGGCGCTGAAGCGCCGCTCTTCCGTGGGATTTTTGTCGTTCGCGGTAAGTCATCCGGAAGGTCAACATCCCTACTTCTGGCAAGAGCGGCCAGAAGTGGGGCACCCGGGGCTGTTGTTCCGCAGGGATTGAAAAGGGCTCGAGTCTCTGCTATCGGACAAAGGCTCCCTCGACTCGGCGTGGCTGTCGCTCCGCCTCGCTCGGGATGACAAAGCAAAAAGCAGGTTGCTCGCCGCTTTGCTCCTCGGAACGACAGAACTTGAGAAGTGCGGAGGGGTCTTACTTCACATCGTTGACGAGATAGAGATCGGAGAGGGTGCGGCCGTACTCGTAGACGTAGTTTTGGCCGTCGGGGGTGATGAAGATGGCGCTGACGTCGGTCACACCGGAGATGTCGGGAGGGAGGAGATCTTTCCAAGGTTGCTTGCGGCCGGTGGCAACGTCGAGTTTGAAAACGCGAGCCGGCACTTCGCCGAGGTGATAGACGAAGAGGGAACGGCCATCGGCAGCCCAGCTGATAGGAGCGTCGCCGACGTCGAGGCCGGGGATGGCGTGCGGGTCGCCGCCATCCATGGAGAGGAGCGCGGGTTTCTGGTCCGGGCCGACGATCGCTGCCTGCTTGCCGTCGGGCGAGATGGCAAACAGGGCGGCGCTCACGCCTTCACCGCTAATCGGCTTGGGCTGGCCGCCGCTGATGTCCTGGATGTAAAGACGAATGCCTTTGCCGGGCTCGTCGCCCGAGAAGAGGATTCGCTGGCCGTCCGGGAACCAGCGAGCCCACATGTGATTGATGTTGTCATGGGTGAGGGTTCTGGTTTCTCCCGCGCCGGTCGGAAGCATGAAAAATTGCACCGGTGTATGGGGCACGCCGGAGATCGCCCACTTTCTGTCGGGAGAGAGTGCGAAGCCGCTGCCTTCGCCCAATCGGATGGCGGGAGAGCCGTCGGTCTGGCGAACATAGGTCGTGTAGTTTTCGCCGCCGCCTTCCCCGGACTCGCCGAACAGAAGCGTCTTGCCGTCGGCGGACAAATCTCGAGGCGACGACCAGTCCATCCAGGACAGGTCGCGCTCCTTCGGGCTATTCTGCTCGCCACCAACCATGCCGACGCGGGGCACATCGCGCGTGACCAGGACGCGGCCGTCGCGAGCAACGTCCTGCAGAGTGAGAGTCCCGGGTTCGCGGGCGAGCAGCCGCTCTTTGCCCGACATCGTCACGGATGAAAGATAACGGCCATAGCCGAGCCGGGTACTGGAAAACCAGACCTCGTCTCCCTTCGGCGACCAGCACAAACCCCAGGCAGTTTCCCAACCCGTGGAGAGAGTTTTTTTGTTGCCCGCGAGATCGACCACCGCAATAAACCCGGCGTCGTCGCGCCGGACCGGATGCTCGATGAACGCGACCATTCGGCCGTCAGGCGAGACGCGCGGGTGGCTGATCCAGCCGCCGGTCTGGTAGAGAACTTTTCCAATGGGATATTCGACCCGGCTTTGGCCACCGAGCTGCCGGACTACGGCGAAATTGGTGCCGTCGGGCGACCAGTCGGCCCACTCCACATTCTCGAGGACTTCGCGAGGCGCGCCGCCGCCGAGAGGAACGCGGCCGAGGGTGCCGACATTGATGTAGGGATCGACGTTATGGCTGTTGAGCAGGACGGCGATTTCTCCGTCTTTGGAGATGGAGAGGACTTCGGCTTTGGGCAGACCGAAGGGGCGCGATTCGGGGCTTTCGGGCCGCGTGAGGTAAAGCTCGACCGGATTGCCCTCCCAAGCGGCGCTGTACACGATGGTCTTGCCGTCGGGGGCGAAGCGGGCCATGCGGATGGTTCCGCCACGGAATGTGAGTTGCCGGTATGTGGGCGGAGTGATGCTATGCGACAGTCCTTCGCGTTCGCCGGCCCAGTAGGCAGCGGCGATGAGGACCAGAGCGATTAGAGTGACCGCTGCCAGCGGAATCCAACTGGTCTTCGATGTCGGCGGCGGCCAGGCTGGCGTGACTGCCGGCTGAGCGGAAACTGAAGGCACGGAGCCCGATGACGCGGCTTGCGACTGGGCCTCGGCGGGCAGTGCCGCGGAGTGTGAGTCGGATTCGCGCTTGAGGCGCTGCAGGTCGACGCGGAAATCGGAGGCAGCCTGATAGCGCAGCTTGGGGTCTTTTTCGAGAGCCTTTTCGAGAATGGCTTCCAGGCGCGGCGGCAGCTGGCCATTCAGCTTGATCGCGGCCGTGGGCGTGCGGTGGAGGATGGCGTCGAAGACGGCGGCCGTGGTGTTGCCAGCGAAAGGCATGCGGCCGGTGGCCATTTCGTAGAGCACGATGCCAAGAGAAAAAAGGTCGGTGCGGCCGTCGAGCTCCTCGCCCATGGCCTGCTCCGGCGACATGTAGGCGACAGTGCCGACGGCGGTGCCGGGGCTGGTGAGGATCAGCGGCTCGGCGGCGGTGGGCATGGAACTGGTCTGGCCATTGTCGCGGGCGTGATGCTGCTCGGCGGTGTATTTGGCGAGGCCGAAATCAAGAACCTTGGTTTGCCCGGTCCGGCTGATGAAAATGTTGGCGGGCTTGATGTCGCGATGCACGATGCCGCGGGCATGCGCGGCGGAAAGGGCGTCGGCAACGGCGATGGCCACGTCGAGCAGCTCGCCGAGCCGCATAGGTTTGCCCATGATGCGATGCTTCAGCGTCTGGCCGTCGATGAACTCCATGACGATGTAAGCGGAGCCGTCCTCTTCGCCGATGTCGTAAATCGTGCAAATGTTGGGGTGGT
>CAYOUY010000160.1:0-4620 GCA_964407245.1 uncultured Acidobacteriaceae bacterium
GGGCGGTTCGCTCAGGCCGCTACTGCTCGGAGCGGGTTTGTTCATTCCTGGTTTTTCTTTTTCGTTGCCGCTGGTCGTCTTTCTCGGTGAGCACTTTGCACCCGTCAGCCAGGTGGACGTCATGGTGGTCAGCTTTTGTATAGGAGTTGCCACTGCAATCGTCGGCTCGGTTCTGCTCTTGAGAAGGCACCGACGGGGAAGGAACATCACATGAGCTTTGAGGCGTCAGCGTGATATTCTGAGGTCGGTCGGCACGAGCGGCTAACCTGTTGACGTGCCGATGGCCCAGAAAATGGCCGGAGATGGCGCCATAATCCCCGTAAGTTATTGAGGCCGACGTAGCTCAGTTGGTAGAGCAGCCGATTCGTAATCGGCAGGTCATCGGTTCAAGTCCGATCGTCGGCTCCATCCTGACTCCTCAGAAAAGGCTGGTTTACAGATCCGGGCACTGCGCCCGAGGTCTGATTTAGCGTCCGATGGGTGTCCCCAAAATCATGTGCAGCTTTTGGCCACTTCGCTTGCACTTACGGCGGCGATGACTCTGCGCACCACTTCTTCGATTGCAGAATCGAGTTCGGGCGAAATCTCCGAGCCGGGTTCGAATCGGCGTGCCTCGATTCCGTAGATTCTTAGCCGGGCAGGAAGACGGCCCAGAACCCGCGCCAGTTCGATCGCTTCGGCCACGCCGAGGCCATGAGTCGAGGCCGATGCAGTGACAGAAATCGGCGCCGGTGCTGCGTCCCAAGTCAGCACGCTCCCGACGGGAGCGCCGGTTGCAACGGCGTCGACGACGATGACATCGTCGGCACCCGTCCATGCCTCGATGAGGTCTGCGGTCTGGCCCGAACAGGTCGCGGCCGGAATTCCAAGCTGCTGGAGCCTTTCGGCGACCAGAATTCCGGCCGCATCGTCGCCACGCTGCCGATTGCCGCAGCCAATGATGAGCATCTAGGCCTTCGATTCCTGGCGATCGGATTCCCGGCGATCCGTTTTCTCGCGATCAACTATCAGCTTTAAAAAGTGCGTGGCGCAGGAAATGCACGGGTCATAGCTGCGAATCGCCTGCTCGCATTTCCAGGTGGCTTCCTCGACCGGCCAGGCGACCAACTGCGCCGCATATTCACGAAGATCATCCTCAATCCGCTTCTGGTTTTGCGAGGTCGGCGGCACGATCTTGGCGGTAACGATCATCCCTTTGTCATCCAGCGCATAGCGATGATAGAGAATGCCGCGCGGCGCTTCTGTGATGGCCTGACCCACTCCGATCCGGTTGTGCACTTCCACCCGCGGTGCGGCCGGAGGTTCGTATTCGCGAATCACTCGCAACGCTTCCGCGCAGGCAAAGACAAGTTCCACTGCGCGCACCACGATGCTGCGGAAAACATTCTTCACCGGCGGTTGCAGCCGGACATCGATCGCCGCCTGCCGCGCCGTTTCCGGTAGTTTGTCGAAATTCAGATTAAACCGCGCCAGCGGACCTACCAGATAGGAACCTCGACCTCGAACCACCGACTGAAGAGCGTTCGAGTGTTTGACGTGCAGTTCTGCGAAATGATCTTCGTACTCGGCGGTGTCGATATCCAGACCACGGTTCGACACCAGACGCCCTTCGTTGAACGGATATTCGTCGGGATGGCGCAGGGCCACGAATTCGTAATCCTGCTCGAAATCGGGGAACTCCAATCCAGCCGTCCACTTCACGGTTTCGAGTGAGGCCTCGAGAGCCCACTTCAGATCATCCTCCAGTTCGCGCAACTGCCGTTTCGTGGGCACCTTGTAAAAGCCTCCGACCGCGGCAGAGATAGGATGAATCTCTCGTCCCCCGAGCAATTGCACGATGCGATTGCCGATTTTCTTGAGCCGCAGGGCTTTCTCAACCACAGCACGGTGGTCCTTCGCCATCGCGATTGCGTCCGCGTAGCCGAGGAAATCGGGAGCGTGCAACATGTAGACATGCAAAGTGTGGCTTTCAATCCATTCGCCGCAATAAAAAAGCCGGCGGAGCAGGCGAACCTGAGGATTGATCTGGACCCCCAATGCCCTTTCAATGGCGTGCACCGCGCTCATCTGGTAAGCGATAGGGCAGATGCCGCAGATCCGTGCGGTGATATCTGCGGCCTCTGAGAAGTGACGGCCGCGAAGGAAAGCCTCAAACAAACGCGGGGGCTCGTAGATCTTCAGCTTCACGTCAGCGACGCGTTCTCCCACCAGCTTGATATAGAGCGACCCCTCGCCTTCCACCCGGGCCAGAGTGTCGACATGAATCGTCTTGGTTGCGCGCCCCGTCATGTTCGTTCACATTCCTCGCTGGCCTTGCGGAACTGCCACGCCCAGGCGTTGAACCCGCGGAACGCGCGGGCGATCTGGGTATCGGTTTGTCCCAGAATCCGGAACTGGCTCGTCATGGAAGTCGTGTTCGGAGACTCCATGGGGCCATAACAGCCGTAGCAGCCGCGGTCATAGCTGGGACACAGAGCGCCGCACCCGGCCTGAGTAACCGGGCCCAGGCAGGGAATGCCGCGGGCCACGGCGATACACACATTCGCCTTGCGCTTGCATTCGAGGCATACGCTGTACGATGGAACATTCGCCTTGCGCCCGGCCAGCGTCGCCGTGATCAATTCCAGCAGTTGATGTTTGTTGATGGGGCAACCGCGCAGCTCGAAGTCGACTGGAACATGTTCAGCAATGGGAGTCGAGAGCTTCAATGTGCTGATGAACTGGGGCGTCGCATATACAACGCGGATAAACTCATCCACATCCTTCCAATTACGCAGAGCTTGAATGCCGCCGGCAGTCGCACAAGCACCGATCGTGATCAGAGTCCGGCATTGCCGCCGGACTTCCTGGATGCGCTGGGCATCGTGGTGCGTCGTGATCGAACCTTCGACTAGGCCGATGTCATACGGCCCTTTTTCCATGGCGCGGCTGGCTTCCGGGAAGTAGGCGATCTCGACTGCTCCGGCAACGCTCAGCAGTTCGTCTTCTGCGTCCAGCAGGCTTAATTGACAGCCGTCGCATGACGCGAACTTGAAGACGCCGATTCTCGGCTTGTGCCTCGGATCAGAGCTCATACTTCTCCAATAGTGGGCGCACCTGCTCGTAGCGGAAAACCGGCCCGTCCTTGCAGATGAAATGCGGTCCATACTGACAATGTCCGCAGAAACCGACCGCGCACTTCATGTTGCGCTCCATGGAAAGGTAAATATCGTCGTGGCTGAGCCCCACCGCTTCCAGGTCGCGAACTACAAATCGCATCATGATCTCGGGACCGCAGACCATGGCCACCGAGCGCGCCGGATGCAGCCGGGAATATTTGAACAAAGTGGTGACCACGCCGACGTGGCCATGCCAACCGATCCCGCCATAATCCACCGTGACCAGCACCTGAGTCTCAGGGATGCGGGCCCATTTCGCCAGTTCTTTGCGGTAGAGCAAGTCGCGCGGGCTGCGCCCACCATAGAGAATGACCAGCCGCCCATAGTCTTTTCGATTCTGCAAAACCTGGTAGATCACAGGTCGCAACGGCGCCAGTCCAATCCCGCCCGCGACCAGAATCACATCGCGACCGCGTGCCGCTTCAACCGGCCAACCGGTCCCAAACGGACCTCGTACGCCCACACCGCTGCCCACTTTCTGGTTTACCAGGGAATGAGTAGCTTGTCCGACGGAACGCACGGTATAAATCAGGCGGTTCGACAAGGTGGGATCGCCACTGATGGAGATGGGCAATTCGCCAACTCCAAACACCCACAGCATGCTGAACTGGCCGGGCCGAAACGCACTGTCCCTGGCTCCGTTCTCGGGATCGAGTCTCAGAGTAAAGGTATCCGGCGTTTCCTTCGATACTTCCCGCACCAGGTAGGGCTGCGGAAGCATCGGGTCGATTGTGATGCTTGTAACCATAATCAGCGCCTTACTGCATAGACATCGAGCAGCTGCAAGCGCGTCGCGTCCAGCCGTTGTTCCACGATCCCGGCGAAACGCTTTAAAACCTCGTAACCCAAATCGTGGTTTTCCTCGCACTTGGTCCGCAAGCATCTTGCGTCGAGGGCGATGGCTCGGACATCATCCACTGCCCGGGCGCTGAATTTCCATCGATAGGGCTCCATTAGCCATGACCACCCCAGAATTTCTCCGATGCTGATGGTGGAAACGATGATGGGCTTGTGCGGAGGCGCCAACAACTCCAATGCCACCTTTCCTTCGCGAACCAGGTAGAAAGTGTTGGCCGCATCTCCTTCTTTGAGAATATAAGTGCCTGCCGTGAACCGCACGTTGGAAGCACAACTCACCATGAGACTCAGGAAACCGGCATCGAGGCCGGCAAAAAACGGGTGTTCGCCAATAATGCGCTCAAGGGTCTCCACTCTTTCCTCCTTCCCGAATAGCCCGGACCTCTTCCGTAATGTCGATACCCACCGGGCACCAGGTAATGCAACGTCCGCAGCCGACACATCCCGAGCTGCCGAACTGGTCAATCCACGAAGCGAGCTTGTGGGTCATCCACTGGCGATAGCGGGCTTTGGCCGAAGTTCGGATGCTGCCTCCATGAATGTAAGAAAAGTTCTGTGTGAAGCAGGAATCCCAGCGCCGCCAGCGTTCCGCGTGATCACCGCT
>CAYOUY010000161.1:0-5322 GCA_964407245.1 uncultured Acidobacteriaceae bacterium
CATCATCGCCGCGGTCAGAATCGCGCCAAACGGATTCGCCAGATTCTTTCCTGCGATCGGCGGAGCCGAGCCATGCACCGGCTCAAACATCGAGGTCTTGCCGGGATGGATGTTGCCGCTGGCTGCCATGCCTAAGCCTCCCTGCAGTCCGGCGGCGAGATCCGTAATGATGTCGCCGAACATGTTGTTGGTGACGATGACGTCGAACTGGCGCGGGTCGCGCACCATCTGCATGCAAAGCGCGTCCACATACATGTGCTGCGCGGTAATGCGCGGGTATTCGCTGCTGACTTCCTTGAACACGCGCTGCCACAGGCCGCCAGCGTGGGTCATGGCGTTTGACTTGTCGCACATCAGCACGGTTTTGCGTGGCGAGCCGTCCAGCTTGGTGTGTTCCTCACAATATTGGAATGCGTAGCGGATGATGCGCTCGACGCCTTTGCGCGTATTGATATCTTACTGCGTGGCAATTTCGTCGGGCGTTCCCTGCTTAAAAACCCCGCCCGCGTCTGTGTAAACGCCTTCGGTATTCTCGCGGAGCACGACAAAGTCGACGTCTTTCGGCTCCGTCCCCTTCAGCGGGCACAGGGATGCATCCAGCAGGCGAACCGGGCGGACGTTGGCGTAGAGATCCATCTTGAAGCGCATGCCGAGGAGAATTTCCTTAGCGTGGATGTTCGTCTTGACGCGCGGATCGCCGAAAGCACCGACCAGAATGGCGTCGAAGTCGCGGGCCAGCATGGGGAAGCCGTCGGCGGGAACGGTCGTCCCGTCGCGGAGGTAGCGGTCAGCGCTCCAGTCAAATTCGGTCAGTTCCAGATTCGCGCCCGCAGCCTGAATAACCTTGACCGCCTGCGGGATGACTTCCTGACCGATCCCGTCCCCGGGGATCACTGCGATGCGCTTTTTTTCTTCGCTCTTTCGGCTTTGAGTTCCCTTTTTGTCGTGCCTTGTCGAGCTCACGGCAGGAAAGGTAACACAATCGCTATAATCGAACTACCGCTATGGGGCCAACCGCACTCCAACAAAATGGCCAGGGCTTAGGCACAACGCGTGTCGGCGAGTATCGCGGCGCGACCACGACGGCACGCTTCGGCGACCCTCACAGGGAATGGGCGCAATTGAACGCCGGGTGCGGAGTTTACGATCTCGGCTTTCGCGCGAAGGTCTCGCTGACCGGCGACGACCGTGTGCGCTGGCTGAACGGGATGGTCACCAACAACATCCGCGATCTGGCCGCCGCGCACGGTGTCTACGCCTTTCTGCTCAACCCGCAGGGACACATCCTGGGCGATCTGTACGCCTACAATCGCGGCAAGTCCATTACCGTGGACACGGACCGAAGCGAGGTGGAAAGAATTCTGACCAGCTTCGACCACTACATCATCATGGACGACGTCGAGGTCAAGAACCTCGGTGACGCGGTCACGGCACTTGGAATCGCAGGACCAAAGGCACACTCGGTGCTCCAAAGAGCTGGCATCAAGTTTCCCGACCTGCAACCGCTGCAGCTTCACGAAATCCAGTGTGACTGCGACTGTGGGTGCCTGACCTGCACCATCGTGCGCGGCGACAGTGTGGTGGGCGAGGCGTGTGAGATCTGGCTCGCGCCCGAGCACGTGAGATCGCTATGGGACGCGCTGGTCGCGGCGGGCGGCGCTCCGGTCGGCTTTGAGGCGCTCGAATTGCAGCGCATTGTTTCAGGAATCCCGCTGTATGGCGCTGATATTCACGAGCGCGATCTTCCGCAGGAAACCGAGCAAGCGCGGGCGTTGAACTTCAACAAAGGATGCTATGTTGGGCAGGAGATCGTGGAGCGGATTCGCTCCCGCGGGGCCGTGCACCGGAAGTTCACGGGGTTCGTGATGAAAGACGGGGCGCGGGTCGCTGCCGGCGCGAAGATTGTGGCCGGTGAAAAAGAGGTCGGCGAGGTCACGAGTGTGGCTCACCTGGAGAGCGGCGACGTCAAAAAGACGCTGGCCCTGGGCTACATCCGCCGCGAAGCGGGCGTGCCGGGACGAGAGGTCTCGATTGGAGGTGCTCCAGCGACCGTGGCCCAGTTGCCGTTTGATCTTCCGTTGCTGGCGCGGGAGTTGACGATAGAAGAAGAGCCCCTCGAACGTCACCGGGCGTAACCAGATAATCCGCCAACGACGCTCCCAGTTTGCGGAATGAGTTCACGGAAGTCAGGCAGAGACGAGATTTGCGGGGAAAGAACTATGGCTGAGAAGAAACACGAGCAGTCCGGCTTTACAGTAACCGACCGGCGGCTGTTCACCTCCGACGGCGAGCTGCGGGGCGAAGTGAAGGACGATGTGAAAGAAGATGTGAAGGAAGCGGTGCGGGAGAATACTGCTGCGAAGACTGAGACGCCGAAGGCAGACCGTGCCGAGGCGAAGACCGCATCTTCACCCGAGAAGCCCCGCCCCTCGGCCAGCGTGTTGGACGCAGCCGACCGCGAACTGCCCCTCCCGCCAACGAGCGCAGAACAGGAGGCGCAAGCGGCCGCCTATCGCGAATCGTCCAAGGATCTCGACGCCCAAGTGGAGCTCAGCGGGCACTCGGCCAAAGAACTTGAGATGACGTTTGAGCGTTTCCTGGCCTCGCTCTACATGACCGCGATGCTGCAACTGGGGCTGATGCGCGAACAGGGCGGACAGCCTCGCATCGACATGATCGGAGCCCGGCAAACCATCGATACGCTCAGTCTGATCGCGGCCAAGACCAAAGGGAATCTCAGCCCCAGCGAAGACAACTTCCTGCAGAACAGTCTTTATGAGCTGCGCATGGCTTACGTCGAAGTAACCAACGCCCTCGCACGGCCGCCGCAGGCAGGACCGGCCACCGGAACGAGCGGACGCTAAAACAGGCGGGCGCAAACCAGAAAGATGAAAGCGACGATCACCGTGCTCGGCAGTGGGACCTCGATGGGCGTGCCCACGCTCGGCTGCACTTGCGCCGTTTGCCGTTCGAGCGATCCCCATGACCGGCGGACGCGCCCTTCCATTATGGTCGAGTACAGCGGCAAGGTCGTGCTCATCGATACCACCCCGGATTTCTACACGCAGGCGATCCGCGAGAACATTTCGCACGTGGATGCAGTGCTCTACACGCACACCCACGCCGATCACATTCTGGGCATCGACGACCTGCGCCCGCTGAGCTACCGCCACAAGCCGGAAAAGCTGCCGCTCTACGCGCGGCCAGACGCCGCCGCCTTTCTGCGCCGCATGTTCGCCTACATCTTCGAAGGAGATTACAAGTTTGGCGGCTTGCCACAGCTTGAACTGCGGCCCATCGACGGGCCAGTGGACGTGTTTGGCGTGCGCTTCGACCCGTTGATTCTGATTCATGGCGAGAGTCAAATTTACGGCTACCGCTTCGGCTCGGCCGCGTATCTCACCGACCACAGCGAGATTCCCGAGTCCACCTTTAATCAACTCGACGGGTTGGACGTTTTATTTCTCGACGCGCTGCGGCACAAACCGCATCCGACTCACTCGACGGTGAAGAATTCGCTCGAGATTGTGGAACGTGTGAAACCGAAGCGCGCCTTCTTCACCCACATTTGCCACGATCTGGCCCACGAGGCCACGAACGCCACGCTGCCACGGCATGTGCGGCTGGCATACGACGGGTTGAAGCTGGAGTTTGAAATCTAGTGGTTAGTGGCTAGTGATTAGTGGTCAGCGGCCGGTCGCTGAGAAGACTTCCGGCTTAGATCCACGACCACGAATCACTAGCCACCAGTCACTAACCACTGCCTTGCAAGTCTTCCACAAACTCGACGATGTCCCGGCCGGCTTCGGCCCCACGCTGGTCAGCGTGGGCAATTTTGACGGCCTGCACCGGGCGCACGCCCACGTCCTCGATGAAATCGTTGCGCGCGCACGCGCGAGCCGAGCCAAGGCAGTCGCGGTCACGTTTGAGCCGCATCCGGCGCGGATTCTGCGGCCGGACTCGGGATTGAAACTGCTGACCCCAACCCCAGAAAAACTCCGGCTGCTCGAAGCCACCGGCGTAGATGCAGTTCTCCTGCTTCCCTTCGGACGCGATCTTTCGCTGATGACGCCGCGGCAGTTCGCCGATCGGATTCTCCACAAGAAGCTCCGCGCCCGCGAGGTGCACGAGGGATACAACTTCCGCTTCGGACACAAGGCCTCAGGCGACACGAAGCTACTGGCGGAATTGGGACGCGAGATGGGATTCGAGGTCCGGCTTTATCCCGAAATGAAGGCGCGGGGCGAGACTGTCTCGAGCAGCCAGATTCGCAGACTTCTCGCTGAAGGCCGCGTTAGCCGGGCGCGGCATCTTCTGGCGCGGCCGTTTTGTATTCTGAGCACTCCGGGACGCGGCCGGGGCTACGGCTCCAAGTACACGGTTCCTACCATCAATTTGTCGCGCTACGAGGAACTGGTACCGAAGGACGGCGTTTACGTCACGTGCTCGCGAGTGGGAACGGAGCGCTTCGATTCTGTCACCAACGTGGGCAATCGTCCCACATTTGCCAACGAGCTGTTCGCCATTGAGACCCATCTGCTCAATTTCCATCCCCTTGAATTAACGCCTGAAACCGAGGTGGAAATCTGCTTTCTCGAGCGCCTGCGCGACGAGATCAAATTTCCTTCGGTGGAGGCACTGCGGGAGCAGATTGCCCGCGACGTGAAGAAGGCCCGGCGATACTTTCATCTGCTGCGAATGTCCGGAGAACCTGGAACCAGTTCTTAGGCTGAAGCGGTGCTTCAGGCTCGAATCTAATGCGGCAAGTACCCGAACTCCATCGGCAGTTTGCCGTCGACGTGAACCACATTGATGCTGTTGTCGACGGAATGCACGTCGATCATGCCGATTGCGCCCGGCTCGGACTGAACTATCTTGAGAACATCGGCGTCAGTGGCCACAAACAAGATCGACTCCCTGTGCGCCGCGGCAAACGCTTTCCACTCCGCAGCCGTCATCTTGTTCAGCCGCTCCAGAGTTTCTGTTTCGCCGGCGGAATCGTTGTGCAGCACCAGCAGAATGCTTCTTCCGTCCGGCCACTTCTTTACCTCCCCGCGCACAATCTTCGCCAGATGGATGGACGTGACGTTCTCGACGGCGTTGTCCTTGTTCACCACCACGGCGGTGTGGTGCGCGAAGCAAGGCGTCAGGCACAGCGAAAGAAATCCGAGCACGCAGATGGCAAAGCGGACTCTCATAAGCTCTGACCTCGAAGATTTTGTCTTTGGGGGTAAAGACAGCCTAACGAACTCCTATCGGCTGGTTGTCAAAAAGGTGTAAATCGAAACACCAAGGTAACCGAATGGTAATCGTCCAGGCGGG
>CAYOUY010000162.1:0-9228 GCA_964407245.1 uncultured Acidobacteriaceae bacterium
TCGGGTGAAATGCGCGCGACGCTGCCCCAGATAAACTGGTCGAGCATCACATCGCCGACGACCAGCAACCGGGTTTTCCTTGCGGCGTTCAGGATTTGTCGCGCCCGCGAGACGGACAGGATTTGTCTGCTCATGTTTTCAGCCACAGATGAAACACAGATTGAACAGAGTTCTGCGAGTTTCAAGTATCAAGTTTCTAGTTTTCAGAAGGCCGTAAAGCTTTTTTTCCTGAAAACTTGAAACTGAAAACTTTTCCTGTGTTTCAACGGTGAAAATCTGTGGCTCAATCCAAAAATGCCGTCAACGGGCTGGTGGCGCTGGCGGTTTCCTGCGGCGCCGCCAGTCCGGCCTCATAGGCGGCGCGCCCGGCTTCTACCGCCAGCTTGAACGCGACCGCCATCCGGTTCGGGTCGCTCGAAACCGCCACAGCCGTGTTCACGAGCACGGCGTCCGCGCCCATTTCCATCGCTTCGGCCGCATGGCTCGGCGCGCCCAGCCCGGCGTCCACGACCACCGGCACGGTGGCCTGCTCGATAATGATGCGGATCTGGTCGCGGGTTTGCACGCCGCGATTCGAGCCGATGGGCGAGCCGAGCGGCATCACGGTGGCAACGCCGGTGTCCTGCAACCGTTTCGCGAGTACCGGGTCGGCGTTTATGTAGGGCAGCACGGTGAAACCTTCTTTGACCAAAACCCGCGTAGCTTCGAGCGTCGCTTGCACGTCAGGATAGAGCGTCGCCTGATCGCCGATAACCTCAAGCTTCACCCAATCGGACAATCCGACTTCGCGGCCGAGGCGCGCGGCTCGGATCGCTTCGTCGGCCGTGTAGCAGCCGGCGGTGTTGGGCAGCAGAAAATATTTCTTGGGATCGATGTAATCGAGCAGCGATTCCTTACTGCGATCAAGATTGACGCGGCGCACGGCGACCGTGACCATTTCGGCGCCGCTGGCTTCCAGCGCACGCGCGGTTTCCTGGAAAGACTTGTACTTCCCGGTGCCAACGATGAGCCGCGACCGGAACGAACGGCCGGCAATGATCAATGAGTCCGTCATGGGGATATTGTAATGAATTTACGGCACCGTCGCCGTTTCTGCCTGCGCATACAGCTGCTCAATCTGATGACGGTAGCGCTCTTCGACCACACGGCGCCGCAGTTTGAGAGTTGGCGTCAGCACACCGTTGTCGGCGGTGAATTCGTCGGCGACAAGCAGCACGCGTTTCAGCTTTTCAAAGCGCGCCAGATTCTGGTTGATGCCCTCGACAATTTCATCATACAGCGCTTGTACTTTGGGATGGCCTACCAGTTCAGCCCGCGAGGAAAATGCCAGTCCATTCGCCCGCGCCCAGTCTTCCAACATGCCAAAGTTGGGTGAGATCATGACTGCGGGAAATTTGCGTTTTTCGCCGAGAATCGCTGCAACACCGATAAATGCGTTCAGCTTGAGCGCGTTCTCGATCGGCTGCGGTGCGATGAATTTGCCGCCAGAGGTCTTGATCAGGTCCTTCTTGCGGTCGGTGACCGAGAGGTATCCATCGGCATCGACATTGCCGATGTCACCGGTCTTGAACCAGCCGTCCACCAGCGCCGCCGTCGTTTCCTCAGGCCGGTTCCAGTATCCCTTGAACACCGACGGCCCGCACACCAGAATTTCGCCGTCTTCGGCAATGCGGACTTCCAGATTGGGCAGAATTTTTCCCACTGTGCCGATGCGGTGATTCACCGGCGTGTTCACCGCGATGACAGGCGAGGTTTCCGTCAACCCATAGCCCTCATGGATGCGGATGCCGACAGTCGCATACCATTCGGCCAGTTCGCGGCCAAGCGGTGCGCCGCCGGAAATGAAGGTTTCAACCTGTCCGCCCATGCCTTCGCGAATCTTTGAAAATACGAGCTTGTTGGCCAACTTCCAACTCGGCGACGAGGGAGTTTTCCCGGCAAGGATCGCGGGCTTGTTGCGTCGTCCGACCTTCAGGGACCAATCGACGATTGCGCGCTTGGGAAATCCCTTCGCCTTCAGCTCCGCCTGGGCATAGATTTTTTCGTAGACGCGCGGCACAGCCACAAACAGCGACGGCCGCACCTCCTGGAGGGCCTGGGGCAGGCGGTCGATGAAAGGGCAATAGGCGAGCGTGACGCCGTGGTAAAGGAGCGCGAAGTCCACGTGCCGGGCCGTGATGTGGCAGAGCGGGAGAAACGAAACGCTTACCAGACCCGGCTTCATCTCGAAGCCCAGCAGCGAGCAGGAAACGTTGGAAGCAATGTTGCCGTGGGTCAGCATCGCGCCTTTCGACGTGCCGGTTGTGCCGGAGGTGTAGACGATGGTGGCAAGGTCATCCGGGATGATGGCGCGCGCTTGTGCTTCCAGTTCGCGGCCGAGATCTGTCGGGCCCTGCAGCGTGATCTGGTTCATGGTGACGCAGTGGCCCGCATATGGAGCCAGGTCGCCGGTGAACTCCACCTGATCCATGACCACAATTCGTTCGATCGGGATCTGGGGCAACATCGACAGAATCTTGTGCAGGTGCTGGTCCGAAGATAGAAAGACGACTCGCGATCCGGAGTCGCGCAGCAGGAAGGCAATTTGTTCGGCCGTGAGGGTTGTGTAAAGCGGGACCGTGACGGCGCCCAGCAGCAGGCTGGCCATGTCGGCCATCGGCCACTCCGGGCGGTTTTCGCTCAAGATGGCGACACGATCGCCGCCGCGGATCCCCCAGTTGTGGAGAGTTCGCGCAATGCGCGCCACACTGACGCCAAACTCGCGCGACGAAATGGGAAGCCACTTCCCGTTCTCGCGGTACAGCATAAGACGGTCAAGATTGCGTTCGACCGCCGTAAAGAACACGTCGTTCAGGGTGGCGAGACTCATCGCGTTCGAATATTGGATGGTGCGTCAGTTGGCAGGAGTCCGACTTGATGTGCCCGACCGGCTCCGAACCAAACTGTACTGTTTTCTCATGAGCTTAGGCAATGCGTAAGATCACATCCGACCAGCACTTCCGAGCGGGGGTGGGTTTACGACATAACGCCCGGAAGGATATTCTGGCGGTACTCCAAGTGGGGGGAGTTTCATGCAGAGAACACGCTCCGGGGTTCTGGCGGCGGCCTTGTTGCTGATCGCCTCTGCCGGCCTCTTCGCGCAAGATTCCGCCATGCCCAAAGTCGGCGAGATGGCGCCCGACTTCACACTGAAATATTTCGACGGCACGGACCGCAAGGATGTAAAGCTCAGCGACTTCCGCGGCAAGAAAAATGTCGTGTTGGCCTTCTACGTTTTTGCTTTCACCGGGGGTTGAACCAAGCAGATGCAGGCCTTCCAGCAGAATCTGAAGACGCTGGAGGCGGCCGACACCCAGGTCCTGGGTGTGAGCATGGACAGCTGGTTCTCGAACAAAGCCTTTGCCGATAAAATTGGAGTTACCTTTCCGCTGCTCAGCGATTGGGGCGGCAAAGTCACCCGCCAATACGGCATCTACAAAGACGAATACCAGGCGGCCCGCCGCGTGAACTTCCTGATCGGCAAAGACGGCAGGATCATGGAGGAGCAGGTCGACAGGGACGCGATCGACCCGACAAAGATCGTGGACGCCTGCGCCCGGCCGAAGCTGAAGAACTGATTGAGCTTGCTCCTGTGTATTGTCATCCTGAGCGAGGATTGGTCTTTGCGCCCTGGCGCACAGACCAACCGCTCCACTATCCAAACCCAGTCCGCCCAGCCGTTTCCACTCCGCCCGGAAACTAAACCGCCTCTATTGTGTTTACAAGAGAGCAGGTAAGATCGTACAAGCAGATCCACACAATTCAAATGAGTGCACGAATTTCTATGCATTGGGGCGAAGATATGAAAACACGCACGTGGTCCGCATTGATGTTTCTATTGGCGAGCTTTGCATTTGCCTTGCAAGTTTCGACCATCGCCAAATCGCAGGATGAGTACGACGATCAGAGCCAGGATCCTCCCGGCCGCGTGGCGCGGCTTAACTATTCGCAGGGATCGGTTTCCTTCCGCCCGGCCGGTGAAGACGACTGGGTCACGGCCGTGCCGAACCGGCCCATCGTGACCGGCGACGATCTCTGGACCGACAACGATTCCCGCGCCGAAGTGCACGTGGGTTCGGCGGCCATCCGCATGGGCCAGAGAACCGGCATCACGTTTCTTACCCTCGACGACAACAACACTCAAATTCGCCTGGCGCAGGGCAGCATAATCGTCCGCGTGCGCCACGTGGATGACGACGATACCTACGAAATCGACACGCCGAACATCGCGTTCACGTTGCTGCAGCCCGGCGAGTACCGCGTCGACGTAAGTGAAGACGGAAGCCAGACAATTGCCGAGGTGTTTCATGGCCGCGGCCACGTCACGGGCGGAGGCTTTACCTACAACGTGATCGCCGGCCAGTCGGCCAGTTTCACTGGCAGCGATCGACTCGACTACGACCTCGAGCAGCTTCCGTCCCAGGACGATTTCGACGCCTGGGCCTTCAACCGCGACGCGCGCGAAGACGAAGCCGACTCCGCCAACTATGTTTCGCGCGAAATGACCGGCTATGAAGATCTCGACCAATACGGCAGCTGGAGTTACCAGCCGGGTTACGGAGAATGTTGGCAGCCGGTCGGTGTGGTTGTGGGCTGGGCTCCGTATCGCTTCGGGCATTGGGTCTGGGTCGGTCCGTGGGGATGGACTTGGGTGGAAGACGAGCCCTGGGGATTCGCTCCATTTCACTATGGCCGTTGGGCCTTCGTGAACGGCGGATGGTTCTGGGTGCCGGGACCGGTCGTGGTGCGTCCGGTGTGGGCGCCGGCGCTGGTGGCGTTTGTTGGTGGCGGACCGAATTTCCGCTTCGCCGCGGGCGTTGGAGTGGGGTGGTTTCCGCTGGGTCCTGGTGAAGTTTACGTTCCCGGATACCGCGTGAGCCGCGCCTACGTGAACAACGTGAACATCACCAACACCTCGGTGAACGTTACGCGGGTGACGAATGTCTACAACACGGTGATCGTGAACAAGACAACAATCACTAACGTCACTTACGTCAATCAGCGCGTGAACAATGCGGTGACGGTCGTGTCGCATGATGCTTTTGTGAACGCGCGGCCGGCGTCGCAGAACATCATGAAAGTGCAGCCACAGGAAGTTGCCTCGGCGCCGGTTTCGCACGTGATAGCGGCCGAGCCGGTCCACTCGAGTGTGGTTGGCGTGGGACGCCCTGTGCAGAACCGTCCGCCAGCAACGGTGATCAATCGGCAAGTGGTTGCGGTGAGGACTCCTCCCCCGCCCCAGCAGCCGATTGCGCAGCGCCAGACACAAGCCGGTGGACACTTGAATCAGCAGGCACTGTTTCGTCCGGCAGGCGCATCGCAGCCTGCACCAGTGAATCAGGCTCCGATAAGCAGGCCTGCGCCGACTCAGCCCGCGGCCAGCCAGGGCGGCGGACGTCCCGCGCAGACGCCACAGGAAGGCTTCCGCCAGTTTGGCCAGCCCGCGACTTCGAGCCAACCGTCAAATGCGACGAACACCCAGGTGAAACCCATGCTCAAGCCGCAGCCGCGCGTCTACGAGCAGCAGGGACCCTCACCGGAAAACGAGAACCGCAGCGGAGTACAGCAATTCGGCACACCGCGGGCGGAAGCGAATCCGCAGCCGAGTCGGCAGACTGGTGAGCAGCCGAGCCAGCAGCAAAGGCCCACGCAGCAGGAGTTTCATCCACTGGTGAAACCGGCGCCCACAGTGCAGGAACGCACTCCGCAGCAAGAGCAACAACAAGCACAGAAGTTCAACCAATGGCAGCAACAACGGCCCGCTCCGGCACCGGCGCCAAAGCCGGAGTCGAAACCGGCGCCGCCGCCCAAGTCGAGTCCTCCGCCGAAGAATCACTGAGGCTGAGAGTTGGCACAAACGTGGGTTGGTTGATGCGGGCTCGCGTGAGAGTGTGATAGCTTCGCGAGAAGATGCTCTTGCGAACGTGAATACGGATGAAGCCTGCGCCGGGAGGGAATGAACTTCTCCCGGCGCAGGTTTTTGCAGAGCGCGATCGGATCGCTCGACCAAACGGATGAACAACCCCAAGGGCACGACCGCCAAGTCGATCATCAACTGGATGGATATCCTCTGGCTCGTCTTTCTGGTGGCGCTGGCCTTTTTGCCGCCGGTCACAGAGATCCACAAACAGCTCATCCTGGTCGCGTTCGGCCTCATCCAGCTGGCTGAGGGCTGGCTTGTTTCGCGCATGGGCCGCCGCGGCCCTGCCTACATCGTTCTGCTGAAAATTTCCCTGGCCACGCTGCTCATTGACCACACGGGCGAGCCCATCAGCATCAACAGCAACTACTACCCCATCTATTTCCTGCCGGTTCTCACCGCTGCCGAATACTTCGAACCTCTGGCCACTCTGCTCTGGACTGCACTCGCCTCGGCCGCTTACTGCTCATATCTGTATCCGGCGATGCAAGAGTACGAAATTCCCACCGAGAGTTACGGCCTGCTCGCCATTCGCATTCTGTTTTTCTTTCTGGCCGCGATGGTCGTGAACCGGTTCACGGTGGAGAACCGGAGGCAGACGCGGCTGTATCAGGAACTCGCCGAGACTCTGGCCGAGACCAATCGCCGCCTGGAGCAGGCGCAAGCCGAGGCGCGCCGCTCCGAGCGCCTGGCCGCGCTGGGCCAGCTTTCCGCAGGACTGGCGCACGAGATTCGGAATCCGCTGGGCGTGATCAAGGGCTCGGCGGAGATGCTCAGCCAGAAACTGGCGGATTCGAGCCCGCTCGCCACTGAACTCGCCGGATACATTTCCACCGAGACCAACCGTCTGAGCGGGCTGGTCACCCGCTTCCTCGATTTTGCGCGGCCGCTGCACGCGGAACTCACGCCGCAGGACATCACCACAGTGCTTGATCGTGCGCTGACGAACGTCGCCACGCTGTGGAAGGGCGATCCGGTGCGCGTCGAGAAGAAATACGCCTCCGGCCTGCCTCTCGTGGCGCTCGATGAAAGCTTATGCGAGCAGGCTTTCGTCAACATCGTGCAGAATGCCTATGACGCCATGAACGCAGACGGCGGTGTGCTGCGCGTAACAGCGGTGAAATCGCATGCCACAGGGCGCGATGGCGAAACAACGGATGGCGTTGAAGTGCGAATCGCAGATACAGGCGCGGGCATCCCTCCCGATTTGCGCGAGCAGATTTTCAACCCGTTCGTGACGACGAAGAAAACTGGCGTCGGGCTGGGGCTCTCGATCGTGTCGAAGATCGTCGACGGTCATCACGGTTCTGTTCGTATTCAAGACGCTGACGGTGGGCAGGGCGCTTGCTTTGTTCTGTTTTTTCCTGCAAGCCAGGATGCCAAGGCCGTTGAGCCGGCCCACATGGTGATTTCATGAACGATTCCGGAGAACGGGGCTGATGCCGGCCATCCTGATTGTCGAAGATGAAGCCAAGATGCGCCGCCTGCTCGAGTTGAATCTCGGCGAGGATGGCTTCACCACGTTTTCCGCCGGCGACGCGGAAACAGGAGTCAAGCTGCTGCGCGAGAACGCCGTCGATCTTGTCGTGACTGATCTGAAGCTTCCCGGCATGAGCGGCCTGGAGTTCCTGCAATCCATCAAGCGGCAGAACGCGGCCTTGCCTGTCGTCGTGATGACCGCATTCGGCACGGTCGAGACTGCCGTCGAAGCCATGAAAGCCGGAGCCAGCGACTACGTGCTGAAACCGTTTTCGCTGACCGAAATGCGGATGAAGATCCGAAAGGAGCTCGACGTCCGCAATCTGCAGGAAGAAAACCGCTCCCTTCGCGAGGCGCTGGGCAAGAAGTATTCGCACCCGAACATCGTGGCGCGCAGCGCCAAGATGCAGGAAGTCCTGGCCACCGTCGAGCGCGTGGCGCCAACAAACTCTACCGTGCTGCTTGGCGGCGAAAGCGGTGTGGGAAAAGACCTGATCGCCCGCGCAATTCACGAAAAATCGCGCCGTGCCCGCGGGCCGTTCCTCAAGATCAACAGCACCGCGATTCCGGAAAATTTGCTTGAAAGCGAATTATTCGGCTACGAAAAAGGAGCTTTCACGGGCGCGGCCACCAGCAAGCCCGGCAAGTTCGAACTGGCCGACAAGGGCACACTTTTTCTGGACGAAATCGGCGATGTGCCTCCGGCCACGCAGGTCAAGCTGCTGCGCGTGCTGCAGGAGCGCGAATTCGAGCGCCTCGGCGGCACGAAAACAATCAAGGTCGATGTGCGGCTCATCGCAGCCACCAACCGCGATCTGCGGGCCGCGCTTGAAGAAGGCACATTTCGCGAAGATCTTTACTATCGCTTGAACGTTGTTCCGATTGACATCGCTCCGCTCCGCGAGCGTAAGGAAGATATTCCCGATCTCGTAAATCTTTTCATCTCGCGCTTTGCCGCCGACTCAGGCAAATCGATCGAGAACATTTCTGCCGATGCCATGCAGATTCTAGTGAATTATCACTGGCCGGGCAACGTGCGGGAACTGCAGAACATTGTCGAGCGCGCATGTGCACTGGCGAAAGGCAATATGCTCCAGGCCTCTGATATTCATCTGGACGTGCGTCAGGCGAAATCCACAAACGGTGCCGGCGGATTTCTGCCCAACGGCATGACCCTCGAGCAATGGGAAGACGAAATGGTGCAGGAAGCGCTGCGCCGCGCCAACGGCAACAAGAGCCAGGCTGCGCGTTTGCTCGGCCTCTCGCGAAACGCCCTGCGTTACCGGCTGTCGAAAATCGGGATCACGGACGAGGAGAAGGAACAGTAGACGACTCCAGTCGATCTTCGCCCCCTGGCCGAAAACCACCACCCTTGGCCGAGGTCGGCCAAACCCGGTTGGAATCATTTGTGCACCTTGCCCCCCGCAATTCTTAGCTATTGAAAACAAAGGACTTGCTGAGTCGATTCTTCTCCCCTTTTGGCACGGAAGTTGCTTTTCTATAAGCCGAGAGATTTCCCCAAATGCGGGTTCATAGAGTTGGGTCAAGAAATTCCGGATCAGATTTCAAAGCCTCAGATTGCAGAGCCGGGCGTTCCGGGTCGCAAGTGATTGGCGGGTCGAGGTGGGTTATGAAAAGCAGACTCTTATCAAATTTCGCAATCTTAACGCTGGCACTGGCTGGCGTATTTACCATCAGCGCGTTTGCGCAAACCACTCAGGAAACTCCGGCGCCCACGGATCAGCCGAGCGCACCGATGGAGATCGGAACGCCGCAGGGCCCGCAAGGGC
>CAYOUY010000163.1:0-14391 GCA_964407245.1 uncultured Acidobacteriaceae bacterium
ACGGAGTTTCTTTTCAACTGGAGCTTGGATTCTGCACGCCCGCCGATGTTTCCGGCGCGAGTTGGAAGCTTGATTGCACCTGGCCAGTACGAACAAAAGAATTCACAGAAAGTTTCCTGACGATTGCACTTACGACGCAGACTAGCTCGAACCCGTCTGATTCCCGATGTTGGACCAACCCTGCAGTTTCACTAGCCAATTTGCGGGTTCCGGTAGAATTGCAAACTTTGGCAAGTCTCCACGCACCATCGCCACTTCGTCGCAGCAGTGATATCTGGGACAGGCGTGGCAGTCTTTGTAAATTTTGTCCGGGATATCTTCACGCTGCGCGACCGAAAATCCCTGAGCCGCGAAGAAATCCGGCTTCCGCGTGAAAAGGCAAATGCAATCTACGCGATGCCGCTTCGCCTCGGCCATCAGAGCCTTTACCAGACGGCTACCGCCGCCGCGGCCCTGAGCCCACGGCGCAACGGTGATGGAGCGGATTTCCGCGAGGTGCGTTCCGTAGAGATGCAGCGCGCCGCAGCCGATAACGCGGCCATCATCTTCGAGCACGACAAAGTCGCGGACGTTCTCGCAAATCTCGGCGAGCGTGCGCGGCAGCAGGGTGCCGTCGCCGGAATACGCCGAGATCAGTTCGTGAATCTGCTCTGCGTCGGGCAAAATGGCTTTACGCGTGCGCATGAGTTTCGTGGGCATGGACCTCCTCGCGAAGCGAATCGATTCTCTTACGGGCGTCAGTGATTGCCTGGCGTACACGCGCCGGAGCGGTACCGCCCGGAACGTCGTGCATGGCCAGCACCGAAGCCAGCGTCACTGACTCGTAAAAATCCTGAGAGAAGGCCGGACTGAAAGACTGCAATTCGTGCAAAGGAAGATCCTGCAACTCACAATTTCTTTCCAGACAAACCTGAACCGCCTTACCGATCCGCTCATGCGCCAGCCGCGAAGGCACTCCGCGTTGGACAAGATACGTTGCGGCGGCCCAAGCATTTATGAATCCGGCGTGCGCCGCCTGGTTCATGCGCTCCAGGTGAAACTCCACAGACTTCATCCAACCCGTCACCAGCGGCAACATCTGCAGAAAAGTCGTGGCGGAATCGAACAGCGGTTCCTGAGTCTCCTGCAGGTCTTTGTTGTAAGCCAGCGACAGACCTTTTACAGTGACCATGAGTGCTGTGGCATTGCCGAGAATTCGTCCGCACTTGCCGCGCACAAGCTCGAGCAGGTCCGGATTCTTCTTCTGCGGCATCGCGCTGCTTCCCGTGGAGTGCGCCTCCGGCAGCCCAAGGAATCCGTATTCCTGCGACGAAAAAAGGATCATTTCTTCCGCCCACCTGCTCAGATGCAGCGCCAGAAGCGAGAGAACGTTGGCGAACTCCAATGCGAAGTCGCGGTCGCTGGTGGCATCGATGCTGTTCGCAGTCGGACTATCAAAGCCGAGAGTCTCGGCCATAAAGCCGCGGTCGAGAGCGAGAGTCGCCCCGGCGACCGCACCCGAGCCTAGCGGGCAGAGATTGAGCCGTCTGCGGCAATCAGCCAGACGGTCCGCATCCCGCAGAAACATTTCGACATACGCGAGCAGCCAGTGAGCGACGAGAACCGGCTCGGCCTTCTGCAAGTGTGTGTAGGCCGGCATGGCAGCGTCGCCAGTTTGCTCGGCACGATCGACCACTGCACCGCACAACTCGGCAAGATCGTGCCGCAAATGATCGATGGTGGCTCGCACGAACAAACGCAAGTCTGTTGCAACTTGCTCGTTACGGCTGCGGCCACTGTGCAGCTTGTAGCCGACATCACCTATCAGGGCTGCCAGTTGCTTCTCGACGAAATGGTGAACATCTTCCGCTTCGTCATCGTCAAGAAACCCAGTCTCTGACGCGGCACGCTGACCGATCTGTTCGACTCCTTGCAGGATGCTGATCAGTTCATCGGCCGACAAGATTCCGGCATTCTTCAACGCGTGCGCGTGTGCTGCGCTGGCCGCGAGTTCGTAGCGCAACAGTCGGCGATCGAAGTCAAACGACCGCTGCCAGCGCTCGAATTCCGGATCCAGCGGCTGCCGGAACCTTCCCGACCACATCTTCATTGGGTCACCCCCATCACGCGACCTCCATGCGGGAGCGGGCACGCGAGCGGGAAGGCAGACCCAGAATGCGGATGAATCCGGCCGCGTCCTTCTGGTCGTAGCTGTCATCCATGGTGAACGATGAAAGATCGGTGCGGTAAAGCGAGTACTCCGATTCGCGGCTCACAACCGAGACGTTGCCCTTGTACAGAGAGAGCGTAGCGCTGCCCGTCATTTCTTTCTGCGTACTTTCCACGAATGCATCGAGCGCCTCACGCAGTGGCGTGAACCAGAGGCCGAAGTAAACCAACTCCGCGTACTTCAGCCCGATCTGCTGCTTGAAATGGGCGAGCTCGCGCTCCAGGCAAAGCGCTTCCAGTTCGCGATGCGCGGCGATCAGCAGCGTGCCCCCGGGAGTTTCGTAGCATCCGCGCGACTTGATGCCAACGAATCGGTTTTCGACGAGATCTACACGCCCGATCGCGTTGCGCGCGCCAATTTCGTTTAACAATTCGACGAGCGAGACCGGATCAAGCGGCATCCCGTTCACGGAAACGGGTATACCCCGCTCGAAGCCAATCGTCACTTGCTCTTCTTTATCTGGCGCTTCCTGCGGCGATTTGGTGAGCTGCCACGTCGTCGCGAGCGGCGCGTTGCCGGCATCTTCCAATTCGCCACCCTCGTGACTCACATGCCACAGGTTGCGGTCGCGGCTGTGAATCTTCGTGCGGCTCGCACTCACCGGAATGCCATGCTGCTCGGCATAGTCAAGGCAGTCCTCGCGCGACTTGAGCGACCACTCGCGCCACGGCGCAATGATCTTCAGTTCAGGCGCGAGCGCCTGATAGGTCAGCTCGAATCTCACCTGATCGTTTCCTTTACCTGTGCAACCATGTGCAACGGCCGTCGCTCCCTCGCGTAGCGCCACTTCCACCTGATGCTTCGCGATCACAGGACGCGCCAGCGAAGTTCCGAGCAAATATTTGTGCTCGTAAACCGCCCCCGCTTTCAGCGCGGGAAAGACGTAACCGGTCAGGAACTCTTCGCGGAGATCCTCGACGACGACCTTGCTCGCTCCCGTCGCATACGCTTTTTCGACGACGGCTTCAATGTCGTCTCCCTGGCCCACGTCGCCGACCATGGCGACGACGTCGTAGGAATAATTCTCCTTCAGCCACGGAATGATGATCGAGGTGTCGAGTCCACCGGAGTAAGCAAGAACGATTTTTTCAGGCATGAGCGCTCCTTACGGGCAGGCGCACGGCGCCGCCCAGCAATACATAGAGAACGGCTTTCTGCACGTGCAGGCGATTTTCCGCCTGCTCGAAGACGAGGGAATTTTCGGAATCCATGACGTCGTCAGTGACTTCCTGCCCGCGATGGGCTGGCAGGCAATGCATGAACGCCGCGTCGGGCGCGGCTTCCGCCATGAGTTCCGCATTTACCTGATACGGCTTGAAAATGGCGGCGCGCTCCTCGGCTTCGCTTTCTTGCCCCATGCTGGCCCAGGCGTCGGTGTAGACGGCATCGACGCCTGCGACCGCGGCATGAGGTTCCGTGAGAAATTCGATTTGGGCGCCCGTCTGCTTCGCGATCTTGCGCGCATCCGCAACGATCTTGACGCTCGCCTCGTAGCCCTTGGGCGTTGCGAGGCGAATCGAAGATCCGACACACGCGCACGTCAGCAGCAGCGAATGCGCCATATTGTTGCCGTCGCCAACGTAGGCAAGCGTGATGTTCCTCAAATCGCCGAATCGCTCGGTGAGGGTAAAGTAGTCGGCCAGCGCCTGGCAGGGATGCTCCAGATCGCTGAGCGCATTGATCACTGGCACTGAGGCGTGGCTCGCCATCCCCTCGATCGTTTCCTGCGCAAACGTGCGCAGCACGATCACGTCAACCCAGCGCTCCAGGTTGTGCGCAATGTCGCTAAGGGATTCGCGCGCGTCGAGCCGGCTCTGGGTTTGATCGACGAACATGCTGGTCCCGCCAAGACTCGTCATCCCCGCTTCAAATGTCAGCCGCGTTCGCAGCGACGGCTTCTCGAAGAACATGACCATCTGTTTGCCGGCCAGCGACCGCTGAAAAACCGAGGGGCGCGACTTCATCAATTCCGCCAGGTGCAACACTGCCTCGACACCCTGCGGTCCGAGATCGCGTGTAGAAATCAAATCAGGACACCAGAAAACGCCGGGAAACGTGTCCGGCGTGATGACTGTTCTGTTTTGCAATGGAGTGTTCAACGTAGCTTCCTCTTTCTGAACTTTGTCGTGCTTGCGCGCGGCGCCAGTCTGATTCATGCCGGGATCACCTCGGTGCCGCAGGGAATCTTCGTCTGGAAGAACTGGGGCAATGCGTCTGCGTCGCTGGCCGGCAGAATCCTCACCCGCCCCACTCCCTGCTGTAGGGCCTGCTTGCAGGCGCGGAGTTTCGGCAACATGCCACCACTTACCACCGCTTCCGCGACGAGATCATCGGCGTGCTTCATGCTCAGCCAGGGAATCACTGCGCCGGCTGCGTCCTTCACGCCCGGTACATCCGTCAGAAAAATCAGCGCGTTCGCGTGGCAGGCTGTGGCGCACGCCGCCGCCATTTCATCGGCGTTCACGTTGTAGTATTCGCCGTCTGCTCCCAAAGCCAGGGAAGCGAGCACGGGAATTCCTCCCTGCTGCCACAGCGCTTCAATCCAGCACGGCTCGGCGAAGCAGATTTCGCCGACGAAACCGAGATCGTTGCCGCGCACCAGCTTCTTGCGGGCGCGAAACGTCATGCCGTCGCCGCCGCAGAATCCGACCGCAGGCATACCCGTCGCCTGGATTGCCGCCACCATTTTTTTGTTGACCATTCCGCCCAGCACCATCAGCGCAACGTCGCGAGTTTCCGCATCGGTGACGCGAAGCCCGCCGACAAATTCGCTCTGCTTGCCGAGTTTCTTAAGCACGCGGGTGAGCGCGCTGCCCCCTCCGTGAACCACCGCGACGCGGTGACCGTCCTGGGCCAGGTCGGCAATGGCGCGCGCGCATTTGCGCAGCACAGCCGCGTCTTCGAGCGCCGCTCCTCCGATTTTGACCACGATTGTCATTGCAAGCCTTCGTCCTCCAGCCAGCCGTACATCAAATTCATGTTCTGCACCGCTTGCCCCGCTGCTCCTTTGAGCAGATTGTCGAGGCAGGAGATCAGCACCAGGCGCCGGCCGTCGTCAGCCAGGCAGAACCCTAGATCGCAGTAGTTGGTGTGCAGGGAAAAATTCACCTGCGGCAACTTGGGCGTCTGAAAAATGCGCATCCACCGTTTGCCCAAATAAAAATTGCGCAGGTAGGAGTCCAGTTCGGCCGGCGTCATCGTCCGGTTCAGGTGCACGTAGATCGTCGAGAGAATCCCCCGCGGAATCGGCAGCAGATGCGGCGTGAAAATCAATTCCTGCGCGGTCAAATCGAGTTGCTCGACCATCTCGCCCACATGCCGGTGATTGAACAACGAATAGGCAGAAAGATTGTCGGCAACTGAAACAAAATGAGTTTTCGTAGTTGGTTCTTTCCCCGCTCCCGACACGCCCGATTTCGAATCCGAGACGATGCCGCGCTGGCGATCGACAATTCCAGCTCTCAGAAGCGGCGCCAGAGCCAGAATGACCGAGGTCGCGTAGCACCCGGGATTGGCGACCAGCGTGGCATTGGCCACGCGGTCGGCATTCAACTCGGGAAGTCCGTAGACGGCCTTCTGAGTGAGTTCCGCGGCATAGGTAGAATCCGCGTCTTGGAATTTGTAGATCGCGCGGTGCTCTGCCTGCTTTAGTCTCCACGCCCCACTGAGATCGATAATGCGCAGACCCTGCGCGGCAGCTTCAGGCACGACCGAGCGCGAAGTTTCATGCGGCGTGGCGAGAAAAAGTAACTGTACTCCCTGCTGTTTCAGCGCTGGCCACGAAAGCGGATGCAGCGGGTAACCTCCGTTGCCTGAAAGCGCTGGAAACACCTCAGCGACGTCCGCAGCGGCCCCGTTGTCCGCGGGCCGGCGCAGCAGCACCGGTTTTTCCAGCTGCGGATGGCGCAAAAGAATGCGCGTCAACTCCAGACCGGAGTATCCAGTCGCACCCAGCACCGCGGTTTTGAGTTTGGCCCCCACTTGAGTTACGACAACATCTCCTCAATCCGGTTCGCCAGCCTGCGAGCCTCATCCTTGTCCGGACAAACAATCAGAATCGTGTCGTCGCCGGCGATCGTGCCCACGATCTCACTCCAATCCGCTTCGTCGAGAGCCGCGGCGACCGGCTGCGCACTGCCCACAATCGTCTTAATGACCAACTGGTTCTGCGCCGAACGAACCTCGAGAACGAACTCGCGCACCAGGCGAGAAACCGGCGGCAACGCCAGCCCGGCCAAGGGCTCTCCCTGCGGGAGCGAGTAACCGTGAGAGGTTTTGCTCAGATTGAGATCGCGAATGTCGCGCGAAAGAGTGGCCTGGCCCACCTTGAACCCGCGCCGGCGGAGGACCCGCTGAAGGTCCTCCTGACTGGCGATGGAGCCGTGCTTCAGGACTTCCAGAACCGCACGCTGCCGCAGGGTTTTATTCATATTGAATAAATATTCACTATAATGAATAAATATTTTCTTATGTTACGGACATTGTGCTGGATGTCAAGAAAAAAACGGGGCTGGCGTTACTTTCGCGGGTTCGGCACCTTCAGGACGTTTGGGGATAGGTCGATGAACCCGCTCGTCGGAGATCCCATCACGCATTGGCGACCCTCCGGCGCGTGTGCGATACTGGCGTCCTGAAGGTTTTCCTCCCACGCCGGGATGGCGGAACTGGCAGACGCAGCGGACTCAAAATCCGCCGGTACTTGGTACCTTGGGGGTTCGACTCCCCCTCCCGGCACCAGCCCCAGCCCATTTCCCCACCGTTAGTTAGGAAGGACAGTAGCCGTCCATCGCTGATCGGCGACCGCAATTTGGGTGCTGTTTTCGCGAACTCTGCCCAAATTCTGACCGGACCGGCATGGGGTGGACGCTCGGGATTCTTGCTTGGCATCTAGCACCGCTGTGTCTATGTGGAAGTTGGCTAGGCGACGAATCAACGGACGTGTTTCGATGTCAGCAGTTCATCGAAAAGCGACCAGCGGATTTTAGAGACAAATCATCCCGCGATTGCCAAACCGACGCAGAGGACGAAGAGAATGAGACATCTTTTGGACATCCTGAGTTCTGCACCCGTTGATGCTTGCGACCAGAATCAGCGGGTCGAAGGACCTATGCATTCCGCTGGCGAGTCGCACAGGTCCTTCGCCGCAAACGCGCGGCTCAGGATGACAACCGGGGATCAAAGAATCAGCTGAACCGCTCTAGTCGGCAGCCATTCCCTGCCCTTCCGGCTGCAGGCGCTCGATCGGAGGCCTGAATATCTCCAGCTTTTCGCTGCGAAATTGCGCTTCGAGCGCTGCCAGTTGAGCCTCAATGTCGTGCTCGGCTTTGCGCTTGCGAATGACCTCCTCGCGGTAGCGGCGCAAGAAATAGTCGATGGTTTCGACGCGAATTCGGATCGAGCCGGAAGGCTTGTTTTCGTCGAGATCTTTAAAGCAGAAATATGGTGTTCCCGATTGCTCGATGATGCCTTCGATCACGCCGTAGATGGGGGCATCGTGACCGCACTTGAAGCTGGAGATTTCGAGCGCCACCAGATTCGGATGCCGCGCCGTAAACTTGGCCGCCCACACTTTATGGTTGGTGCTGCAAGAGTACGAGTTCTTCCAAGCGTCGCTGATATCGAGCGGGCTGCTGATGATTCCGGCGCGCACTTCTTCGCCGAAAAGACGCTCCAAAAGGTCCTCATCCAGCGGAAGCGTGTTTTGCGAAAAGATCGGGTACCCGAGCTTCTGAAATTCATCGAGAATTTCATGATTCAAGCCGGGATCGTGATGGTACGGCCGTCCCAACATGACGATGCCGATTCGATCCTCGCGCTCGAGTTGATCCAGCACCTGACGCGCTCGCCGGCGAATATTGGTTTCGTAGTCTTTCAACGCCTGGAACCCCGACTCGATGGCTCGATCGTTCTCTTCCTGCGACAGGCCAAGAACGGGCTGCCAGGCCTGCAGCATCTGATGCGCAAACAGCTTCCGGTCTGCGAAATTGAGCACCGGGTCGATGTACTTTACATAGTGTTCGGCGAAGACGTCGTTCTCCTTGGTGAATGCCGCCTTCACGGTCTCCGGAGTTGCAGTCACCGTAGGACACGCATTCGCGCCAACGATTTTCAGCAGGGGCGAGTGCAGCACATCATACATGGGGAAAAAGATCGCGTTTAGCGGTTTCTTGCGGTGCTTTTCCTGAATCAGGTTGTAAACGTGCGAGATTCCGATCTTTGCCGGGAAGCAGGGGTCAATTGCGCCGCGGCTCGCTCCGGCGCGATAGAGTTCTGAGCTGGTGTAATCGGAATAAACGATGTTTTCGGGCTGCACACCCAGGCTTTCAAAATACGCATTGAACAGCGGAGCGTAAGTATAGATGTTCAGCACGCGCGGAATGCCGATGCGAATCTTCGGACGACCCCCCATCAGAGCGCGGCGTTCCTTGTCGCCTTTTCTCCAGCCGGCCCATCCTTTCGTCGGCAGCGGATCGGCTACGCTCTTCGCGTTCGTAGGGCGGAAGACTTCCTTCGACGCATAGTCGACAAAGTTTGGATGCTGGGCGCGGATGGAGTCCAGTCCGGCCTTGATCTCTTTCATGTCGTTGACATCTTCGACCGTGCCTTTTTCGCAGGTGGCGATGATCAGCCGCTGTTCTCCGTGCATCAGCGGGACTTTCGTGACTTTCTGGATCGGCACGAAGCTGAGCTCGTTCTTGGGCTGGGTGCGGATATCAATGAACGTGCGCAGGCAATCGTTCTTGCAGAAGTGGCAACGCGTATCCTCGTTGCGCGTGGTTCGATATTCGATCTTGCGCACCGCGTCCAGGCCGACGAAGGTCGTTGTCTGCCCGTTTCGCCACAGACGCAACGACTCCTGCGCTGCACCGATCGCTCCGGACTCTCCGCAGTGCTCGTGCACGATAATCTCCGGCTGCTTGCCGGTTGCACGGAAGCTGTTGCGGATGAAGTCGACTTCCGCTTTTACGACAGCGAGATTGTTTTGCGTTCCACCTTGCAGCACGAAGCGGGAGCCGAGTGCGGCGAGGTTCGGAATGCTAGCCACGTATAGAAAGACATTCTTCGGCAGCACGGCCGCGAGCCCGGCGAGAATTTCCTCGGCCCGCCAGCCTTGGCGCTGGAAATTCACAATGTCGGATTGCATGAACACGGCGCAACCATAGCCGAATACCGGCATGGCCTGGGCGGAAAAGGCAAGGTCGGAATACTGATTTACGCTGAGTCCAAAACCTTCTGCCGTAGATTGCAGGAAATATCCATTGCCGGCCGAGCACTGCGTATTCAACTTGAAGTCTTTCACGCGGCCGTTATGCAGGATGATAATCTTAATGTCCTGCCCGCCGACATCCACGATCACGTGCGGATCATCGTAGAACTTCAGCGCCGATTCGGTGTGGGCTACGGTTTCCACCAGAGCCACGTCGGCTTTGAGAACGTCTTTCAGAATGTCTTTCGCATAGCCCGTGGTCGCAACACCGAGTACTTCCAGTTTGGCATTTTGCGACTCCACCTGGCCGCGCAGGTTCTCAAACATTTCAATCGTGTCCTGGATCGGATTTCCGTTTGAGAGTTGATAGGACTTGCACAGGATGTCGCCGTTTTCACTCAGTAAAACGGCCTTTGTTGAAGTGGATCCACCGTCGATGCCGATGAATCCGCCCACGGTGCTGTTCTTGGCGAATACAGCAGGAGAGAATTTCTTGCGTTTGTAGGCTTCCTTGAAAACGTCGAGATCGGCGGGATTCTCGACCAATCCTTTGCCGCCGGATTTGGCTTTTTCCTCTTGGCGGCCGTACTCGATGTAATGAACGAGTTTTTCGTCGCCGCAATAGCAGCCGACGCAATCATCTTCACTGCGGCCGAATTCGACTGCGCCCAGCGCCGCGAAGTACTGCGCGTTTTGCGGAACCTTGATGAGATCTTCCGGCTTCGCGCCTTCCGGAATCGCGACCTTCCGTTCCTGCCACATGCGGGGAATATTGGCCTGCCACGCTTCACGCATGCCACGAATGAAGCTGTTCGGTCCGCCGAGCAGCAGAACATGCGGACGCAGCGTATTTCCGCGCGTGAGCACGCTCAGATTCTGCAGCACGATGGCTTCAAACAGAGACGCCATCAATTCGTCCGGAGGAGTGCCGACCTTCTGCAATCCGTTAATGTCAGTTTCGGCGAAAACCCCGCACTTACCCGCCACTTTGTGCAGTTTGATGCCGTGGTACTTCTGGTTGGCGAGTTCTTCGGTCGCAATCTTCAGCTTGGCATTGATCTTGTCGATGACGGCGCCGGTCCCGCCCGCGCATTTATCGTTCATCGACGGGATTTTCTTTTTGCGCCCGGTCTCGTCATCATCTTTGAAGACGATGATCTTGGCGTCTTGTCCCCCGAGCTCAATCACGGAATACACTTCCGGATGCAACTTCTCCACCGCCAGCGATACTGCAGTCACTTCCTGAACAAACTTAGCGCCGATCTGGTCGGCGATCCCAGTTCCCCCGGAACCTGTCAGAAACATCCGCGTATTGTGCCGATTGACGCCCACTTCTGGTTCGATCCGCTTCAGAAATTCCAGCGTTTTCTCCGGCTGCCTGGTTTCGTGGCGCTGGTAGTCCTGCCAGAGCACCTTGTCGGTGGCGGCTTCGACGACCACTGCCTTGACCGTGGTCGAACCCACATCCAGCCCAACGAAAAATTGGGTGCTGTGATCATGCGGCCTGTGCGCATGCTTCACGTGCTGAATCGAGGCCTGAGGGTCCTGGGGAGCGATCTGAATAAGGGCCGGACCTTTATGATCGTGCATTACTTCCTCTCGGTTTGAAAGGGCACGCCTTAAGGCGTGCCTTTCTCGTTGGGGTATGCGGTGCCGACGCGGCTTAACGCCGCGCCCTTTCAAATCAGTCGCCTGACATCGCAGGTGCTTCTTGCACGCGCACTCTCGACCGTTTCCAGAATCGCGTGTCCTTATCGATCCTGTCACCCACGTGCATAATGAATTGCGCTGCAGTGCCGGCGACTCCCTCATTGTGCGGCACGTGATAGAACGGCCGCTTCAGTTCAGGATGATCATCGATGTAGGAGCGGATCTCCTCCATGCTCTTGCCCGTCGACTTCAGGCACTCCTCAAACTCCGCTTTGGCCTTCACTTTGGCTTCGCCGAGCGCCATCTGCACCCGGCTGTGGGCGTTGACTTCGCCTTCGCCCGAAGTTTCGATGGGCAGGAAGATCATGTCCTTGAATTTGTTGATGACGGCCGACTGCACGCCATCGGATTGCGACGAGGGCATGCATCCGAACGGCTTCAGCGCGAGCACCATGTGGCAGAGTTTGTGCACCGTGTAGTAAACGTTCTTGCCGACCTCAAGGTGCCCTTCTCCGCCACGCGCAAACTGGTTGTAGAAAGGATGCGCCAACTCCGCCAATTCTGTCTGCGGCGCGAGGTGATGCGTGATCCCTCCCATATGCTTCGCCGTTCGATGATAAAAAAAGTTCCACACGCGCTCGCCGGCGCCGATTCCCCACAGTTTTTTGTGCAGACCGATGTAGTTGGCAAATTGTTTCTTGAATTCGTACCACTCGGGATTCCGGTGCGGCCGGTTCACCGGCCACTTCGCTCTGGCGTGCGCCTTGGCCTGATACAGCAGATAAGCGACCCAGGTAGCAATCGGCTCAACCAGCACCTGGGCGCCTTCGCGCTCGAGGAACTCAAACATGTGGAAGTTTCCGTCGCCTTCGGTCAGTTGCGCCCAGAATTCTCCCGTAATTTTCACCAGTGGTTTTACGCGCGTGCGGTCCACTTCGATCGAGTTCATGGTTTCGCGCGCCTCGCGCAGTGCGTTCAGGTAATCCTTGCCCCACATGTGCTCGTGCCATTTGCCGAAGACGTTGAACGTATTCCGCAGAATCTTGTTGCTTTTGAATTTCGGCTTAGCCCAGTCCGGCGCGGACTTTTCGATTTCGAACGACTTCCGATTTCTGAGATCCTCGCAAAGGTCGCCCACCATCTCCCGGAAGACGCGGTCTGTTTCGCCCTTCTTCACTTCGTACGGGCGGATCTGATAAATGAGGTCGTTGATTACGTCGCCCAGATGCATCGCGTTCAGCATGCCGAAACCGAAGTCGATGGTGAATTTGAGACCTGGCTCACCCGAAGCCGCTTTAATGCCGTCGCTGTCCTTGAACAGCAAAACCCGGAATCCATCGAAACCCGCATTCTTGAGCGCAAACCGGTACTCGGCCTCGTACATGCCAAAGCGGCAGGGACCGCACGAGCCGGCGGTGAAGAAAACGTAGTTGTCGAGAATCTGCTGGCGCGTCAAACCTTCTTTTTCGAGGAATTGCAGATACTGAACCAGATTGCCCACGGTAAAGTAAGTTGGATTGCACTGGCCGTTGTTGCCAAATTCCTTTCCGATCTGAAAGGCGGGGACGTCGGGCACGGGCAATTTCTCACATCGATAACCGCAGCCCTGAAAGACTGCGCGAATCAAATCCTCGTGCTTCCACGTGAACCCCCCGAACAGAATTGTCGTGTGAGCCCGCTGTTCGGCGGTAAATGCACGCTCTATAGGACGATGGAAATGAGTGGGCTTGTCGAGTCCGGCAATCTTGCGTAGGCGCGCGCGCTCGGCTTCCAGGCGCTGTTTGAGTTCGGAGTCGCTTTCAATGTTGACAAGATGTGTTGCCATAGGCCCTCCGGCAGAGCAGTGTCGTGGTGGAAGTTTGCCGACGAGACTGACGAGAAAAGACTTGGGACGGGACAAGGACCTGGTTGAGCAGAACCATGCGAAGGCCGGAGAAATAAACTCTCCCACCGACGCCGGCACTAATACTGAACCCCATCCACGCTCCACAGACTTGGTTAAGGGCCCAACTTCAAGCCCGCACATCCTACCCAGCGGGCCGAAGGAATAGACTGCCGGTGCTCAGGACCGGCAATCCGAGGCAGGCCGCCTCAGGTTTATTCCCCCAAGCAGACGTTTCACCAGAAGGGATCACTTAAGAGATTCGAAAACTATACCGCTCCTTCACCGGATTCGCAACTCACAATTCTTCTTCTACTAATCTTCAAAACTGCTAGCACCGTTCATCCGGTTGGTAGCCAGGTTTGTCCAAACAAACTTGATGACTCGGCGTCGTTGCAGCAATACGCAAGGTTGTGATTCAGCGTGGAGAAGCCATGCTGCTGGCAGGTCTTCTTCATGCCAGGACAGGACCCGGCGAATCGTTCGTGAGGCACTCCGGACAGAACACGGACTCCCAGAAGACGGACTGCTTCTCGAGCGCACATTTGCGTGACTGGCATCACTGACAATTGCTAATTTCGCGCCAAAGATGGTTCGCGTAATTTTCTCGCCTTCTCAAAAGAGCACGCCCTTCTACGGACGCCCTTGTCTCGAGTTTTACGGCGTCGCGTGCACCTCGGCTAGAACCTTCTTCACCGCCAGCAGTTCTTTCAACACACTCCGCAACTTGATGGATTCCAGCGCGTTCGCTCCGTCGGACAACGCTGCCTTCGGATCGTCGTGGACTTCCAGGAAGACGCCGTCCACGCCAGCTGCCACCGCCGCACGCGCCAGCAGCGGGATGAATTCCGGCTGGCCGCCGCTGACGGCCGGGCCGCCATCAGTGGCCTGCGATGACGGCAACTGCACCGAGTGCGTCGCGTCGAAAACGACCGGCGCAAACTTGCGCATGATGGCAAGCGAGCGCATGTCGACCACCAAATTGTTGTAGCCAAAGCTGCTGCCGCGTTCGGTCAGGAACACCTGCGTGTTGCCCGCGTCGCGGCATTTCTCGACCGCATGGCGCATGTCCCAGGGCGCAACGAACTGGCCTTTCTTGATGTTCACCGCCCGCCCGCTCAGCGCGGCCGCGACAACAAGATCAGTTTGCCGACTCAGGAACGCGGGAATCTGCAGCACGTCCACGACTTCGGCAACTTTTCCTATGTCGGCGGTTTCATGCACGTCGGTGAGCACGGGCACATGAATTTCATCCTTGATTTTTTTCAGGATGCGCAGCCCTTCCTTCAATCCCGGCCCGCGATAGCTGCGAATGGAGGTGCGGTTGGCCTTGTCGTAACTCGCCTTGAATATGAACGGGAACGCAAGCGAACGCGCCACGCCCTTGATGATCTCCGCCATGCGGATGGCGTGCTCTTCGCTCTCAATCACGCACGGCCCGGC
>CAYOUY010000164.1:0-5224 GCA_964407245.1 uncultured Acidobacteriaceae bacterium
TGGGACGCTCCGGCTTCGGCTGCGGGTTTCTCGAAAAGCTTCGCGTCGACCGCGGGGTTGATCTCAACTTTCTTGTATTCCACCACGCTGGTCTCTTTGCCGTTCTGCTTGTTCTTGTGCAGGTAGGGCTGAGTAAAGCCGTCAGCAGCGCGCCAATCGGAGAGATCGGTTTCGCCGTCAAACGGCCCGGCCGGAGCCAGGCCTTTGTATTTCTCGCGCAGAATGTAGCCGGTCTTGGGATCGACGTACCAGCGCACCCAGGGGATGGCGCCGGCGATGTCGAGGACAGCGGCGTCGATGTCGCCGATTTTCTCAGTACCCGCAGCCGTGAAAGTGAAGGCGGGATCGTCGGCATGCGCGGCAATGTAGATCAAATCGTGATGAAGCTGGGCGAGCATTTCAGTCTTCTGCGCGGGCGGCATGCTCTGCGTGCCCATGTTGGCCATGGACATAAACCCCGCGTTGGGAGCCGCGACAAGAGTCAGCAAGCCTTGCGGCGTTTGCACCTCGACGCGCATGCTGTCGGGGAAGGCGAGAGTCACGTCGATGGGAGTCGGTGGCTCGCCGCCTTCGGTTTCAGTGAAGGCGAGATGCAGCGTTTTGACCGATTGCAGCCTGGGCAGGCCTCCCATGGCGGTGGCGACTTTAGCCGCGAGCGCTTGGCCTTCCGCGTTCGAAGCCGCGGGCTTGGTCTCTTCGCTTGCGGCTTGCTTTTCGCCGGGCGGCGGCGGAATGGTGATGTCGATTTCTTTTACCGCGCCGAGCGATGACAGCGGCTTGTCGAAATCCTTCGTATTGCCCACGACGAGCACAGCTAGCTGATCTTTATGCATGTACTTGGCGGCGACGCGGTTTACATCTGCAGCCGTGACTTTCTTGATTTCCGCCTGGTACTTGTCGAGCCAGTCGGGAGGATACCCGTAATATTCATAGACCATGCGCTCGCTCAGAATCTTGTCGGGCGAATCGAGACGGAACACGAACGCGTTGAGAATGGCGTCCTTGGCGTGCTGGATCTCCTCGTCGGTGATGGGATGGCGGGCGAGGTCATCGATGTCCTCGTACGCGGCCTGGATGGCTTCGATGGTGCTCTGGCTCTTGGTGCCGATGGCGATCTGCAGAATGCCGGGATGACCGAAGTTGGTGCCCACACCGCCTCCGACACCGTAGGCGAGACCACGCTTGGTGCGAATGTCGTTAAACAGGCGCGAGGAGAATCCGCCGCCGAAGGCCTGGTTGAACACGCTGATGGCGTAATAGTCGGGATTATCGCGCGTGGTCCCGAGCGTGACCATGTGAATGCTCGACTGATTCACGTCCTCTTTGGGGATGAGGTAGTAGCCGGGCTTGGCGGGAGAATACTGAATTTCGTTCTTGGGAAATACCGGACCTTTGGGCCAGGAGTCGAAGGCGGTACGCAGACGCGCTTCCATCGCGGAGGAATCGAAGTCTCCGCTTATGCCGAGAATAATGTTGTTGGGATGTACGTATTTCGCGTGCCAGTCGAGCAAATCCTGGCGCGTGATGGCGGCGACGGTTGCGTATTCAGGAACGTGAGCGTAGGGATTTTCGGCGCCATAGGCCAGCTTGACCGATTCACGCTGTGCGATTCCACGCTCGTCATCGTTACGGCGGGAGATGGAGTCGTCGGCACCTTTTTGCGCGATATCGATCTTGTCAGCGCGGAACTCGGGATTCTGGAGAACGTCAAGGAAAACTCTGAAAACGTCGTCTAGATCGCCCTTCAGGCACGAAAAGCTGATGGTGGTGGAATCGGGGCCGCCGCCGGTTTCGACTTTGGCGGCGCGTACTTCGAGAAAGTCGTCGAGTTCGTCTCCAGTTTGCGTTTTCGTGCCGCCGGTGCGCCAGACTTCGCCGTAGATATCGACCAGACCGATTTTGCCGGCAGGCTCGTTGACGGAACCGCCTCGAATGCGCGCCACGCCGTCAATGAGCGGCAGTTCGTGATCTTCCTGAAGGAAGATCACCATGCCGTTGGAGAGTTCGACGCGTTTGGGTTGCTGCGGCTTGAACGCAGGCAGCTGCGGGATAGGAATCTGCTTCCAGGATTTTTCGGCGGGTCCGGTGGTCGATTTGGTTTGCGCCGAGGCCAGCGGCAGGGAGCCGAGGAGCGTGACCACCAGCAGATTTACCCAGAGGAAGGTGAACGAAAATCCCCACTTCTCGCGCAAAGAGCGCGCGAGAAATGGGCCACCCGCGGTGTTGGTCGCCAATTTCATTGCGCACCTCCCTGACCACCCGAGTTGTCGGAAGATTGGTCACCGGGGGGACTGCCTCCGCCCGCTTTTTCGATCACGCCGACGGTGCGATTGGTCTCGACGAAAACTTCGTTGGCGATACGTCGAATGTCGGCCTTGGACACCTGATCGATGCGGTCGACCGAGCGGAACAATTCGCGCCAGTCGCCGTAGCGCGTCTGATAAGTGGCGAGCTGCGTGGCCAGGCCTTCGTTGTCGGCGAGGCCACGAATCAGATTCGCTTTCGCGCGAGTCTTGATCATTTTCAGCTCGTTGTCGGTGATGTCCTCTTTTTTCAGCCGGTCGATCTCGGCGTGGATGGCGTCGCCCATCTCCTGCGTCGCATGTCCGGGCAAGGGCACGGCAATGAACGCGAACAGGTGCGGATACTTGACGCCGGGATATCCGGTGAAGCCTTCGGCGTCGGAGGCGATTTTCTTGTCGCGGACCAGCGCCCGGTAGAGGCGCGATGTGCGCCCCTCGGACATAAGGTCGCTGATCGCGTCGAAGACGGCGTCGTCCTTGCTGCGGTAGTCGGGGCGGTGATAGCCCTCGATGTAGAGCGGCTGCGTCCGTTCCTTGAGCACGACTTTGCGCTCCGAGTTCTGCGGCGGCTCGGTGGTGGTGGTCTCGTCGGGCTGCGGACGCGCGGGCAAACGGCCAAAATACTTTTCGAGCATCGGCATGGCCTGCGCTGCCTTCACGTCGCCGGCAACGGCGACCACCATGTTGGCGGGCACGTAATATTCGTCGAAGAATTTTTGTGCTTCGGTGGCCGAGAACGTGTTGAGATCGGAAATCCAGCCAATGGTCGGCCGATGATAGGGGTGTGCTGCAAATGCTTCTTCCGTAAACTGCTCGAGCAGGCGTCCAAAAGGATTGCTGTCGGTGCGCATGCGGCGCTCTTCAATCACTACGTTGCGTTCTTTGTAGAACTCGCGCAGCACGGGATGCAGAAAGCGCTCGGATTCGAGATACGCCCAAAGCTCCAGCCGATTTTCCGGGAACGAATAGTGATACGCGGTTTCGTCATAGTTGGTGAAGGCGTTCATGCCTTCGCCGCCATTCTGCTCGACGATTTTGCCGAATTCGTTACTCACGACATATTTGTCGGCTTCGCCGATGGCATCCTTCCAGGCCTTTTCAAGCCGCTGGAGCTTGGTTTTATCGGCGGCTCCGCCCTTATCGCGCTCGCCAATGTAGGCGGCGTAAGCGGTCTCGACTTTGGCGAGCGCGGGCTTTTCAGCGGCGTAATTCTTGGTGCCGATCTGGTCGGTGCCTTTGAAGGCCATGTGCTCGAACATGTGAGCGAGGCCGGTAGCGCGCATGGGATCCTGCGCCGACCCCGCGTCGACCAGCGTGAAGAAGGAGAAAACCGGCGCTTCGGGACGCTCACAGATGATCAGCGTCAGCCCGTTCGCCAGCTTCTTCACGCTGATGCGCTTCTCGAAGGAGGCGACGTCCTGGGCGAGGGCGGTCGAGGAAAGAGTGAGCAAGATTGCAATTAGATAGCGTTGTGTTGAACGGGTACTCATGGGACGTATAACCTCCGCGGCTCGCTTCGCTCGCCCCCGGCTGAAGCCGGGGGTCTACCGAGCCTGCGCTTGCTTATTTGGACGGACTCACAGGGCAGAACTTTGAAAGTACGTGGGAAGAAGAGGGGTTGTCAAACGGCGGCGTTGCGCTTATCCGCCCGCGATTGCACCCAGCACGATGTAAGGCTCTTTGCCGGATGCGACGGCGTCGGGGAGCGGGGTGTCGGGTGAATCGTGAGTGAGATCCTGCTCGCAGGCGAAGAAGCGCAGGAAGGGGCGGCGCTGCAGCGTGACGTGATCGCGGATGGCGCCGCGCAGCATGGGATAACGGGCTTCGAGCGCGTCGAGGACGGAGCGCTGGGTAATGGGCGCAGGAACTTCAAGTGCGACGTCACCCGAGACGTGGGCCAGCGTGCGCAGGTGGGGCGGGATGATGACACGGATCATGTGGCCATCTCGTTGACCTGACGCTCTTCACGCCAGCGTTTGCACTTCTACTGAAAGCACCGCCGGCAGATCGCGCACGATCGCATTCCACGAATCCCCCGCGTCGGCGGAGCAATAGACCTGGCCTCCCGTGGTGCCGAAGTAGACGCCGCATTTGTCGAGCTTGTCGACGGCCATGGCATCGCGCAAGACGTTTACGTAGCAGTCCTTCTGGGGAAGGCCCTTGGTCAGTGCTTCCCACTCATTGCCCCCGGTGCGGCTGCGGTAGACGCGGAGCTTGGCCTCCATCACGTAATGTTCTCCGTCGCTCTTGATCGGAACGACATAAACCGTCTCTGGTTCGTGCGAGTGCACATCGATCACAAATCCGAAGTCGGTGGGCAGGTTGCCACTGATTTTGCTCCACTGCTCGCCGGCGTCATCGGAGCGCATCACGTGCCAGTGCTTCTGCATGAAGAGCACTCCCGGACGCTTCGGGTTCATGGCAATGTGGTGCACGCAGTGTCCGACTTCGGCCGTCGGGTTGGGCAGATACTTTGAGTACAGTCCGTTGTTGATCGGCTTCCACGTGTTCCCGCCATCATCCGTGCGAAACGCGCCCGCCGCTGAGATGGCAATCCACATCCGTTTGGGATTTGTCTGATCGATAATGATCGTGTGCAGGCACATCCCACCCGCTCCCGGTTGCCACTTCGGCCCAGTGCCATGGCCACGCAGGCCGGCAAGTTCGTGCCAGGTCTTCCCGCCATCAGTCGTGCGGAACAACGCGGCGTCCTCCACTCCCGCGTAAACCGTATTCGGATCTTCCAACGACGGCTCAAGATGCCACACCCGCTTGAACACCCACGGCTTCTGCGTGCCGTCATAAAACTGATGCGTGGTAAGCGGCTTGCCGGTCTCCGCCGACGTGTCATAAACGAACTTGTTGCTCTCGCCTTTGGGGAAGCCTTGCGGAGTCATAGCTTGTTCTCCCGGAGGCGTCCC
>CAYOUY010000165.1:0-9600 GCA_964407245.1 uncultured Acidobacteriaceae bacterium
CGTTTGCAGGCAGCTGCAGCACTCGCTCATCTCCTGGTTGGCATCGAACACGAAGATGCTGGCGCAGATGTTGCCGCCATTCGTGTTGGGATCGGTGACGCGCACCGTCGCATCCGGAGCCCCAGCGGTATTGGCATTGGCAAAATAATCGACCTTGAGGGTGTCAGTCGGTGGCGGCGCGGTTGACGCCAGGGCTGCTCCCGTACACAGGGCGAACGCCAATGCACATACTACGAGCATTGTGGTTCTCTTCATTTGTTGTCCTCCTAACAGAGTTACGCCGCCAAGCCCGGGGAGGGGAGTGCTTAGCATTCGTGGCGCGCTTTGTACTCTATCGGGAATCAACGGACCTACAAGTCCCCGGATGTACTAATCCAATGTTATTAAACCCTCGAAAGCCAAGTCTGGCGCCGGTTACGCCCTCGGACCCACAAAGCGGCCAATGATGCCTGAGCGCGTCGACACATTCATCTTGACCATGACCAGGCGAAGGAAGGCCTTCACCGTGTTGGGGCTGATCTTCATGCGCTGGGCAATCTCTTTGCTGGTGAATCCCTCCAGCAGGTACTGCACCGTCTCCTGCTCGCGGGCGGTTAGGCCAAAACGCTCGGACATCTCTGTAATCCGGACCGCCTCCGTGCTTCTTCGCTCCAACATGACGATAAGCAATCCATTGGGCTCAGCTGGGCTATGGCCGTTCTGGGCTTTCACGTCCAGAGGGAAAGAGCGGCAATGGTAGGTCCGCCGCGCGGAACGATACTCCTCGACAAACTGGGGCGGCGCGTGCCGGCCAGCAAGATCGGCCCGGATCTTGTTGGCAATCCATGCGTCCAGGTGGCGAATCTTGTCTGGCGGATCGGGATACGTAAGTATGTTTACTGCTTCCCCGTTATAAGCGACTAAACCCAAGGAGGCATCAATCACGATCAAACCTGGTCGGGTCGGAGTAGTATGCACTGAATCCCCTTTTTTGAGCGATTGCTCCACAATGCCATCGCTCAGACGAAATGACTTGGCCGTCCTCAGGCCCTTTGGCGGGGTTCCTTGACTCATGCAGCGGGGCTCAGACGCGTGTTCTTCCGCGTTCTTCCGCTGCAGAGCGAAAAAATTCTCAGTTACATTGATCACACAAATTGATCACACCAGGAGAGCACTTGCCCAGGGACAGAGCGGAAACACCACGCGCATTTCCCCCGGGGGAGGAAGAAAAACGATCGCGTGCATTTTGCCACAGAAGAGGCTGATGTCAAAGGAAAAAGTGTTAATTCTCAGCCTCTACATAAGAACTAGTCCGTTTGGCTAATCCCACCGGAGACTTCTATCTTACAGACAATCCACTCCGGTATTAGGGCCCCTGGGCCCGTCGTCGGAGTAGTTCAGCTAGCCATCCGCACATGTTCGGCATCGCCGGCCAAAGCTCCCGTCTTTTTGCTTGTCGCCGTAGCAGTATGCAGAACGGCAGAATCGCCCATCTCAACTCCTCGCCTCGGGAGGGAAGTTTTCGGTTGCCGCCACCGGTCGAGGACTCGGCCGATATTCGAAGTCAGATTCTTGGATAAGCGGACAAGAATTTCGTCGGGCCTCAGTTTGCGTGCCGGTTCGATTGGAGTGGCGTCGAGGGCCCTTCTGTATTTCTCGATCCACGCGTCTTCCGCATCACGCGTCGCAACCTCAGAAATATTCATTGGGAATGACCTACTGTCGGGACTAAAACCTTTGGTGTTGGCCGCTTTATACCCCAGTGCCGCGGTGCAAAGCAAAACCCAAAAGGAATTAGTCACTTTGTTTAGACGGGAGTAATCGCGCCGGGCGGGCACAATCGCGGCCAATCCCCTCCATGGTCAATGCTAAAATTGCTCGCGAAGAAACGAAACTCGGATGGCGGGCTGGCCCGATGCCGAATGGGCGCACAATTGACGCCACTCCGCAGTCAGTGACTAAAGAATGAACTCGATCAATCGCGGAATCTGTCTGTGCACGTGCCTGGTGTCGATAGGGTTTGCCCAAAGCACCGCCGGGCCTGCTTACCTCAAGCAGGCAACTGTCTCTCAGACGGCACAAACCATTCACATTACCGCCAATAGCCCCCGTCCTTTGCAGCAGACACTGGAAGCTCTCTACCTGAAGTACGGGTGGGTGGTTGATTACGAAGATCCGCAATATATCTCGCAAATGGATTTGCTCGAGGCTCCTGCGTTCCACACCAAGGTGCCCTCAGGTGGCAGCTTTAGCGTCGAGTTTCCGGCGGTCCCGCTGGATGAATGCCGCACGACAAAGAAGGAAAACACCCAAACGAACAAGCCCACAGACACTCAGGCAGTTCCGGCGACCGCTCAGGATGTCCAGGCCTGCAGCGAAGAGAAAACCCTTCGCCTGATTGTGGATGCCTATAACCACAGCAAGAATCCGGGTCAATTTGAGCTGCGGCGCAGCCCACAGGGCACCTTCGATGTAGTGGGAACGGGGGCTCACGATGAAAAGGGCGCGATCGCGCAACAGCAACCCCTTTTCGATGTTCCTGTGACGCTTGCAACCGAGGAGAGGACGATTTCCGCTACGCTCGATCTGATTTTTCAGGCCATCGCACAGCAGAATCACAGCGTCGTCAACGTCGGGATCTCTCCGAGAACCATCCTGGATCACACGACCGTCAAGGTTGGTGGTACCAAGGTGGCGGCCCGCGAACTCCTGCAGCAATGCTTCATCGTTTCGCACCACAACCTCTACTGGCAGCTCCTGTTCAATCCCGAGTCAAAGGGCTACTACCTCAACGTGCACGCGACGCGTCAGGTCCCGACGACGTGACAATCCTGCGGTTTCGGTGAACCCTGAGTCGATTTCCGCGCGGTGCAGCTTGCGGAATGAGGGAATCGGCCGCCGAGGTCACGGCTTGGCGCGCAATTCGCCGGAGCGCAATTCAATGACAAGCTGGAAAGGAGTCGAGTTCGTGCTGGCTGAAAAAATTGGTGCGCCGCTTGTCTCCAGCACCACGCGCGTCAGGCCGGGGACCGGTTGCGACACGCGGATCCGCTTCAGCAGCGAGTCGTGAAACTCGATGGACTTGCCGAAAAGCTCGGGCGGCAACTGGGTGGAAGGCAGATCGAAATAAATGCGGTCCGGCTCGGTCAGCCGGTGAGCCTCGTATTGTGCCTGACTTTCCAGATTGACCACGACGGTGGTTGAGTCCGGCCCAGTGGCGGGCTGGATTCCTGTGACCCGCGGGAATTTCTGCAGTTCTTGCACGGTCGTGCGGTACGCCGGCAGGGCGTTCTCGGAACCCGCGCCAACACTGGTCTTTGCAGCCCTCGCTGAAACCGCACTTCGATTCACGACCACGTTAGCCGGGCCGGGCGCGGCGTGCGCTGTTGCTACTGCGGGATGACCAACCGTTCCACTCGGCGCAGGTCCTTGCGCGAGTTGTGGGCTTTGCACTCTCTGTGTAACTGTCGTGGGTGCTGCGCGCCGACTTTGCATCCACCAGATGCCGGCCACCAGGGCAGCCGCGATGCCGATGCACACCAACAATAAGAGAACGCGATGCCGGTGCCCTGCGCTGCCGCGATCCAGGACCCGCGCCCGAAGGGAAGAGATGGATTTATCCAAGGCGCCTGTTCTCACGGCCTGGAGCACAGGTTCATCGAGAGCCGGCCCGGCGCCGAATCCTGATTCTACTGGCTCAATCTCCTCAGAAACCTGATCGCCGGGAGCATGATCGTCCGGAGCATGGGGACCCTCGGCTTGCCTGGCGGCACCTTTTCCTGCGACATCCGGAACTCCTGCTACATCCCGAACGCTGGCTGAAGAAGCCGCCTGCAGGTTGGTGACTTCCAGCTTTGCCGCGGCAATCCGCGCCGATGCAGTGAGATGTGATTCGTCCTCCGGTGTCAGAGTTCTCGACACCAGTTCTGCCAGCAGAATGAGATTTCGAAAATCCTCAGAAGTAAATCCGGAGGGACACGTCGAGAAAGCCTCGAGAAGCCCGAACACTACTCCCCGGGACTCCAGCGGCACAGCCACCATGGAACGAGCACCAAGCTGCCGGCAGGCCTCCTGGTTGACTCGCGAATCTGCCTCGGTGTCATCGCTGCTGATGATTTGTGCCGTGCGGATACAGGCGCCAGAGAAGGCTGAATCACGGTCAATTCGCGCCCCCAGGTCTGGAGCGATTGTTCCCGCCGATGCGCGCAACACAATTTCGTTGTCCTCGGCGAGCGCTATCGCCACACCGTCGGCAGCAGTGATCATAACCGCATACTCGGTCACGAGCCGCAGCACTTCGTCCAAGCCGAATTGCTCGGCTCCAAACTCCCCTATGTGCGCGTCAACTGCAGAAGGCCGCCGGTTGATCAAGGCCGCGCGGCTGTGGACTTGCTGGGAAAGCGTTGCGAACGCGAGCAGTTCCTGCAACACATCAGACTGCGACGGATCACGGCAACTCGCACCGCCGTCGAAGCCTTGTGGACGGACAGATGCCTCGACTCCAGTGAACGGAGCCGCATCCTCCAGCCGTAGTTTCACGCTCCTCAGAGCCATCAGAAGGCCCGGCTCACACTATGGGCAGTATAGTGTGCAACTGAACTAAATCGCTGTCAATTAGTCACTTTGAACTAGTTCCCGCGGCCCGAGCCTGGAATCGAGGGCGTTACTCGCGGAGAAAGGCGGGTGAGAATGCAACCATCCGTCAGATTTTTTCACCGCGCCCCGCCCAGTACGGTTCGCGGAGAACTCGCCGGTTCACGCGCGCATTGAACTCGCGAAAGCTCAATCGGCAATTTTCGAACACGATGGCGGTAGCAGTGATCTTTTGCTCTAGCCCAGGCCCGCCATGGGCAGCGTCACGGTGAACACCGCGCCGCCATCGGGAGCGTTGGCCGCCTCCACACTGCCGTTGTGCTCTTTCATTACCGACTTGCAGATGCTCAGGCCGAGCCCCGTGCCGCGCCCCGGCCGCTTGGTCGTATAAAAGGGATCGAAGATGCTGGACAGGTTCTCCTTGGGAATCCCCGGGCCGTCGTCGTGAAAGCTCACCCACACAGTATTGTCGGTCCGGCCTAAACGAATTCGCAGCGTGCCTTTCTCGCGTGCCTCGCGGATCGCCTGCTCCGCATTCACAATCAGGTTCAGGAACACCTGCATCAGCTGGTGCGGATCGCCCATCGCCCGCGGCACACCCGGTTCTTTCAGGAAGTCCACGGTGATGTTGTTCTTGCGCAGAGAGTAGGCGTGCAGGTTCAGAGTACGTTCCACCACTTCCACCAGGTTGATGCTGCTTTTGCCCGGTGCTGGCGGCCGCGAGAAGTACGTCAGGTTCTGCACAATGTCGGCTGCACGCCGCGCCTGCTGCTGCAGCATGGCCAGCTGTTTGCGCGCACCCTCGTTCGTCTCGCTGTCCTGCAGCAATTCGCTTACCCCGAGAATGCTGGTCAAAGGGTTGTTGAGCTCATGCGCCACGCCGCCAATCATCGCGCCCATCGCTGCCAGCCGCTCGCTCTGCACCACCTGCTGTTCCAGCTTGCGCTCCAGCGTGATGTCGCGGACGGAAATAATCGCGCCGCTGATTTTTCCCTCGGCATCCACCAGTTGACTGCCCGAGGCACGCATCGTCCGCCAACTGCCGTCCCGGCGTCGTGCTCCGTATTCCGCTGCCCCCAGGACCTCTTTGCCCGAAACCACTTCGCGGTAGAGCGCTGCCAGTTCGGGAGAGTGATCCTCGAGATCTGAAATCTTTTTTCCCAGCATCTCTTCCGGCGCGTAGCCGAGAAGATCGCGCGCGCGCGAACTGACGAAGGTATACCGTTCCTCCAAATCCACCACCAGGATCAAGTCGGGGAAACTCTCGAGCAGCCGCCGGCGGAACTCTTCCTGCTGCTCCAGTTGCCGCTCCATCTTTCGCTTTTCCGTGATGTCAACCAGCGTTCCCTGGTAGCGGATGATCTTGCCCGCGGTATCCCATACGGCCCGCGAGGAATCGAGAAACATAGCCGCTTTTCCATCCTTGCGCCGCAGCTTGATCTCGCGCGTGCGGACGCCGCCGCGATCGTCTGCAGCGCGGCCCAGCACAGGCTGGCCGGGATCGAAATTCAACGCGGCCGGCTCGACGGACAAAAGATCCTTCTTTTCTGTGTGTCCCAACATGCCGACCAGCGCGGGATTCGCATCCAGCAACTGTCCTTCCGGCGTGCTGAAGTACACGCCTTCCTGGAGGGTCTCGAATAGTTCAGTAAACCTGAGCTCTTTTTCCCGCTGCTCGGTTACGTCGCGTCCCAGAACGCTCGCGCCCACGACTTCGTCGCCTTTCACGATGCCGTTCAGCACGCAATCGAAATACAAGGGCCGGGAGCTGTTCTTCAACCGGAGGCGCACCGTGCCTGTCCAGCGCTTCTTGTCGAGGAATCGTCCCAGGCCGCGCTGCACCTCTTCGCGTATCGGTTCCTCGACAAAGTCGTAAACCTTTGCGCCGACCAGCTGCGAGTATGTCAGTCCCGTCAGTTCCGTAACGCGGCGGTTTACTGTCCGCAGCGTGCCGTCGAGCGAAACCGCGCAAGCCGGGTCGTCGATCGAGTCGATCAGCTCTTTGAAGCTGCGCTGCGAGCGCATGATGACCTGGCTCAGCTGGTCCAGTTGTTCTTCAGAAGGAGCCGCACCCACATGCTCCTGCAGGCCGCGCAACGCCTCTTTCAGGTCGCTGACTTCGCGCCGCCGCCCGTAGGCATATACCGCAAACAGAATGGAAAGAACCAGCACCCCAATCGGAATGGCCCGCAGCGAATAGGGAATCGTTTCGAGCCGCTCCCACAGAAGGCCCGCCAATGCCACCGCCAGAAACACCATGAACCACAGCAGCCATCGCCATAACTGAGATTCTTCTTTTTCGAGAGTTCCGGAGGGGCGAGGAGTGGGCGAAGGATTACCTGGGTCTGGGGTCATGAGCAAGGATGTTCGGCCTGATTTCTACTCATCCTAATTCTATCTACACTCGGCGAACAACCGGGTTTGTTGAACAGCGTGATTCGTTGGTAACCATTTGCCTCGCATGTGCGCATGGGCTTGCGCCGGGCACCCATGGGGCGTCATCCCGAGGCCTCGGGTTCTCACCAGCGAGGCGAGGGATCTCGCGCGGGCACGGCACCGTTTTCGCTGCGCGCAAGATCCTTCGCTCCGCCTGAAAGACTGCTCCGCTCAGGATGACGCCACCGGAAAAATGTCCGAAATGAACGGGGGAGGCAAACGGCATGACGAGAGACGCCTCGAAGAGGGATGGTGCCGCCGATTTACGGGCGATTTTCCACAGCATTGTGGTGACATGCGTCACAGCCAGAATCGGTACCAAATTCGTAAGGTGAGTAGTTCGGGGTGGGTATTCAAAGATCAGGGGACTTCGTGTGCCTGCTGGCAGTTCTCGCCACGAGCCCGATCACTCATGCTGTACAAGACTCTCAGCGCCGCGGTTTACGGCATCGACGCCAATATCATTCAGGTGGAAGTCGACTGCTCCGGCATCAAGTGCGATCAGGACCACTTCCACACCGTGGGCCTGCCTGACGCCGCGGTCCGCGAGAGCCGCGACCGCGTCCGCGCCGCGCTCAAGAACTGCGGCTACGACATTCCGCCCACGCACATCACCATCAACCTCGCTCCAGCGGACATCAAGAAAGAAGGCTCCGGGTTTGATCTGCCCATGGCTCTGGGGATTGTCGGAGCATATGGAGGACTAACCAAGAAAGAAGTCACCGATTGCCTCTTCGTCGGCGAACTCTCACTCGACGGCGGCATTCGCGGCGTACGCGGCGCACTGCCCATTGCTCTCGAAGCCCGCGGCCGCAAGATTTCCCGCCTAGTCGTCCCCGAAGCCAATGCTAAGGAAGCCGCCATGGTCGGCGGCGTCGAAGTCTATCCCGTGCGCTCGCTGCTGGACGTGATTCATTTCGTCAACTCCGGCAACGGCGTTGTGCCCATGAAAGCCGATGGCGACTCGCTCCTCCGCGAATCGCAGCAGTTCTTCGTTGACTTCAAAGACGTTCGCGGCCAGCAGACCGCCAAGCGCGCCCTCGAGATCGCCTGCGCCGGCGGCCACAACATTCTTATGATCGGGCCGCCGGGATCAGGCAAAACCATGCTCGCCAAGCGCATGCCGACGATACTCCCGCCGCTTACCTTTGAAGAGGCGTTGGAGACCACCAAAATTCACAGCGTCGCCGGCGTCCTCGACCTGGGTTCAGGGCTGGTTGGCACTCGGCCGTATCGCGCTCCGCACCACACCATTTCTGACGCCGGCCTGATCGGCGGCGGCGTAATCCCGCGTCCGGGCGAAGTCTCGCTCGCCCACAACGGCCTGCTCTTTCTCGACGAGCTTCCCGAATTTCCCCGCAATGTCCTCGAGGTTCTCCGCCAGCCGCTCGAAGACGGGACGGTCTCGATCGCCCGCGCCTCGATGTCCCTGACCTTCCCCGCCCGCTTCATGCTGGCCGCGGCCATGAATCCCTGCCCCTGCGGTTTTCACAACGACCGCACCCGCGAATGCCAGTGCACCACTCCGATGATTCAGCGCTACATTTCGAAAATTTCCGGCCCGCTCATGGACCGCATCGACATCCACATCGACGTGCCAGCGGTGAACTATAAGGAAATGCGCAGCGGCGCCGAGCCCGAAGGGTCCACCAAAATCCGCGAGCGCGTCCTGCGCACTCGCGCCCGGCAACTGGAACGCTTCGCGTCGTGTCGCGACAAACTCTACTGCAACGCCCAGATGCACTCCCGCCACATCCGCACCTTCTGCGAGCTGTCCTCGGACTGCGAGCGCCTGCTCGAACGTGCCATGACCCAGCAGGGACTGAGTGCCCGCGCCCACGACCGCATTCTGAAGGTCGCCCGCACGATAGCTGACCTGGAAGAGTCCGCGCATCTCGAGCCCAAGCACATCGCGGAGGCGATTCAATACCGGAGTCTGGATCGCACGTACTGGGCGTGAAACCAATCGCGGGCCCACATTGTCCCGATTAGGGTCCGTAGCTCTGGCCGGAGTAAGCTATTGATTATAAACGACATGTGCACGAGCGGCAGCGCCCGGCAACCGATCCGTCAATGCCCTGACAAATAATTACTTGACCTCTACATCCCCGGCGGATAGATTAGCCAGTTCCAGGTACGTCGAGGCTTCTGGGCGGTCTTATCTGTGCCTTTGCCTAAGGAGCGGCCAGAAAATTGAGCATCTTCCGTATCCTGGTGTGCATCTATTCAAGTGAGTTTTGCGCTAACTCCTTTACAACCTACTCGGAATCAGTGACTTAGGGCGGCTACTGGGGTTCCTGTCACCCTCCCGTGGCGTAAGGACGAAGGCGGAAGGCCACAATTCATAACTAAGGAGAGATAAAGCACATGCGCTCTGATCGTGTGTTTGATGCTTTACAAACTCTGCGGAACCGTTATATGCTTTGCCAGCTTGCCTCCAAGGCCACGCGGAAGTTCCACCGGCCGAGCACCAGAATCCAGGAAACGATGAATGGTGTGCTGGACCGGATCGCAGGCGCGGAGCGGCAGGATGTACTGTCGGAGCCGGAGAATTTTGCCGAGGCACAAAGGCGGGCTGCGTAAAGCAGCCCG
>CAYOUY010000166.1:0-11359 GCA_964407245.1 uncultured Acidobacteriaceae bacterium
AAGCAGCCCTCGACCGGCTACGAACGGCTGCTGCATGATTGCATGATTGGCGACCAGACTCTATTTCAACGCGCGGATATGGTCGAGGCCGGCTGGTGCGTCGTCAATCCGATTCTCGATATCTGGAAAGCGCTCCCTCCCCGCAACTTCCCCAACTATGCCTCTGGCACCTGGGGACCGAAGGAAGCTGACGAACTGCTGGAGCGCGACGGTCGCCGTTGGAGGAACTTCGAAAAATGATCCTGGCCGGCGATATTGGCGGTACCGATGCCAGGCTGGCTTATTTTCAGCCCCAGAATGGTCACCTGCGCCTGCTCTCCGAGCGCACCTTTCCCAGCCGCGAGCACCGCGAGCTGGGTGAAATCGTAGAACAATTTCTGGAAGAATCCGGCACGCGCCCTGAAGTCGCTTGCTTCGGCATCGCCGGCCCGGTGCGTAACGGGCGCGTCGAGACCTCCAACTTGCCGTGGGTCATCGAACAATCGCGGCTGGCGAAACAGATTCACCTTCCCGCAACCCTTCTCATCAATGACCTCGAGGCCAGCGCCTGGGGCATCGGCGCGCTCGACCGGACAGATCTGGTTCCGTTGAACCGCGTCACGGGCCCGGCCGTTGGCAACCAGGCGGTCATCGCTCCCGGCACCGGGCTGGGCGAGGCCGGGATGTTCTGGGACGGCACGCGGCATCGCGTTTTTGCCAGCGAAGGCGGGCACACGGATTTTGGGCCGCAGGACGAACTGCAGATCGAGTTGCTGCGTTTTCTCCAGGCACGCTTCGGCCACGCCAGCTACGAGCGCATCGTGTCCGGTCCGGGACTGGTGAACGTCTACGAATTTCTGCGCGACAGTCGCGGTGAAAAGGGAACGCTCGAGGTCGCAGAGCGAATGAAGAAAGGCGATCCGGCAGCGGCGATTTCCCGCGCCGCGCTCGACGCGACTTGTCCGCTCGCGCAAAAAGCGCTCGACGTTTGGATCTCGGTTTTCGGCGCCGAAGCATCCAACCTGGCACTCAAGACCATGGCGACGGGAGGATTGTTTCTCGCCGGCGGCATCTCGCCCAAGATTCTTCCCAAACTGAAGGAACCTTTGTTCATGAATGCTTTTCTGAACAAGGGGCGGCTGCGACCGCTGGCGGAATCGATCCCTGTGCAAGTCGTCACCAACGAGAAAGCCGGGTTGCTCGGCGCTGCACGCTGCGCCGCCGCGCGCGGCAGCCAGGATTGAGAAGAAAACGACTGCACATCCCGAATGAGGTCTCGTGAGTTCTTCGGTTGAAATCCGCACCCTGACCACCCCACAGGAGCTGTTCGACGCCGCAGCCGAAGAGGTGATCCATGCCGCCAATGAAGCCGTGGCCGAGCGCGGCCGCTTCATCATCGCGCTGGCCGGAGGCAACACCCCGAGGAGCCTTTACAACCTGCTCGCCACCAATGGCCGCACTTCCCTGCCCTGGGATCGCATGTTTTTTTTCTTTGGGGATGAGCGGCACGTACCTCCGGATGATCCAGAAAGCAACTACCGCATGGCGAATGAGGCGATGCTGTCGAAGATTCCGGTAGCGGCCGGAAATGTATTCCGCGTGGCCGGCGAAAATCCCAATGCCAGCGCCGCAGCCGCGCTGTACGAGCAGACTTTGTGCCGGTTTTTCGCGCTCGCACCTGGCGAGTTCCCCAGCTTTGATCTCATTCTTCTCGGCCTAGGACCGGACGGGCACACGGCCTCGCTGTTCCCCGGCACCGCCGCCTTGCAAGAGAAGTCGCGATTGGTGATTGCGAACTGGGTGGAAAAATTCAAGACGCGTCGGATCACGTTCACATTGCCAGTTTTGAATGCCGCACGTTGCGTGACTTTTCTGGTCAGCGGCACCGACAAGGCTCCGGCATTGAAGGCTGTATTGGAAGGCGAAGCGCCGGGCGAGCAGTATCCGGCGAAACTGGTCAGGCCAGGCAACGGAAAGCTGATCTGGATGGTCGATCGCGCAGCAGCCAGCGAACTGACGAAGACGGCCGCGTAAGAATCAGGAAAAACAGAAATAGTGCGGGACGTGACAGGCCGGCGACTTTCTAGCCCCGCCAGTCGCCGATTTCCTTCAGGCCTTTGCCCCGTGCGTGTTCAAACAAGCGGACTCGATGGCGCGAGTGTTCGAACTCGTGAATGTCCGCCCAGACTTCCGCCTGCCAGCCTTTGTCATGCGCGGCTGATTCTCCGCAAGTCGCGCAACGGGTATGCAGCGTCACCTGCACTGCCTCCACTCCCACAGGAGCAGCCCCCGGCAGTTCAATAAAAATGCAGCGAACTTCCTGAATTTCCTCATCCTCTCCGAGGATGTGTTCGTAGCGTAGCAGGTAACCGAAGCCGAGTTTGTGAGCTTCCGCCTCCGCTTCGGTTCGAGTGTGAAACGGGCCATACTCCGCCCGCAGAGGCTCGGTGGAGTCGCAAGCCATCCAGAAAGTTTCTTTGTAAGCCATCGCGGGTTCGCCTCGGGGGTCGCGAAGCCGGCTCTTGGCTGAAGTAGGAGCCTGCTTTCGAAATCCGGTCCCGAAGTGCAATTTAGAGGCCGCGAAGTGAATTGGCTGAAGCCATTGCCGAACATGGGGTTAACCTGCGGTAGGTCAACACCTGGCGAGCCCCGGCGTGAAAGCTTTTGCAGAATTATGGCTGCCGTGATGTCGGTGCTTCAGTCCAGGAATTAGAAAAGTGTTCGATTCAGAGAAAGGTGCGCAGAAAATTTCACAGCGCCATGCGGTTTCTCTGCGAACTGGGGTTGCGCCGAGATCCCACGAACGGCTCGCCAAGCCCTCGGCGAACGACGCTTCAGGCCCCGACCGCCCGCCCCGCCAGTTCGCTTTGCTCGTGCCCGAGTGGCCAGTTCCTGCCGCCATGGCTGGCCACGTACATCGCCAACTCCAGACGGCTCCAAACGCCGAGTTTGTCGAATGTGCTGCGCAGGTGATTCTTAATCACTTGTTCGGTCGTGCCAACAACCTTGCCAATTTCGCGGTTGGTGAGCCCCTCCCACACCAGTTGGGCGACCTGGACCTCTTTCGGGGTAAGACATTCACACGGCATCATGACTGCGGTTCCTCCTTAGCGAACATGGCGATCGCCAGCTTGACCCGTTTCCGGCCATCGCGGATTCCTGCGCGCAGGAATAGCGTGCGCAAGTGTTGCTTTACGGTGCGCGGGCTGATGTTCAACTGCCCCGCGATTTCCTTGTTGCTGCAGCCCTGCACCAGCAGATTCAGAACTTGCTGGTCTCGGGGTGTAACTTTAACTTGCTCCAGATCGATCACAATGGCATCCTCCACGTTTCTGGGAATCAACTTCACCCTCCGCTGAAGCACACCCTTCGCCATTTCTTCGGGCGCAGAAATAACAAAGCCCTAAGATATTGCGCCCGTTAAGGTTGTAGCGCGAATGTTGGGTTTCAGGCGTTCTTCAGGAAAGACGTGGTAGCCTCAAAGAGTTCCGATTTGGTCCAGCGACTTGACCTGCAAACCGGACCGGCACGATCTTGGTTTATAGAAGGCCTGGCAGCGGACAGGCCGATAACACACGTGAGGGCGCCACAGTTTCGTACACCTTTGGTAGATCCCCTTTCACATCTGCACGTTCCGCGTTACGGGAGTGCCCGGCATAGTTTCATGAGGCATACATTGAACAACTCGATCCGTACAACGCGACCCTGCAATCGTCTTTCCCACATCGGTCACAGCGCACATCACCCGATTCTCATTTCGGAGCTGCGAGCGACTTTTGCACAGCCCACAGCGCCCTCGGCGCACGTCCTTCGCGCCATGACTGGAATGGCTGTCGAAAACACTGCTGCAAACATCTCGACACGGGGATGAATCTGACACTCATGCTCAACTTCATCCTGTCAAGCCGCACGGGAACTTCAAGGCGGAGTCCTGGTCAGCAGTTGGTGATTTCGGAGGGTTCAAAAGCCCGGGCCATCCTTTGTTTCTTCTCCCTGCTACTTCTTGGCACTACTCTCAGCTTTGCCCAGGGCGGGCCTCCTTTCTACACCACCGATCCCGGAACTCCCGGTCATCTGAACTGGGAAATGAATTTCGGTTACATGCCGTTTCTCTACAACGGCCAGTCCGTCAGCCACATTCCCGATGTCGACATCAATTTCGGCGTGGGAGACCGCATCCAGCTCACCTACGAAAATGCCTGGCTGCGCGTCTGGAACCAGGGAGCCCCGGCCAAATATGGTCTCGGACAAGACAACGTGGGCGTCAAGTTGCGCTTCTATGACAGCGGTGAAGAGGGGATGCAGTTCTCCATTTTTCCGCAAGCCTTCCTCAACAATCCGAATCATGCCGTGCAACGCGGCATTACGCCGCCCGGCTTAAGTTTGCTGCTTCCGATGGAATTCACTCGAAAAATCGGCCCCATCGATCTGAACCTTGAGGCCGGCTACAACATCGTGCATCTCGGACCCGATGGCTGGTTCACAGGCATGATCGTCGGCCATGAGTTCACCAAGAAACTCGAACTGGACGCGGAATTCTTCAGCAGCGGCACCTTCCACCCGGTGCTTGCGCAGCCTACGCTCGACGTCGGCGGCCGCTACAAACTGCACCGACCTTTTATTCTTCTTTGGATGGCCGGTCGCGGCCTGGAACCGGCCAAAAGCGACCAGCCGTACTTTGTCGGTTATTTCGGCGTGCAGGTCCTGTTGCCGCTGAAGTCATATCCAAACGATGAATCCCGGGTGCCCGAGGATGAGCCCCGGTTACCGTAGTCACCAACCTGTCTTCACGGCTCGCGTCGGACCACGATTTTTGCTCGCAAGAAGACTCGCAAGCCGGGGCTTCCAGCGTTAAACTAGGAACGATCTTGGGCGCTCCCCCGCGGAGCCTCAGCAGGCCCGGAGTTTTCTTCCCCCGTTTAAAATCGGCCTTGTACTTCCGCTTGATCGCGGAACTTGCAATAGAATAGGCACAACTCTCTCCGGAATGACGCCGGACTGCACACATCGGACGGCTTGGTGACTAAGAAAAAAAAGTCCGAAAAGAAAGACATGCCAGTTCTGAACGAGGAACTTCTCAGCAAACTGCTGGAAGCGGCCTATGTGCTCCAGGAGCACAACCGCCGGACACAGGAAATGGAACTGAGCGTCGAACTGGACCAGCAGGAGGGGGAAGCCGAAACCGCGGCCGCGGAAATTCCGATCTTGGAAATGTCAGCTGTCACGGGAGCCCCGATCGGAACTCCTCCGCTACCGGAGGAAGAAGGTGTCAGCGCGGATTACACCGCCATCCTCGCCCAAATCGTCGAGACGCAACACAAGATTCAGCTGCGCAATTTGAAATTGGAAGATGCCATGATGCTGGTCGCCGAGCGTGTGCGCGAGATTGCGCAAGCCGGCGGCTCTGCCATCGCAACGCTTAACGGTAAGCGGATACGATATCGGGCAGCGGCTGGCGCCATGGCTCTTCCCGTTGGAACGGAAGTCTCCCCGGAAAAGGCGCTTTGCTCGGCGTGCGTGCGCACCGGGCAGGTGATCCGCGGCGCCAACATCAACGCCGAGTTTCTTCTCGACAGCCGGGAGTGCCAACGGCGGGGCATTCAATCCATGATCGCAGTTCCCGTCTATCACGAGGGGCGAATCGTAGGCGGGCTCGAGCTCTACTACGCCACACCCCAGGCCTTCACGGAAGAGAACGTTCACACCTGCCAGTTGATGGCCGGCCTGGTCACGGAAGCCCTGGCGCGCGATGAAGAAACTACCTGGAGGCAGTCGCTGGCCACGGAACGCAAAGTCGTTCTGGACGCTCTGCTAAGACTCGATCCCAGCCGCGCGCCGATGCAGGATGCGCCCGCGGGCGAAGTCAGCGGAGTAACCACCGCAGACTCGACTTGTCGCAAATGTGGGCATCAACTGGCGCGGGAAGAGAACTTCTGCGGAAACTGCGGCACGGCGCGGCCTGTCGAACACCCGACGACTGCAACGCAACCCCAACCGACTCCAACCATGCGGGAGGCTGCACACCAAGGCACAGTGCCGGCGCAGAGCGAGGCAAGTGCCGATGGCAGCCGAGTACACAGCGGCAAGCCGTTGGCGGAGTCGATCGAACAGGAAATGCCCGACCTGTTCGCACCAACCACCTCAAGTACGGCAGAAATTTCTGGCGCGATGGTTCGCCGGCCCATTGAGATCCCGGATCACTCGCATCTGTCCTTCGACCTTGAAGCTGACAACACAGTGGAGGAAGAAGACGGCACGCTACCCGAGACTTCTCTTGCCCCGGTAGAACCGGCGGCAGACTGGAGTTCCGCCGCCTCCGCGCGGGCTTTCCTGCAGCAACTGGCGACGGGCAGATCGGACACTTTCGCCCGCTTCTGGAGAGCGCGCCGCGGCGACATTTATCTGGCAGTCGCCGGCATCCTGGTCGCGGTAGTGATCGGCTGGGGAATCTGGTCCGATCACCCGGTCGGTGCCGCCAATGCAACCGCCGCAGCACATAAGAAAGCTCCGGACGCTGATCTCTCCGTCCTCGATCGCATGCTCATCAGTCTCGGCCTGGCGGAAGCGCCTCAGCCGCCTGAGTCCAAGGGCAATCCCGACACACAGGTTTGGGTCGATCTCCACACCGCGCTTTATTACTGTCCCGGCGCCGATCTCTACGGCAAAACCCCTAAGGGGAAATTCACCACGCAACGCGACGCACAGCTCGACCAGTTCGAGCCCGCCTATCGCAAAGCATGTGAGTGAGCGAATGCCACTGCACCTTCGTGCTTGAACTCGCTGATTTAGGACCCTGCACTTTCCTCACTGATTTCCACACTCTTTCGAATTGACAAGCTATCACTCGCGGAGTGCAATCATATTTGGAGAACAGGAGCGAGCTGATTGCCGGCGAACACCGATAATTCTGACCATCCCAACACCCTCCCTCCACCGGAATTAAATCCGCTCCTGAATCCGCTGCTGGGCGCGCACATGGGCCGCTGGGCGGAAGTCTATTTCACCAGCCCGCCGGAAAAACGCGACCAGGCCGTGTGGGATCTCTTGCTTGAACTGAAAGCCGAACAATCTTCGAGCGTGGGCCCCGCAGCCCCAGCCACTAGGAACGGCGAGCAAGTCTCCACGCACCCCGTCCCGGTGCGGGAGGTCTCTAGGCCCTCGGTCCCCCTCCCAGAGGTCAGACCGGATTTGATTACGTGCTCAGCCTGCGGTTTTGAAAGTCCCGCACGCCAGAGGTTCTGCGGCATGTGTGGCACTCGTCTAGCTGAGGCACCGGCACCTGGGTACACACCCTCCGCGGATTTGCCGCCGGCTCCATCGGCTGCCGCAGAAACGGACCGCAGACTCGAGTCCAATCTGAGTTCAGAACCAGATCCGACTTCCACGCCGACCCAAAGCTCTGAGGCGGATCAACGATCTGCGGATCAACGATCTGCGGTGAATGAAAAAAGTGAGCCGTATCCAGAACCGGAAACCGGTCCCTCTACTCATGTCCTTGACGAGTTCCCCTGGAGGCGCGACGAGACCTCGCTATTTCGCATTGCGGAGGAAGTGCGACCGCATGGTATTCGCGGCAGCCTTTTCGCAGATACGGCGGATGGTTCGGTATCGTATCGACGCTATCTTGTAGCAGCCATCGTCGTGGCGACCCTCGCCCTCGGCTATATCGGGTGGCGTGCGCTGCAAAATCAGCCCCGCGCAGCGCTGCCGACCGCGCCGGCCGCGCAGGAACAAACTTCTGCACCCGCATCGGTGGCGAATCGCGCGCAGTCACCGTCACCCAGCCAAGGCTCGACGACTCAGCCCTCCGCCGCCCAGCCTTCCGATATCGCCGCATCCGTATCCGCGTCTGCGCGTACAACCGCGCCTGCCACCACAAAAACCAGCACGGTCGAATCAACCACAAACCACGAGCCCGCACAGAACCCTCCGACCTCTCAGCGGACGAGCACGGTGATCGCCGCCGACCCTTTCATGCCGCTGACTGCCGAATCCGGCGCCACGGATCTGGCCATGGCGCGCAGCTATCTGAATGGCTCCGACGGCCACGAACGCAACAGCAGTGAAGCTGCAGACTGGCTCTGGCGGGCGGTGTCCAAGAAAAATGCGGAAGCCACGCTTTTGTTGGCCGATCTGTATCTGAGAGGGGATGGCGTTTCGAAGAATTGTGATCAAGCCCGCGTGCTGCTCGACGCCGCCGCGCGCAAAGGATCGAAAGACGCCGCCGAACGGCTGCGCAATCTTCAGGCTTTTGGCTGCGAGTAATGGCGGTCGCTTGGGGCTGCGAATAGGCGCGGACGAATGACCGCGCTTTACTGCGTCAGAAATGTCGCCGGGGTGCGGCGCGCCTCATACCATAGCGCCAGCTCCACGCGGTTCCAAAGCCCCAGCTTGTCGTAGATCACGCGCAGGTAGTTCTTCACCACATGCTCGGTCGTGCCGATCTCCTGGGCCACTTCGCGGTTCTTCAGGCCTTGGGCAACAAGTTGGATGACTCTCTGTTCGCGCTCACTGGGGATACGGGTGCCATAGCGTTCATTTGCAGACATGACTGCCTCCGATACAACAGGGTTGCGAGTTTCACTCGCTTGATGCCATCGGTGATTCCGAACCGGAGGAACAGCCGATTGAAGTGTGCTTTGACGGTTCGCCTCGCCATCTTCAGCTGGCTGGCAATCTCGGCATTGTCGCAGCCTTGCAAAAGCAGTTCGACGATTTGCTCTTCGCGCGGGCCTAGCCGGACCGTGTGCTCTTTCATTCACTCCCCCCTACGGCGATCTGATAGCCCGATCCGGCGCGCGGGGCCGGGCGTTTCCAAAACTCATAGCACCCAAAATGCCAATTTGAGACGATTTTCGATTGTGACCACCGACCAACATTTTCCACAACATGCACTTACGCATGAGAGGCCCATTGGACGGCCCTTCGCGCCCCCCTACACGCAGCTGCTGTCACTTCCCGTTTTAGTAACTCTGACTTCGACCGCGCAGAATCGGTGGAAAGCCTGAACCTCTTCCCAAATCGAACCTGGCTACCTACGCGGCTTTGCGCAACGAGCTGCGCGAAATTGCGTCCTTGCGTTACACGACGCGATTGACTCCACCGGGCTCGCACTGAGGATGTGGAAAGAAATTGCGACTTGCTCAGGTAAACACCCTAGGCGAAATTTCCTATTCCCGCGCGCAACCCCTGCACAAATTACACGATTCCCTTCATCCAAGCTGCCCTGCATGGTCTCCTGCACGTCGAGTGCACCAGCCAACTGCAGCTATCCGGGCCACCCTCTGGCCAGCTTGTAAGTAGTGCGGAATACTGGCAATCTGGAGATTCGGCGCGACGGTATCCCCAGGTTTCGGTGGGTCGAACCGCTTCTCGAGGTTGAAGGCCGACGCGCTGCTTGGTTGCGCCTTTATGGGTTCCGAGCCAAAGCTCGAGATTCGCGACTTCTCTGAGGCAGCCCTCCGCGCTGTGACCAGCCTGCCCCCGGGAGTTGTGCACCTGTGGTGGCGATCGCTCGCAGAGCCGGAAACTCAGGTCCAAGCCTGCTGTGAACTTCTCTCGCCCGATGAGCACGACCGCGCGTCGCGCTTTCGCGTGGATGATGCTCGCAGGCATTTCATCTTGACCCGTGCTGCGTTGCGCTCGCTGCTCGCTGCCTATCTGCAAAAGGAGACAGATGAGCTGTCGTTCGGTCTTACCAAATACGGCAAGCCTTTTCTGGCTGGGCCACCTGACGCGAGCATGAACAACCTCCGCTTCAACGTGTCTCACGCCGACGGACTTGCCCTGCTGGGATTCGCGTGCCAGCGCGAAATTGGAGTCGACGTAGAACGCATTCGGCCCGAGCTCGATACGTGGAAGTTGGCCGAGCGTTTCTTCTCCGCCCACGAGCGTAGCGCCCTAAAAAACCTCAACGGCGAGGAACTCCAGTCGGCGTTTTTTCGTTGCTGGAGCAGGAAAGAGGCGTACATCAAAGCCCGAGGCGAGGGACTATCCCTGCCGCTTGGCCAATTCGATGTGTCCATCGCACCGAACGAATCCAACGCTCTTGTGGCCACCAGACCTGACGGAACGGAAGCTGCGCGCTGGATTGTGCGCGATCTTGCCACGCGCGACCTGGGCACGACTGGTGAATATGCCGCCGCCTGCGCCTTTTCGCTGAAACCCGAGATCTAAGCCGCCTGTGGAAACTTGCCGGTCGGGATCGCAAGTCTTTTCACACTCGCTCGCGTGGACTCGTCGCAGGGGTGCTGCCACCCCCGGTAATTAAATGCTCAGCAAGGACTTACGCAATGGCGCAAGAAGCCCGCTGGGCACGGGGATTGCTCGGTTTTTGTGTTATCTCCGAGAAGCGATTGACTATCCAGCGGCTCAGAAAAGTGTTAAGTTAACAAGAGTCAGTTTTGTTCTTTCCTCTCCCGTTTGTTTCTCCAAACCCGTTGTTTCGTGCTTGACCGGAGGTCTGGCGGTGAATCCAGACAATTGCCATAGGGTTACTAGGTACACTATTTCCTAAGGGGGATCAGGACTTGACCGTTTCGACCAGCCATCTCATCCCGCCTCACGGCGGCGAACTTATTGATCTTCTCGTGGCACCCGAAAAATCTGCGGAATTGAAAGCCCACTCGCGCGAGTGGCCATCGTGGGACCTTAGCGCCCGCCAGATTTGCGATCTCGAATTGCTTATGAGCGGCGGCTTCTCTCCGCTGCGCGGATTCATGACCAAGGCTGACTACGAAGGCGTTTGCCAGAACATGCGCCTCGCCAGCGGCATCCTGTGGCCCATGCCGATCACCCTCGACGTCACCGAGGATTTTGCCAAGAAGCTTACGCCCGGCACGAGCAAGGTTGCATTGCGCGATGCTGAAGGCGTGATGCTCGCCGTCCTGCACGTGGAAGAAGTCTGGCAGCCGGATCGCACTGCTGAAGCGAAAGCCGTCTTCAACAGCACCAGCAAAGCTCATCCCGGCGCTGACTACACCATCAACAAATCCAATCCCTGGTATGTAGGCGGCCGCGTGGAGGGCTTGCAACAACCTTCGCATTATGATTTCCGCTCACTGCGTTTTACTCCCGCCGAACTCCGCACCGAGTTCGCTCGTCTGGGATGGCGCCGCGTCGTGGCCTTCCAGACGCGCAACCCCATGCATCGCGCTCACGTCGAGCTGACCTTCCGCGCCGCGAAACAGGTCGAAGCCAACCTGCTGATTCATCCCGTGGTCGGAATGACCAAGCCCGGCGATGTCGATTACTACACGCGCGTGCGCTGCTATCAACTGCTGGGAGCGAAGTATCCGCAGGGAACGCAGAAGCTCTCGTTGCTGCCGCTGGCCATGCGTATGGGCGGGCCGCGCGAGGCGATCTGGCATGGAATCATCCG
>CAYOUY010000167.1:0-3523 GCA_964407245.1 uncultured Acidobacteriaceae bacterium
AACGCTACGATCTGCGGTCGGCCGGTCGCATCGCCGAATCGCACCAGCGACAGCGCAGCATTTCCGCGCACCATGGGCGAGGAATCCCCGAGCATCTTCAGGAGTGTGTCGTGAAATCCCGCGCCCGACGTGTCTTGTCCCATGACCCAGGCGTCCGTGTTGCGAACTTCTTCTACTGGGTACGTCCCCAGGCGCAGCAAATCGGGATACCACTGCTTCGCCGCCGCGTCGCCGCGACTCATATCTCGTTGCTTCACATCTCGTTGTCCCATGCGCTCGCTGATCTGCACCAGTGCCTGCTGAATGTGCCGCGGCTTCTTGTCGTCATGCAGATATTCGCTCAGTTGCTGGTCGGAAAGATGCCGCCCGAACCAGGTGTTCCACCAGAACAGAAATGGCATCAGGACGATCAGCCAGCCTGTGGCGAAAAACAGGAGTTTCTGCGTGCGCGACATGGAGCGCTTCGTGCGTGCTGGCGGCACTTCCACCGGGGCGGATCCAACGACATTGGGTTTCGCGGACATAAAGAACCATTTCACCACAGAGGCACAGAGACACAGAGGAAATCTTTGAACACGGCCTGAGTTTGTTCAGTCTTCCACGTCCGCGTCGAGCACGCGCTCCTGCTCCAGATAATGCGACATGGCGTACTGGGCCAAAAGCGGCGTCTGCAGCCGGATTTCTGCGCCGATCCATTCGCCCTTCGCGTGCGGTTTGTCGGGAGTGTGGTCGTGCGCGCTGCTGCCATATTGCGGGCCGAAATCGGCAGACTGAATCTGATCAAACTGTTTGATCTCGCGCCAGGCGGCATCGCCGACAGTACCGGAGACATCGATTTTGAGCTTTAGAACGGACATAAGAACTGTCGTTGGTCGTCGGGCGTTAGTCGTTGGCCGACCCAGTCGAGCTAGGCCAACGACCAAGGACTAACGACCAAGGACGGCACTTAGCTGTGCGGGAACCACTGGTACAGCATGAAATACACGATCACGCCGGTGATCGAAACATACATCCATAGCGGCCAAGTCCACTTTGCAATGGCGCGGTGCTTGTCGTAGCGCGCCTTCAGCCCGCGGTTCAAAGTCACAATCGCCATGGGAACAATCACGATGGCCAGCGTGACGTGAGAAATGAGAATCGAGAAATAAACAGGCCGCGACCATCCCTCGCCCAGAAATCGAATGTTGCCGACCTCGAAGTGAAAGAAGAGGTAACAACAAAGAAACAAGGCGGACGCAGCCATGGCGGCGATCATGCAGGCGCGATGCGCGGCCATGCGGCCCTTGGAGATGAGCACGCGTCCCGCGAGCAACAGCACGGCGCTGGTTCCGTTCAGAGTTGCGTTCAGGGCAGGGAAGTAGGTGAATTGCTGAGGAATCGAGGTTCCAACAATCCAACTTTCGACGATCAAGTTTTCGATGATCAAGCGGCGGGCCTCATCTGGGGGAAGATCGCGTACGGCGGTTGGCCATCAAGAAAGCGAGAGCGAACATGACCAGCGAGAAAAGTACCAGAGTGGCCATGGCGGAGGACAGCGGGAAACTGGTTTCGGCTCCGGGATACAGCAGCGCGCGGAGCGCCTCCACGCCATACGTGAGCGGGTTTACGTACATGATGGCGCGAATCCATCCGGAAGCGCCGCTGAGTGGAAACAGCGCTCCAGACAACAGCCAGAGAGGAATCAGAAACAGATTCACTATGCCGTGAAATGCCTGCGAGGAATCCATGGGCCACGCGATAGCGAAGCCGAGAGCGGTCAGAGCAAACGAGATCAGGAAGACGACAAGCGCAACCAGCAGCACCCGCACGAGATCCAGATGCACTCCGGCGAAGGGCGCAAAGATCAGGAAGATCATTCCCTGGATGGCGGAGAGCGTCGTTCCTCCCAGCACTTTGCCCAGCACAATCGCGGAGCGCGGCACGGGAGCGACCAGCACGGACAGGAGGAAGCCTTCGTTGCGATCTTCGATCACCGACATCATAGTGAAGATCGAGGTAAACAAAACAATCATGATCAGCGCGCCGGGATAAAAATAGTCGAGATAATGCTGCTGTCCCGGCCCGCCACCGGAACGAAATGACGTGCCGAAGCCGGAACCAATCACGAGCCAGAAAACCAGGGGCGAGGCCAGCACGCCGACCACGCGCGTGGTCTGGCGGTAGAAGTGCACGATCTCGCGCAGCCACAGCGTGAACGCCGGCAAAAAAACGCCTGTCGATGCCTGCGGAGTCGCAGGCGGCGCCATAGTTGTGGCTTGAGTCGCCATCTTTAACTCGCCTTTGCGGCCGGTGTCTTAGCTGGCGCAGCAGACTTCTTCGGCAGCAATCCCCGGTCGCGCGCCTCCCAGTAGGCGTTCAACAGAAAGCAGGCCGAGAGCATCAGCAGAATCAGGGTCATAAACAGCCCGTCGACGGTGGCCGAAGGCGGCCACAACGTCAGCATGCCGTTCGCGAGAATCCACCCTACGCCCAGCAAGGGGACAATGCCGAGCACAAGAGAGAGAACCAGGATCATCAGACGCAAGCTACCTCCTGACATTCAAACTCAATTCAATTCGCTGCAGAATTCTCTTCGCCGCCTTCGCTCCAGAACTTGTGGCCAGTGCGGTGGATGAACACATCCTCCAGCGCCGGCTTGCTTACCGAAATGGCCTGGATTTCTCCCGGGAAGGCTTCGACCACATCGGGGACGAACCGATGACCGCCCTCTTGCTCAATGCGGACTTGATTTCCCAGCACGGTCGTCTCGACGTGGAAGCGCGTCCGAATCCGGTCCGCGAGCAAACCGGGGTCCCGTGCGGCGTCGAGCAGGATGACATCGCCGCCAATTTCGCTCTTCAGTTCCGCTGGAGTTCCCAGCGCCACCAGGTTGCCCTCGCTCATGATGGCCAGGCGATCGCAGCGTTCGGCTTCTTCCATGAGATGAGTCGTCACGAGCACTGAAACGTGTTCTTCGTCGCGCAAAATCTGCAAGTACTGCCACAGGTCGCGACGGGCTCCGGGATCGAGGCCGGTGGTGGGTTCGTCGAGCAGCAGGACTCCGGGGCGATGCAGCAGGCCCTTGGCCAGTTCGATGCGGCGCTGCATGCCACCGGAGAAAGTTTCAACCCGCTCCTTGGCGCGATCGGCCAATCCCACTCGGGCCAAAATTTCGCCCACACGGCGTTTCAGCAGCGCGCCGCGCAGGCCGTACAGGTGTCCCTGATGCCAGAGGTTTTCGTAAGCCGTCAACTTGGGATCGACACTTTGTGCCTGAAAGACCACCCCGATCTCGCGCCGCACGCTGGCAGGATCGTGAGCGGCATCATATCCCATCACCAGGGCTTTGCCGGCGGTGGGAATCATCAAGGTGGAGAGAATGCGGAACAGCGTTGTCTTCCCGCTGCCATTTGGGCCGAGCAGGCCGAAGAGTTCGGCAGCACGAACGTCGAAGGACACACCGTTGAGCGCGGTGCGATTCTCATAGCGATGAAGCAGATTCTGTACGGAAATGATGGGCGCCGAGGAGGCGCGTTCCGTCTCC
>CAYOUY010000168.1:0-1802 GCA_964407245.1 uncultured Acidobacteriaceae bacterium
GTAAACTGGGTACAGGAAGTTCTCGCCAGTCGCGTACAAAACCCGGCCTACGGCGGTCTTGAACGTCTTGTGCTCGTCCGCCGACTCCAGTTGTTCGGACTTGCTGAGCAGCTCCATCAAGCGGGAGTCGAAATCGGACACCACGCCGACCAACTCGTTCGCCAGTTCAGCGTGTGAGAATAAGTTTCGTGGCGATTCGGACGACCTTTTCACCGTGGTCGGCGCATCTGCTTCGCCGTCGTCCAGCAGACGGATTTCCAACACATCGCCGAGCCGTAATTCGGATTGCGGCCAGTGCAGAGAGACCGTTTCGGTTTCCTGCGTCTGTGTTCCCTCGACGCGGACAATCTTCGAGTAATCGCTTTCCTTCGGGCGGTCGTGCAGATTCAAGTGTACGTTGAGGTAGCCCGGCCCGTTCACGGCAGCAGTGACGCGAAGGACCCCATTTACGCTGAGAGAAAGCCGCATATTGTTCACCAGTCCGCAGCGCAGTGCAGTATATCTTCCTCGTTTGATTGGTGTGAAATCGCTCGCTTTTTCACTAACCAGCGCTTAAACCGGGGGGCAGTGCAAATTCTTGGTTGGCGTTAACAATTGAAGCGCCGGATAATCATCCGATGGCATTTAGCACGTGCCCCATCGCGGTTGTTCACGCGCCCGCGGAGCGCGTTTGGGATTTGCTCTCCGAACCCGCGAATTATGCCCAATGGTGGGATGCTCAGACGCGCGCCATTACCCCTGCCGGTTGCGCGCAGCCGGGACAGCGCATTGAGGCACACACGACCGCGCTTGGTAGACAATGGAATGTGAATATCACCGTCGAGCGCATAGACCGCACGGGGCGCGTGATTGATTTGACAACGCGATTGCCATTCGGCATTGCCGTCCACAATCACATCGCATGTGCGCCGATCGACGCGACCACCTGCCGCGTGAGCTTCGGCTGAGAGTTTTCCTTCTCGCCTGGATGGTGGGGCTGGATACTGGAGCATTGTTTCGCAAATCAATTGCACGCCGGGGTTGCCGACGCTCTGACGCGACTCCAGCATGCCGCGGAACGGTGCGGCTAGTGCCACAAGGACATCCCCTTCGTCGTGAGTCGAGCGATTCAGGCCAATAGTTGGGAAATCGCCATATCACTAACTACCGGTGAGCCAGACCTTGGAGTGGAGGGGCCGGGCGGATTCGAACCGCCGACCTAGAGTTTAGGAAACTCTTGCTCTATCCATCTGAGCTACGGCCCCGCTATTCTCAGCTTAGCACGGCAGTGGCCTTCTGATTCCTGCGGAGCGGCGAGTGCACCCCGATCCTCATGCTCCCGTTTATTTGCCGAACACCAGCACAACGAACGTGTTGGGCACGATCGCAGGCCGCGGGTGCGGCTGAGCGGGAGTGGGCGCCGGCGGCGGACCGAAGTCCGCAGTGACCAGGAAGACCTGGTGCGTCGCGGGATCAAGAGCCATGGTGCGCGCGCCGCGCTGCGTGGGGACATTTTCAACGACGCTGAACTTGTCTTGCGTTTCCCGGTAGATCACGGTTAGCGTGCCGTCTCCGTTGGAGGCGTAGGCGTACTGCAAACCGGAGTCGAAGGCGGTGGCATCGACGCCGCTTCCGATGGGCAACGTGGTAATCACTTTTCCGCTGTCGGCATCCAGGACGGCCATGAGCTTGTTGCTGCAGCCGGCGAAGAGGCGGCGATGTTCTAAATCCATTGCCAGCCCGGTGGGTTCTTCGCAGGGTACGAGCGTCCAGCGCGCAACTACCTCGAGCTTGCGGGAATCGAGCGCCAGCAACTGGCTCTT
>CAYOUY010000169.1:0-30916 GCA_964407245.1 uncultured Acidobacteriaceae bacterium
CAACGGATCCCGCAAGGAGACTCCGCTGCCGCGTGGCGCCAGGACTGATTTGAGCAAACATCTCGGATTCCCCACTAAACCCACAGATAAACGCGGTCTGCCTCGTTCTAGTTAGACCTTACTCTAGTTAGACGCTGCGCAGGACCGTTCGTCAATGGATTTTTCGGCCTGAAACACACGCCCGTTTGCTCTCCAGTCCGCGGAGTTGGGTCGTCCGTCGCTCCGGATCCTCGCTTGGTGGCAATCTGGCAACGCTGCTAAAATAGTGCAGCGGCCAGCATTTCCAATCTGTAGATGGGGCTATAGCTCAGCTGGGAGAGCGCATCGTTCGCAACGATGAGGTCGTCGGTTCGATCCCGACTAGCTCCACCATCTTTTCAATCACTTGCGGATTGCGGTTCGTTTGTTTTTCCTGTTTTGTGACATGGATTGTGACGTGACCCGCCGTTTCATCCTTTTCCTTGGGCTCAGGGCGGCTTATTGAGAGTGCGTCCAAAGCACTGCGCTTAGCCTGTAGTCTCACATGCGAGTAGTGCGCCAGCATCTTCTGGGAGACGTGTCCGGCAATCGCCATGATCGTGCTATCGCTGGTCTGGGACTCGGCAAGCTCGGTAATTGCGTGATGCCTGAGATCGTGGAACCGCAAGCCCTTGATAGGGCTTTTTACGTCCTTGATGTGTTCGCCACACTTTTTCGCGGCGCACTTGTCGTTCGGTGACTGAAGCAGGCCGCACTTCGGACAGGTCACAGCGCGCGTTAGGTTACGCCAAGCGGTCCTCCAACCTTTCTGCGGGGCTTTGGGGTCAACGTGTCCATGCTCGCACGAGAAGAACACATAATGATCGGGGAGCACATCTCCTAATTTCTTCGAGCGACGGTACAGGCTCAACACTGCGCAGTAGGCATCAGCGTTCAACGGAATTACTCGTTCCCCCGCTTCCGTTTTGCTTCGCCGCACGGTTATGGTGCGATCGATCAAATCCACGTCACACCAGCGCAGCGCCTTGATTTCGCAGCCGCGCATTGTAGTATTCAGCGCGAGAACCCCGGCGTAGTAGGCGGTCTCCCAATCCTCACGGCTCGCTGCTACCTTCAGCAAGCGCAGTTTTTCGTCTGGCGTGAGCGCACGGCCTACACGCTCACGGAGTGGCAACGGTCGGATTTCATCGGAAAACAAGTACCAGCGCTTAGCTTTTTTAAGTACACCCCTGAGAATATCCAGTTCGCGATTAACTGTGGCGTTCGAGATTCCACCGGCCTTGCGGTCACGAATGTGGGCCAAAATATCTTCCGGTTTTATGTGACGGACTTGTGTGTCGCCAAATTTCTTATTGAGGGCCTTGAAACGCTCCTTCTCCGTTCGGACACTCAGCGCAGCAAGGCGTGGCTTCCGATCCTCTAAGAATTGGGCGGCAGCTTCCCGAAATTTCAGACGCGAGAACTCTTGTCTGCTCGCTGACAATTTATCGAAGTTGCTCTCTGTCTCGAAGGTGACGATCTTCAAGCAAGCCGCCGCCGGACGCATTCCTTCATTCCGGGTCGGCACTTGTGTTCGCTTCGATCCAAAAGCCGTGGCCAACTGGCTACGCTCCCAGTGAAACTCCTATCGGGAAAAGATTCGGTTGACCTTATCGCGCACTTGCTGACTGCGGGATGGTTTCAGATAACGCATGGTGCTTTCCATGTCGGAGTGCCCAAGCCATTGCTGGACCGTCCGCAGGTCAACACCGGCCCACAAAGACCATGTTGCGAACGTGGCGCGGAACTTATGGAGCCAGAAGTTCTCTTTGTCTAGCTGTGCCCTCGTTGCGCATGCTTTGAGGCAATCGAGGAAATCCAGTTTCGGCTTGCATCCGGCGGTGGGGAAGACCAGCCCGCATGTTTTATCGGACTTCGCTTTCCATGCTTTCCGCCTTTTAACCAGCTTCGCAGGAACAGGAATCTCCCGCTCCCGGTAGTTCTTGGGGCTGAAGCCGTATTCCGGCTTGTATCGGACCGTGACTGTGCTACGCGTCAGGTTCACGTCGGACCATGCACAGTGCATCACTTCTTGTTCTCGCATCCCGGTCATCAAAAAGAACTCGTACCATAGCCGCTCTTCCGCGTTGCAGGCCTTAAAGAGCTTGTCCAGTTCTTCCCGTTCGTAGACTTCCGGCTCTTCTTCCACAAATCGCGGCCAATCGTTCTTGTCTACAAGGCCGCGAATCCCTTGCGCCTTGAGGAAGGTCATTACGTTCTCAAACTTGTTGTAGACACTACGCGGGGATTGTTCTTTTTCATCGCGCAAGAATGCCGAGAACTTAAGCAAGTCTCCACGTTCAATCTCTTGCAAGTTCATCTTGTGGCAAGATTCGGTGAAGTACCCAAGTGCTGTTGTGTAGGCAGCTAACGTCTTGGGCTTCTTGGTGAGCTTGATCTCATCCAAGTAGTCGGCAACAGTTGCGGCAAGTGAACGCTGCCCGTTGCCATCGTCCGGCAAGACCGATACGCCGTTGTTGATGGCGTTGAGTTCCGCTTCTTTTCTGAGCCTCCGAACTGTGGCGTCTTGCGCGTCTTTGCCCACGGACAGACGTATTCTTTTCGAGCCTTCGCGCCATTCCAGGTAATAAGCGCCTTCGGGATGCCGCTCTTGGTGCCCGTTGACGTAGACATATTCGGGCTTGACGCGACCATTGGCGGAAAGCACGACGGCGCAATACCGCATCCCGTGCGGGGTTTGGACTCGTTTGGTGAGATTGACTTGACGGTTGGCCATTGGGTGATCCTCGCTGATTCTGGTATCAGTGTAGGTATCACCGACCGGCAAGTACTAGATAACAAAAGTAATGGCGGAGAGGGAGGGATTCGAACCCCCGGTACCCTTTCGGGCACGCCGGTTTTCAAGACCGGAGCCATCAACCACTCGGCCACCTCTCCGGCGCGTACTGTGGTTAGTTTACATCAGGCCCTGCGGGGGTGCGTCAAACTGCGGCCGCAGCGCTGATCGGAATTAAATTAGTGCCGCGGTTGCGGCCGTTACTTCTGCGCCAGCAGGCCGAAGGCGCGCGAGTGGAACTCCATGACCTCGGCGAAATGAGACAGGAAGTAGGTGACACTGTGGTCGCCGGGGTAAGGGTCATACTCGTGCTTCACGCCTTCCTGCTCGAGTTCCCGATGCAGCGCCGTCGCGCCTTTTTCGAAGCCATAGTTGTCTTCCTGCCCGCAATTGAAGTAGATGGCAAGGTTACGGATCGATGCTGCGTTTTGTTTTGCCAGAACGAATGGATCGTTCTCGCGCCAGTGTGCCGCGGCAATCGGTTTGCCGAACACGGGGCCGAGGACATTCGTGATCGGCATCCCGGTCTTTGAAGCGGCGTCCAGTTCTTTTGGGGTTTCGGTGATTAACGCGGCGCTCTGTGCACTCACCGCGGAAAACAAGTCCGGGTGGGCAAATGCGAACCGCAACGCGCCGTAGCCGCCCATGGAGACGCCGCTGATGGCGCGTCCCGCGCGGCCAGTGCGGATGCGGTATTTACGCTCGATTTCCGGCATGAATTCCTGCAGGAAAAAATCGCTGTAGCGCACCGTGCCATCGGCCGAGTTGATGTAAAAGCTGCGCCGGCCCTCGGGCGCAGCGATCAGAAAATCTCCCATCTTGTGATGTTCGCGGAGATCGTCGAGGAGGGTCCAGCCTCCGCTGTTGAAAAGCGTCTGCTCGTTGTCGCCGAGGCCATGCAGAAAATAGAGCACCGGGTAGCGGCGTGGGGGATGCTCGGTCACGCCCGCGTCATAACCCGACGGCAAGTAGACGCAATAATGAACCACGCGCTTCAGAATACGGCTGTTCATTGCACTGCAGTCAATGCGGCTCTGCGCTGCAGCCGAGGCAGCAAATATCACGCTCAGTACGAGCAGAAGAGTGGGAAGTCGGAAGGCGCGTGTCATTTTCCAGAAATTCGTAATCCAGACGACAGAGCCGTTCGTGTCGTGGCTGGCGTTCATTCGTAGCGCAGTGCCTGCACCGGATCGAGCCGGGCGGCGCGACCCGCGGGATACAACCCCGAAACCAGGCTCACGAGGAAGGCAAACAAGATTGCCGACGCCACCAGCCACCACGGCACCGCCCAGAAGTGTTCCGGTGGAAGAGACTGGCGCTTGAGATATGCGTTGGTGCCGAAATTGATGACCTGACCGATGGCCCAGCCCAGGATGACTCCCACAATGCCGCCGAGAACTCCCATAGCGCCCGCTTCAGCAAAAAAAAGCTTTTTCACGTCGACGTCGCTGGCTCCGATCGCCTTCATGATGCCGATCTCGCGTCGGCGCTCGAGAATGGCCATCACCAGAGTGTTCACAATACCTATGGACGCCACGGCGAGCGCGAGGCTGCCGAAGATTCCCAGAAACATGTCGAGCACCACGAAGACCTGCCTAAGATTGCGGGTCGCGTCGAGGATCGAGAACGTGGTGAAGCCCATCTTCTTGATCGCGTCCTCGACCATTTGCACCTGCGCGGGATTCTTCACCCGCACGCTGAGCGCGGAATAAACCGGCTGGTTGCTCGCGGCACGCGAAATTTCGCGCAGGTCGGTGGGTTGCATCACGTGAAGGCTTTCGGCGAGCTTCAGCGGCATGAAGACTTTCGCGCGAGTCGGGCCGCGCAGAGTTTCGGGGTCGAGATCGGCGACGCCGACGATCTTCAGTTTCTGCTCAGCAGAAATGACGGAATAAGCGGCTCCGGCGACGCTGTTATCAGACGAGGCGTCGCTGGGCCTGAGCGGCACTGGCGTTGAAGGCGCAGAAGCGCGCTGGGCGTAACGCATGATCAGCTCTTTGCCCAGAAGTGGCTTAGCCAGATCCGCGACATCCGGTTCGGTTTCGCCGGGAACGGCGGTCTTGCCGAGCAGCTCTTCGGCAAACGATTTCTGCAGGATCGCTTCGGGCGCGGTGTCGGAAGAAAAGAAGCTGCCCTGCAGTCCTTCGAAGGCGTCATTCGACTTCGCCGACGAAGGCAGCCCGGAAATCATGGTCAGATGCGGCTTGTCGTCGAAGCGCAGCTCGGTGACAAAACGGATGTCGGGATAAGCTTCGAGCACGTTCTGCAAATGTTCGATTTCCTGCCGCGCTGGTTCATCGAGTACGCGGCTTTCGCCGGGCGTCGGTCCGCGGCGCTCTTCTTCGCGCTCCATGCGCAAGTCGCGACGGGAAGTAACCACCACGGTATCGAAGAGACCCGACTTCACCAGGCGACGCGAGACCAGTTGTTGCAGGCCGATTCCGAGCGACAGCATGGCCACGAGCGACGCGACTCCGACCGAGATGCCAACCGTGGTGAGCGAATTGCGCAGTAACGACTCGCGCAGATTGCGCAGAGCAAGTTCTGTAAGGTCGGGGAGCTTCATGGCCGTTCCCCCGGCGACCCGGATGTGGAAGTGGGCGAGTTAGGCTCGTCGCCAACAAGTTTTCCGTCGGCCAGGAAGAGCATGCGCTGGGCGTAGCGTTCAGCTAAGGCGCGTTCATGAGTCACCATGACGACCGTCATCCCCAATTGCTGGTTAAACTCGCGAACCAGATCCATGATTTCCGTGCCGGTGTGGCTGTCGAGATTGCCGGTCGGCTCATCGGCGAGCAGGAGCTGCGGCCGATTGATCAACGCACGCGCCAGCGCGGCGCGTTGCTGCTCGCCGCCGGAAAGTTCGCTGGGGCGATGACTCATGCGAGCGCCCAGACCGACGCGTTCCAAAGCCTCCCGCGTCAGACTCTGGCGCCGGCTGCGATCCACTTCGGCAAAACGCAGGGGAAGCTCAACATTTTCCGCGACCGTCATGCTGGCGATCAAATTGAAAGACTGAAAGACCATGCCGACCACATGCAGACGGTACTTGGCCAGTTCCTCGCGGGAAAGTTTGGCCAGGTCCCGATCCTGAACGATCACGCTGCCTGACGTTGGGCGATCGAGCCCAGCGATCAGATTCAGCACAGAAGATTTGCCAGAGCCGGAGCTGCCCAGCAACGCGACGAATTCCCCAACGGCAATTTCGAGCGAGACGCCATCAACCGCGCGGATCAAAGTTTCCCCCATGCGGTAGTGGCGGCAGAGATTCTCGCTGCGGATGGCGGCAGTGGCGCGTGAGCTGGCGATCACCGGGAAAGTCGTCATGGTTACTTAACGGATCTCACCCCGCAGCACACGCAAAGCGTCGGCCTTGACCTCGCCACTGCGGCTTTGAGCGCCATCGTCATTAACCGCGACGGCATCGCCTTCGCCCGGAGCAAGGAACAGATTTTCTTCCACGCCATGCTGGCGCGTGTAGAGATCGTAGTAGCGGCCGCGCGCGGCATAGAGCTGGGCATGTGTGCCACGCTCGACGATGTTGCCTTGTTCCATGACCATGATCTGATCGGCGCGGCGGATGGTCGAAAGCCGGTGCGCAATGACGAAGGTGGTCCGTCCCTGCATCAGGTAGGACAAACCCTGCTGGATCATTTGTTCGGACTCGGAGTCGAGACTCGAGGTTGCCTCGTCAAGGATTAAAATGCGCGGCTCGGCCAGGATGGCGCGCGCGATCGAGATGCGCTGCCGTTGCCCGCCGGAAAGCCGGACGCCACGCTCGCCGACCACGGTGTTGTATTTCTCGGCAAACGATTCGGCGAACTCATCGACGCGTGCGATGCGGCAAGCCCGCATCACTTCCTCCTCGGTCGCCCCCGGGCGGGAAAAAACGACGTTTTCGCGGATGGTCCCGTCGAACAGGAACGATTCCTGCAACACGACACCTAACCGCGTGCGGTAGGAGTCGAGCCGCGCAGTGCTCAAGTCCACACCATCCACACGGATTGTGCCCTTCGTCGGCACGTAGAAAGCCGAAATAAGCCCAATCGTTGTGGACTTGCCCGAGCCCGACGAGCCGACCAGAGCAGTTATCGTTCCCGGCTCGGAGCGGAAGGAAATGTTGTGCAGTACCTCATGGGTGCCGTCGTATGTGAAACTCACATCGTCGAATTCGACATCGCCGATGATGTCAGGCAGCGAGACTTTTCGTCGCGGGTCTTGGTCCTCAGGGCGCTCGTGCATGATCTCCTGCGTGCGCTCAAGGCCGGCCAGCGCCTCGGTGAGCTGCGTGCCGATCGAGACGATCTGCATGATGGGGGCGACGAGAAACACGAGCAGGAAGTTGTAAGAAACAAATCCGCCCTTGGTCAGCGTGCCCGCCATGATCTGCCGCGCGCCCACGTACATAGTCGCGGCACCGACGATCCCGAGCAGCACGCTTGCGGACAGGCTCATCAGCGAAGTCGCCGTGAGCGTGCGCATCACGTTGTCGAGCAGGCGGAGCACGCCGGAGGCGAAGACCTTCTCTTCGCGTTCTTCCTGGTGATATCCCTTGACCACGCGCACGCCGCCGAGCGATTCCGTGAGCCGCCCCGTGACTTCGGCGTTGATTTTACCCCGCTCGCGGAAAATAGGCCGGATCGTTGAAAAAGCCTTGTTTAGAACCAGCGCAAAGGTGCTGAGAGAGCCGACGGCAATCAGCGTAAGCGGCACGCTGGTGCGCAGCAGCAACACCAGCGCAATACCGGCAGCGACCAGGCCGCCGGAAAAATCGACGAGGCCTGTCCCCAGCAGGTTGCGAACGCCCTCCACGTCCGTCATGATGCGCGAAACCAGGGCTCCGGTTTTGTTGGCGTCGTAAAAAGATACGGGCAGCCGCGAGATATGCACCTGGACTTGCCGGCGCAAGTCGGCGATGAGGCGCTGTGCTGCTTTTGACAACAACTGGGTCAGTGAGAATGACGTGACACCTTGCACGAGCGTCGCTAACAAAACGAGCGTGACCAGCGGCATAAGGTGCTCGATGTGACGGCGATCCATAACATCGTCGATGAGAAATTTCATCGAGTATGGCAGGACGAAACCGGCGAGTTTGTTGATTACCATGAGCACGAAGCCGAGCGCGAGCATTGCGCGGCGCGGGCGCATCAATTTCCAGACTTCCGGCAGAATGGCCTTCAGTCGCTGGATCTTCGGGGGCTTCGCGGTTTCTTTTGCTGCGGTACTCAATTTACTGTTTGACTCTATTAGGCGCGAATTCGCTTCATTATTCTCACACATCTCCGGCTGTGACAGGCATGGGCCAGGCATTGTATGCTCGGGGCGTGTCACGACCATCTGCCGCAGACAATTCGTCCGAGCGCTCGCCGACCGTGGGATTGTCCGTGGGCCTGGTCATCACGCTCGCGGCGGTGCTCGCGTATTCGGCCTACATTACGTGGCAGGTAGCCGGGTTGCGCCAGTTGCAGACCGACTTGGTCGACCGCAACCGCAAGGATTCCCTGCAGTTGCTGCGGATTCAGAACGACTTGAATCTGTTGGCGGTCGCCATGCGCGACATGGTGGGCGGGGATGAGCCTTACCCTCTGACCGCGTGGTTGACGCAATTCGATCGCATTCGTACGGACTTGACGGATGCCATTCGACGCGAAGCAGAACTCGCCGGCGGACGCACTCCTGCGCAGAGCGCCTTTCTGTCGAGCTCTTCCAGCCAGTTTTGGGACGCGGTCGACCGCGTCTTTGCTCTGGCTCGGGAAGGCAAGGAGAAAGAGGCGCGGGAACAGATCCAGCTTTCGCTGCAGGAGCGGCAGGCATCGCTGAGTACCACAGTGGCGCGCTTGCTGGTCCAGAATAGCGAGAACGAAGAGCAGGCGGCGCACCGCATTGTGCAGATCTACGACCGCGTGCAGCGGCAGGTCTATGTGTTTCTCGTGGCCACGCTCCTGGCGATCCTGCTCAGCAGCCTCTCGATCATCCGGTGGAACCGGCGGCTATTCGCCCGCCTGGCCGAGATCTCGGAGCGGCGCAGCGAACTGGCGCAAAAACTGATCTCCACCCAGGAATCTACGCTCCGCTACATCTCGCGGGAATTGCACGACGAATTCGGCCAGATTCTGACAGCCGTCGGCTCCATGCTGCGGCGCGCCGGAACGCACGCGCCCGAGGGTTCATCGCTGCGGACCGATCTACAGGAGGTTCTCGAGATCGTGCAGGGCACATTGGAAAATGTTCGGAGTCTCTCGCAGGCGTTGCATCCGGTGGTGCTCGACGAAGCCGGGCTCGAGAGCACGCTGGATTGGTACATTCCAACTGTGGAACGACAAACCGGCATTGCCATATCCTATGAAAAGCAGGGCGAGCCGTTTCCGGTGGATGGCGCAGCCGGAGTCCACATTTACCGCGTGCTGCAGGAAGCCCTGAACAACGTCGCGCGCCATTCCGGTGCGAAGCAGGCGTGGGTGCGATTGCGCTTCCTGCACGACGCACTGGAGATGGACGTAGAAGATCACGGGGTTGGAATGCCAGAGGACCAGAACACGCGCGGGATCGGTCTGGTGGCGATGCGCGAGCGGTCCGAACTGATGGGCGGCCGGATTGCCCTTTCGCGGCCGCCGGAAGGTGGGACGCTGATGCAGTTTGTCGTTCCCCGAGAGAGAGTGGAAGCTCATGGAAAAGAAGATCACAGTATTGCTCGTGGATGATCACAGCCTGGTGCGCCGTGGCTTCCGGCGCATGTTGGAGGACGAACCCGATATAGAAGTTGTGGGAGAAGCGGGAGACGGCGAGCAAGCCATTCAACTGGCCAAGAGCGTTCATCCGAACGTGGTGGTGATGGATTGCGCTCTTCCCGGCATGAACGGCCTCGACGCCACGCGGCAGATTATCGAGGACTCTCCCAACACCGCGGTTCTGATGCTCAGCATGCACAGCGAGGGCACGTGGGTACGGCAGGCGATTGAGGCCGGGGCCAAGGGCTACGTGCTCAAGAACGCGCTCGATCTTGAGCTGGGAACTGCCATACGCAAGGTCGCAGCGGGAGAGCGCGTGTTCGATCCGCAGGTCGCGCAACGGGTGGCGCTCAAGGGCGAGCGCAGCTCCGCGCTCACACCGCGCGAACTGGAAGTCCTTCAGATGATTGTTGACGGCAAGTCGAATAAAGAAATTGCCAATGCTCTTGATTTGAGCGCGAATACGGTCGCGGTTCACCGCGCCAATATCATGAATTCGTTGGGAATCCACAAGACCGCGGAACTGGTCGTCTACGCGATTCGCGCCGGGCTGGTGAACGTTCCGTGAATCGCAGGTCCTTCCTGGAAGGCGTTGCAGGTTTGGCGGCGTGGTCGCAGTTGTCCGGTACTTCCGCGTTCCCACAAACCAGCGCATCGTCGTCTCTCGGTTTTCGACTAGTAGATGTCACCAGTCAGGCGGGAATTCACTTCCAACACAACAGCGGGGCCTTCGGGGGAAAATTCTTGCCCGAAACTTTGGGGTCAGGCTGCGCTTTTCTCGACTACGATCGCGATAGATGGCAGGACATCCTGCTCGTCAATGGAGCCGACTGGCCGGGCCGCAAGAAGAGCCGCACGACACTTCGCCTGTATCGCAATAACCGCAACGGAACCTTCACGGACGTGACGGCGCGCGCGGGCCTGGATGTCGAACTCTACGGCATGGGCGTCGCGGTCGGCGACTACAACAACGACGGCTTTCCGGACATTCTCATCACCTGCGTCGGACAAAATCGGCTGTTTCGCAACACCGGCAAAGGGACGTTTGTGGACGTGACCAACGCGAGCGGCTTGGGTGGGCGCGAGGGATTCAGCACCTCGGCGCTGTGGTTTGACTACGACCGCGACGGCCTGCTCGATCTTTTTGTCTGCAACTACGTGAAGTGGTCGCCGGAACACGACGTGTTCTGCAGTCTGGATGGAAAGCATAAATCATACTGCACGCCGGAGGCATATCGCGGACAGACCTGCTGGCTGTTTCACAATCGCGGCAATGGGACGTTCGAAGATGTAACTGCCGCAAGTGGAATTTTCGACAGCAGTTCGAAGTCACTGGGCGTGGCGATGCTCATGAACGAGGGCTGGCCGGATGTCCTGGTGGCCAACGACACGCAGCCAAACAAGTTCTACCGCAACCAGCGCAATGGAACTTTCAAAGATGCCGCTGTGGAGGCAGGACTCGCCTTCAGCAACGAGGGCAAAGCCCGCGCCGGAATGGGAATTGACGTGGGAGATTTCGACAACTCCGGTTCGCCCGGCGTGGCCATCACGAACTTCGACAACGAAATGATCGGGCTGTATCGCGCGAGCGGCCATGGCTTTGAGGACGTTGCAGCGCAATCGGGAGTGGGACTGGCCTCCAGAAACAGTTTGGGCTTCGGTTGCGTTTTCTTCGATGTGAACCTGGACGGCTGGCTCGATTTTGCCGTGGCCAACGGACACATTGATGAGACCGTGCGCAACATTCGCGGCAACGTGGGCTACGCCCAGCCCGCCGAGCTGTTTCTCAACAATGGCAGGGGAAGTTTTCGTGACGTCGCGGCGGAGGCCGGAGGCGGATTCGATCAACCAAGGGTCGGACGCGGACTTGCCTACGCCGACTTCGACCGCGATGGTGACCTTGATCTCCTACTCACGACCAACAACGGACCCGCGTATCTTTATCGCAACGATCAACTCAGCGGAAATCGAGGCATCCGTTTTCGCCTGGTGGGAACCAAGTCCAATCGCGATGCGATCGGCGCAGTGGTGCAAGTTTCAGCCGGCGGACTCACGCAATCGCGCGTGGTCAAAGGCGGCTCAAGCTACCTTTCACAATCGGAGCTGGCACTGACTTTTGGGCTGGAGAAGCGCAATCAGATTGACCGCGCAGTGATCCACTGGCCCAGCGGCCAGACGGAAGAATACAAGAGCCTCGTAGTGGGCCGCTGCTACGAATGCGTCGAAGGAAAGGGAATCACGCCGCTGGACGGTTATTGAGCAGGACTGTGCACAACCGACTGAGCGACGCTTCCCGCGGCCGACAGATCAATTTCTACCGAGTCGCTCACGTGCAAGAAGAAATTACTCGGATTCTTCATTCCCCACTTGGCGTAAGGAACGGTGAAATGCACGGTCGCCGCCCAGTGGTCTGCGGCCATTTCCACTTCAGCCGGAACCGTGATCTCACGATCCACGCCATGAACCCTGAACATTCCGTGCACGCGCACGGAAGATTTTCCTGCGCTCACCGAGCCTTCCACGCGATCGGGGCGAAATGAAACTTCAGGATAGCGCTCGCTCTCGAGCACTTCTTTGTGCATCTTGCGGTCGCGCATGCCGTTGCCGGTTTCGCCGCTCTTCGCATCCACCAAAATTTCTCCCGACATGCGTCCCGAGGCGGGATCGAACTGCAGAGCTGTGGGTTTGGCTTGAAACGTTCCGTGCACAGTGTGAAGGGCGGCGTCGAGAGTGAACTTCAGACTTGTCTTGGCGGGATCAACCTGGAGGCTGGTCTGTTGAGATTGCGCGGCAGCGCCGCCTGCGATGAGAAAGATCAGAACAAGGATGAACGTTAGAAAGTGTAGGGATTTGGTCATGTTCACGCGGTCAACAGGCCCCAGCCCAGAGTCAGGCCGTCCCACACAAGCCGGGTCGGCGGCGGCAGTGCGCCGACATGCAGCGCCACGAGCCGCCGGAAAACTTCCGGATGCCTCTGGAAGACCTGCAACGTTCGCTGCTGGAGCGCGGAGCGACCGTCGAGCATGAGCATCAGCCGCGCCATCCACCACGGGCGCAACATGAGGCGGCGATGCTCGGCCTGATAATTCGCCAGCTCGCCAGATTCCAGGCACTTCGCCAATACTACCGCCTGCCGAAACGCCAGCCCCATCCCTTCGCCTGTGATGGCATCGACGGTTCCGGACGCGTCTCCAATCAGCGCGACATTACCGCGCCAGATGCGCCTGAATTTGCGATTGCCCGTCAGCGCGCCTCTTTCGCTGGAGACGGTTTCCGCGCCGCGCAACCGCGCACTCAATTCCGGCAGCGCTTGCAGTCCCGTCTCCAGTCGCAGCGTAGAATCGTGCGATGCCAATGCGACGCAAACCCGGTCGTCGCTGACTGCGGTAGCGTAACCTTGGCAGTACCTCCCCCAATACACTTCCATGTGGTTGGTCCAGGGAGCAACGCGGTAATGGCGGCGAAATGCGTAACGCAGACGCGGGCGCGGACCGGCGCTGAGGGCCGCCCAGCGCCGAACGCGCGAGTTGGCGCCATCGGCGCCGATGATCCAGCGCGCACGCACAACGTGGCCGCCGATGTGAACCCCTTCCCGACTGACGCCTGTGATTGCAGTTCCCCACAGCAACGTCGCGCCCAGTCGGGCCGCGTGTTCCATCAACACACGATGCAGGGCAATGCGGCGCAGTGCGAGACCACGGCCATGAAACGGAAAATCCGCATCCGCCGCCAAGGAAGAGCTTAGAAAACGAATTCCGCAGAATGGATGAGCCTCGCCGGAAGAGAGACGGATGCCCAATTGAGCGAGCGCCTCGAGCGCATCCGGCATCAGGCCTTCGCCGCAGGCTTTGTCGATGGGCGGATGCATGCCGTCGGCCACAATCGTGTCAAAGCCGCGCTGCCGCGCTGCAATCGCGGCTGCAAGACCCGCCGGACCACCGCCGACTACGAAAACATCCGTCGCGCTGGGCAGTTCATAGGTCATCTCATCTTGTGATTCGCTGTGCCATTCCCTTGGCTGATCACCATTCCAGCAGCACGAGCTCGGAACAGAACCCCGGGCCCATCGCCGCCAGCAATCCCAATGTTCCGGGCTTGGGACGCCGGTTTCTCATCACATCTTCCAGCACCACCAGCACGGAAGCGGAGGAAAGATTACCCACTCTCCTCAGGCATTCCCACGACGCATCGAGTTGGCCGTTATGCAAATCGAGCGCGGCCGCGGTTGCCTCCAGAACTTTCGGCCCTCCCGTATGCAGCACCCAGCTTCCGATGTCGCCGCGCTTGTGTCCATGATCGGCAAGGAAGGCCTCTACATCGTGGCCCAGGTGTTCGCGGATCAGCGCGGGTACTTCCGGCGAAAGCGTGATGCGGAATCCCTTTTCCGTGACCTTCCATCCCATCATCTCTTCGGTGTCAGGATAGAAGACCGAGCGCGTCGCGAGAATGGCTGGGCCGTTGGCGTTCACATCGTCGCCGGTCACGATCACCGCGGCCGAGCCATCGGCGAAGAGGCCGGAAGAGATCAGGTTGGCGACGGAAAGATCGTCGCGTTGAATCGTGAGTGAGCACAACTCCACCGATACAAGAGCCGCCGACTGCGAAGGATAGGCGCGAACGTAATCGGCCGCTCGCGCAATTCCCGCAGCACCAGCGACACACCCTAGCCCAAAGATCGGTACACGGCGGATGTTGGCAGGCAGCCCCATGCGGTTCACCAGCAAAGCATCAATCGAGGGACTGGAAATTCCGGTGACCGAAGCAAAAAACAGCGCTCCCAGATCACCGGTTTCCAGCCCGGCATGGTGCAGGGCGCGGCACAGCGCCTGTTCGCCCAGTTCCTGCGCCACTTCGATCCACAGGTCGTTGGCCTGGCCCCAGGTCGCGATGTCGTAGTATTTCTCGGTGGGCAACGCGAGATGGCGTCCTTCGACTGCGACGTTGCGATGCAGCCGCGCCAGCACTTGCGGATTCGGCAGCCGGTCGCCCCAGTACTCCTGGAGTTGCTCCAGCAGGAATTTCTGCGAATAGTATTGCTTGGGGAAGGCGCTGGCTGCGCTGGCGATTCTCATAGGCTCTGCAATTTATTCCGGCGTTTGCTCGACAGCCCCACAGTTGGATGCGTGAGCCAGGCCGCGGTTCACCCCAGTTTGCGCATCGTCAGAAGTATTCTCCCGTGGGCTGCGGCCCGATTTGTCATGTCGTTGTCAAATATCAAGCGGCGATGAGGGCCGCCGCAAGAACAAAGCCGCCTTGCAAAGCTCCGCGCACCTGCGCTGATGCATCCGTTAATGCACAACCGCGAGAGAGGTCGGACCTCCGTTGGTTCCCACAGGGTAATTGCCCACTTCAACAAGAGTTCCCGTACTCGTGGACAGTGTAAAGGATTGAACCCAGAGACTCCCCCCCTGGGTGCCGGTAAACAGAAAATTCCCGCTGGGATCGATGGCGAGAACGCCCGGATTCCCGCCATTGCCAAACGGCGAGTTGGGCAAAACTTGAATTGTTCCACCAGAACTGATGCTGTAGGCAGCCACGTTGCCCGAACCTTTGTTGGCGACATAGAGGTAACTGCCGGTATTGTCCACCAGCAAAAAAGTCGGTCCCAGATACGTCTCGCCGACTGGAGATTCCGGAAGACCACTCAGGGCTCCTGTCGTTCCGATCTGAAATTCCGAGATCGTGTTGTCGCCGAAGTTTGCGATGTATAGAAACGATCCGTCAGGGGTGATTGCCATTCCTTCGGGAGTTCTTCCCGTAGTAAACGGTGAACCCGCTACAGGAGTAAGAGTTCCGGCACTCAGGCTGAAAGCCTGCACGATTCCGGGTTGGGCGGGGGAAGAACTCGTGCCCGTGATATAAAGAAAACCTCCTCCCGGCGTTATCGCCATACCGAGCGGCGCGGTTCCAATCTGGTAGGGCTCGCCGACCTGAGTCAGAGCTCCGCCGGAGGCGATGGAAAAAGCCGTCACACTGCTTGGCCCGTCGCAGCCGACATACAGGTAGGCTCCTGTAGTGTCCATTACGAGAAACAACGGCGTGCCTACCACGGACGTGCGGGGCGTGACTTCGTCCAGGGTGCCGTCACTGGCGATGTCATACAACGATATGTCGCTCTGGCCGGAGTTCGCCGTATACAAGAATTGCTTGGACGGATGAACTGCAATGGCGATAACCCCGGGTCCCCCCGCGAACGGGCTCCCCGGCAGCGCCGTGAGTACACCTGAGGCGGGATCTTCGCGATAGATAACAATTTGACTTGGCTCAGGGATGGTCGCGTAGACGTAACCGTTGGAAGTTTTTCCACAACTGAGCCAGGTGGCCATGCCCGCGCAAACCAGCAACATGGCCGCTGCTTTCTTTAGCATCCGTAACTCCTGAAAGAAGATTTCGAAAAAAGTATTGGGAACACACCAGCCTGCCCGCTCAATTCCCGGGAGGAAGCATGGCTCTCAAAACGGTACCGGTGTTGACCACTATAATACGGGACAAGCCGTCTCTTGCGCAGCCGCCGCCGGGTAGTGGGCTGTGCAGCCCACTACCCGCCGCCGAGATTCCAGCCAGTCAGATTCCAATCAGTCTGGTGCGATGCCGAATCGTTCCGGCGAGGTTGCACAGCCATCTGAGTGCTTGTCATCCGGGTGGTCGTGACTTGGTGCATCAGCATCTTAGCGCATCGCAGCACTCACGTGCTGCACGCGCCTGCTCAGTGCGCAGGCCTCGGATGGGGGGTTGTGGGAGACGACGTGTCCGGCAGAGCTTCGTCGTGACCGCCGCGCAACGCCAGCCGCAGCCGGTCGAGATAGATGTAAACCACGGGCGTGGTGAACAGCGTCAACGCCTGGCTCACGATCAGTCCTCCGACAATCGTGATCCCGAGCGGCCGGTGCAGTTCCGAGCCTGTTCCTGTGCCCAGCGCCAGAGGCAGCCCGCCCAGCAGCGCGGCCATCGTGGTCATCATAATGGGGCGGAAGCGCAGCAGGCAGGCGTCGTAAATCGCTTCTTCCGATTTCTTGCCCTGGGTGCGTTCGACGTCGAGAGCGACGTCGATCATCATGATGGCGTTCTTCTTCACTAGGCCGATCAGCAGGATGATGCCGATCATTCCAATAACATTGAGTTCGTTGTGCGTAAGAAGCAGTGCCCACAGGGCACCCACGCCGGCTGAGGGTATCGTAGAAAGAATCGTAACGGGATGGACGTAGCTCTCATAGAGCATTCCCAGAACAATGTAGACGGCAGCCAGCGCGGTAATGATCAGGATTAGCATATTCGACTTCACGTCCTGAAATGCTGCCGCTGTCCCCTGAAAGCTTGCCTGAATCGTCGCCGGCAAGCCGAGTGCGGCCTGGGCGCTCTGGATCGCCTCGGTTGCCTGACCCAGCGAAACCCCGGGGGCGAGATTGAACGAGATGGTCACCGAAGGCACCTGCCCCTGGTGATTCACGGCCAGCGGCGTGTTCGACGGTTCGTAGTGCGTGAAAGCCGACAGCGGCACTGGCGTTCCGGCAGTCGAGCGCAGGTAAATGTTCTGCAAGGCCTCGGGAGTCTGCTGAAATTGCGGCGCAACTTCCATGACCACGTGATACTGGTTCAGCGGCCGGTACATGGTGGAGACTTGCCGCTGTCCGAAGGCGTCATAGAGGGCGTTGTCCAGGGTTTGTGCGGTAATGCCCATGCGGCTGGCCGTATCGCGATCGATTACCAGCTGGGCTTCCAATCCCTTGTCCTGCTGGTCGGAGTTTTGATCGCGCAATTCCGGCAGCGCTTTCAGTTTCTCCAGCACGCGCGGCGCCCAGTTGTTCAAGTCCGCCAGGTTTGCACTCTGCAAGGTGTATTGATACTGCGCATTGCCGTATCTGCCGCCGATCGTCAGATCTTGGTACGACTGCATGATCAGGGTTGCTCCCGGCACAACGGCAAGTTTTCCGCGCAAACGATTGATCACATCGTCGGCGGTTACGTATCGGCAGGTTTCCCAGAAGTGCTGCCTTTTGCAGGCGCCGCGTTGCTCCAGCGGCTTTAGCATCATGAAGAAGCGGCCCTGATTCAAAGGCGAGCCGCCACCGGCGAACCCCGCTACCGTATTAACGGCGGAATCTTTCATCACGATGCCCACATACTGACGCATCTTGTTGCTCATGGACTGGAATGAAATATCCTGCGCTGCCATGACTGTCCCTCCGATTCGTCCCGTGTCTTGCTGCGGGAAAAATCCCTTGGGAACTTTGATGTACAGGAAGACGCTAAGAGCGGCTACGAGGATTGTGACGGTCAGCGTCACCGGCTGATGTCGAAGCACCCAGCGTAGAGAGTGGGTATAAACGGCAAGCATCCGGCCGAAGCACCATTCGCTCGTGCGGTAGAAAAGGTTATGTTTTTCTTGCTTCTTTTCCGCACGCAGAAATTTTGCGCACATTGTCGGAGTGACGGTCAGCGACACCATAAGCGACACGCCAATGGCCACACTCAGAGTGACGGCAAACTCTCGGAATAATCTGCCTACGATTCCGCCCATTAATAACAATGGAATAAAGACCGCGACCAGCGACGTGCTCATGGAGACTACGGTGAAACCAATCTCCGCCGCTCCCTTGAAAGTCGCTTTGACCGCATCCATGCCGTGTTCTACGTAGCGAGTAATATTCTCGAGCACGACGATGGCATCGTCGACCACGAAACCGGTTGAAATGGCCAGCGCCATCAGCGAGAGATTGTCTAGGCTGTATCCGAGTAAATACATCGCGCCGAAGGTCCCAATCAGCGACATGGGCACGGCTATGCTGGGGATGATCGTGGCGCGCACTGTCCGCAGGAACATGAACACGACCATGATGACGAGGAAGATAGAAATCAGCAGGGTCGTTTCGATGTCCTTCACTGACGCTCGCACCGTCACGGTGCGGTCCAACAACACGGTGAGATTGATAGCCGGGGGAATCGAAGACTGCAGGTATGGCAGGATCGCGCGGACGCGATCCACAGTGTCAATGACGTTGGCGGCAGGCTGGCGGAAGATAGGGATGAGGATGCCCGGTTTGCCATTGGCGAGTCCAATGTTGCGCACATCCGCAACGTCGTCCTTCACTTCGCCCACATCGCCGACGCGCACTGCGCCACCATTTTTGTAGGAGACGATCAGCGGCCGGTACTTGTCGGCGGTGAAAAGCTGATCGGTATCCGAGAACGAATACACCCGCGTCAGGTCGGAAACCGATCCTTTGGCGGTGTTGGAATTGGCCGCATTCAGAGCATTGCGAACTGTGTCAAGGCCAACCCCGAGCTTGTTCAGCAGCATGGGATTTACCTCGACTCGAACGGCGGGCTGCGAGGAACCCCAAACAAAAACCTGCCCGACGCCCTCGACTTGCGCCAGCTTCTGGGAAAGAATCGAGTCGGCGACGTCGTACATCTGCGGCACCGGAATTGTGTCCGACGACAAAGCCAGAATCAGGATGGGGGAATCGGACGGATTCACCTTGCGCCAGCTCGGATTACTGGGAAGGTTGGCCGGCAACTGGCCCCTGGCAGCATTAATCGCCGCCTGCACGTCGCGCGCTGCGGCATCAATATTGCGGTTCAGATCAAACTGCATGGTGATGCCGGTAGAGCCCAGCTGACTGGAAGAAGTCATCTGGTTGACCGCGGAGATGCGTCCAAACTGGCGCTCCAGGGGCGTTGCCACGGCCGACGCCATGGTTTGCGGGTCGGCGCCGGGCAAGCTGGCTCCCACGCTGATGACCGGGAAATCGACGCGGGGCAACGAAGCAACCGGCAGGAAATTGAAGGCAAGAATTCCCGACATGATCAGCGCCGCCGCCAACAGCGACGTGCCAATCGGGCGCTTAATAAATGGGGCCGAAATGCTCATTGTCAACAAACCCAGTCTACAAACCCATCTTCTACAAGAGCATGCCTAATCCGACATCGCCTCGTGCGGAATGGGATTGCCGATGCGATAGCGGGCAAACCGCTGCGCCAGCCGGTCAAACCACAGATACACCACGGGGGTCGTATACAACGTGAGCAACTGGCTGAGCAACAGGCCGCCCACAATTGTGATGCCCAGCGGGCGGCGCAATTCCGCTCCGGTTCCCGAGCCGAGCGCGAGCGGCAAGCCGCCGAGCAGCGCGGCCATCGTCGTCATCATGATGGGACGGAAGCGCAGCAAGCATGCCTGATAGATCGCTTCTTCCGGCGGTTTGTGTTCCTCGCGTTCGGCCTCGAGCGCAAAGTCAATCATCATGATGGCGTTCTTCTTCACGATGCCGATCAGAAGAATGATGCCGATCAGCGCCACCACGGTGAGATCGTTCCCGGTGAGCATCAGTGCCAGAATCGCGCCCACGCCGGCGGAAGGCAGAGTCGAAAGAATCGTGACCGGGTGAATGTAGCTCTCATACAAGACGCCGAGCACGATGTAGACCGTGATCACCGCCGCCAGAATCAGGTATGGTTCCGTGGCGAGCGAATTCTGAAATGCGGAAGCCGTTCCCTGGAACGATGCGTGAATGCTGGCCGGCAGCTGAATGTCTTTTTCCGCCTGCTGAATGGCCCTGGTGGCGTCGCCCAGCGATCCGCCCGGCGCGAGGTTAAACGAAAGGGTCACGACAGGGAATTGTCCCTGGTGATTGACCGATAGTGACGTGCTGGTGGACTGCATCCGCGTGAATGTTGAAATCGGAACCGGAGAGCCGCTGGTGGCTACGGTGGTGCCGTTCGCCGTCGGGGCGCCGGTGTTGCCGGATGTGACACTGGGACGGATATAAATGTCCTTCAGCGCATCCGGCGTCTGGGCAAAGCTGGGCAGGACTTCCAGCACCACGTGGTACTGGTTCAGCTGCGTGAAAATGATGGAGACCAACCTTTGCCCAAAAGCGTCATACAGAGTGTTGTCGATGGCTTGCGGGAATATTCCAAGCCGCGATGCCGTATCGCGATCGATGATGACGTTGGTCCTCAGCCCGTTGTTTAGCTGATCAGTGGCTACGTCGCGCAGTTCGGGCAGGGTCTTCAGCTTGGCCACAAGCTTGGGTGTCCACTGCGCGAGCTCTTGCGCGTCGGCGTCCTCGATCGAATACTGAAACTGCGTGCGGCTGACCCGGTCTTCCACCGTCAGATCCTGCACGGGCTGCATATAGAGCGTGATGCCCTCCACCTTTGCCAGCTGCGGCTGTAGGCGGCGGATAATCGCCGACGCATCTTCGGCGCGCTCGTCGCGTGGTTTCAGGTTGATCTGGATGCGCCCGGCATTCGGCGTTGTGTTTGTACCGTCAACGCCGATGAACGACGACAAGCTGTCGACGTCCTTGTCCTGCAGGATGATTTTTGCCAGCTCCTGTTGCCGCTGCGACATCGCTTCAAAAGAAACGTCATCGGGGGCCTCGGAGATTCCCAGAATTACCCCGGTATCCTGCACCGGAAAAAATCCCTTGGGACATATCACGTAGAGAGCCAGCGTCAAGACGAGCGTTGTGAACGTGACCAGCAGGGTTGCCGTCTGGTGTTTCAACACCCACTTCACCGTTCGCCCATAGAACGCGATGATCCGGTGGTAATAGTCTTCGGTCAGGTCGTAGAACCGGCCTCTGTTGCCCTCTTTTTGAGGCCTTAACAGCTTGGCGCACATCATCGGCGTGAGCGAGAGCGAGACTCCGGCAGAGACCAGAATCGTCACGGCCAGTGTGACCGCGAACTCCCGGAACAGCCGCCCCACGATATCGCCCATGAACAACAATGGGATCAATACTGCGATCAGCGAGACCGTCAAGGAAATGATCGTGAAACCGATCTGGCTCGATCCCTTCAGCGCCGCCTCGAGCGGCGAGTCGCCCGCCTCGAGAAAGCGGTCGATATTCTCGATCATCACGATGGCGTCATCCACCACAAATCCCGTGGAGATGGTGAGCGCCATCAGCGTGAGGTTGTTCAGGCTGTAGCCCAGCAGGTACATCACACCGAACGTGCCAATCAGCGACAGCGGCACGGCAACGCTTGGAATCACAGTGGCGGAAAGATTGCGCAGGAAGAGGAAGACCACCATCACCACCAGGGCGATGGCCAGCATCAATTCAAACTCGACGTCCTTCACCGAAGCGCGGATGGTTGTTGTGCGGTCGGTCAGAATCTGCACTTTTACCGTTTGCGGGAGTGAGGCCTGCAACTGTGGCAGCAGCTTCTTGATGCGATCGACCACGCTGATGATGTTGTAGCCGGGCTGGCGCTGAATGTTGACGATGACCGCCGGGCTCAGATTCATCCACGCAGCCAGCCTGTTGTTTTCCGTGCCGTCGATCACATTCGCGACGTCGCTCAGCCGCACCGGCGCGCCATTGCGGTAGGCCACGACAATCGGCTTGTACTGATCGCTGGAAAAAAGCTGATCGTTGGCGCCGATGGTGTAGGACTGTCTTGATCCGTCGATGACGCCCTTGGCCTGATCCACGTTGGCCTGGATGAGCGCTGCGCGCAGGTCTTCCAGGCTCAGTCCGTAGCCCGACAACGCCGTGGGATTCGCCTGAATGCGCACGGCCGGTTTCTGGCCGCCGCTGATCGAGACTAGCCCAACGCCCGGCAGTTGCGAGATCTTCTGCGCCAGCGAAGTGTCGGCCAAATCCTCCACCTTCGACAGCGGCAAGAAATCAGAACTTAGAGCCAGCGTGAGAATGGGCGCGTCTGCCGGATTCACCTTGTTGTAGATGGGAGGATTGGGGAGGTCAGTCGGCAGATAGGTCTGCGCCGAGTTAATCGCGGCCTGCACCTGCTGTTCTTCAACATCAATGTTCTGATCGAGGCCGAACTGCAGCGTGATCACCGAGCTGCCAAACGAACTGGTCGAAGTCATCTGGCTGAGGCCGGGGACCTGTCCGAATTGACGTTCCAGCGGGGACGTTACCGACGACGCGATCACGTCGGGGTCGGCTCCGGGGTAGAAGGTCACGACTTGAATGGTGGGGTAATCAACCTCAGGCAGGGCCGAGACCGGCAGCTGCATGAAAGCAACCCAGCCCACGAGCACCACTCCCACCATCAGCAGCGTGGTCGCCACCGGGCGGAGAACGAAGATCCGTGAGGGACTCATGAACCTGAGGTTCCTGAACGTGCGGTTCCTGAAACTGGTGTTCCTGTGGCTGGCGGATTTGTACGCTGACTTCCTGGCGCGTTTGCCGTGTTGCCGCCAGCAGGCGCGGCGGGCGGGCCAGATCGCGGCTCAACCCGGCTGCCGCGTTGCAGCTTGTCCTGCCCGTCAGTCACGACCGTGTCGCCCGGATTTAGACCACTCGTAACAACAGTCGTGTCTCCCTGCGTGAGTGAGACGGTAACAGCGCGATCTTCCACCGTTTTGTCAGGATTGACGGCGTAAACGTAGGTGCCTTGCGGACCGCGCAGAATTGCCGCGGTGGGCACGGTGGTACTGTTCTTCCGGGTTTCAAGCAGCAGAGAGGCGTTGACGAACTGGTTGGGCCACAGGCTGTTGTCTCTGTTGTCGAAAACGGCCTTGAGTTTTGCCGTTCCGGTTGTGGGATCAATCTCGTTGTCGATCGTCTGCAGCTTGCCCGTTGCCAGCTTGGTCTGGTCGTCGCGGCTGAAAGCGTCCACCTCCAAAGTTCCTTGTTTCATATGCTGCGCGACCGTCTGCAGTTGATCTTCCGGGAGAGTGAAGATGACGGCGATCGGCTGCAGCTGCGTGAGAATCAACATGGGATTCGTGTCGGCGGCATGAACAATGTTGCCCGGATCGACCTGCCGCAGGCCAACGCGCCCGGTAAATGGCGCCGTGATGTGGCAATAGACAATCTGCAGTTTCGCGTTGTCGATTTGCGCCTGGTCGGTGCGGACCTGCCCGTCGAGCTGATCTACGGTAGCCTTTTGCGTGTCCACTTGCTGTTGCGAGATGCTGCCGGAGGGAATCAGCGCCGTGTAGCGATCCAGATTCAGCTTGGCGTCCCGCAACGAAGCCTGATCCTTGAACAGAGTTGCTTCCATCTGCTCGAGCTGAACTTTGTAAGGACGATCGTCAATCTCAATCAGCAAATCGTTCTCGTGGACGATCTGCCCCTCCCGAAAATTAACCTTCATGATTTGGCCGTCGACACGGCTCTTGATGTTCGCGGTATAAAAAGCCGTTACCGCTCCCAGGCCCGTAAGGTAAACGGGCACGTCCTGCCGTTGGACGGCCGCAACAGCAACTGAAACTGCATGGGGAGCGGCGGCCTGGGCCTTCTGCTGTTTTGAGTCTGCGCTGCTGCAGTCGAGCAGGGACAGGCAAGACGCCACAAGGGCGACGATGGTCATAACGCATGCGCACCCAAGGGGCATGACGCGGGAGCTGTTATCAGGGCGAAATAGTTCAGTCATATTGGCAGATTTGCGGATCGCCGGACGCTGATGAGCCCAGGACGAAACCTAATATTAGACGTAAGCATTGTAGGCTTCGTTTCGGCAATTTTGACGTAAGTGGGCCGGGATTCTTTCTTGCAAGGGGATTTCCCCATTTGAGCAGATCGGACCCGCTACCGGCACGCCATTGCTGCGAGAATCGGCACTTCCAGCATCAACCGGGGGCCTGCGGCAGGTCAAGGCCGGTGCGGCGGTTTTACAATTCTTTACCTCCCTTGACGAGTCCTTAATCTCGAGCGATTTCGAGAGCGTCGGTTACCCTTGGTGCGTCAGCGGATGGCGTGCCTCGTAGGCCGCGATCTCCGCCTCGTGCTGCAGCGTAAGGCCAATGTCATCCAGTCCGTTCAGCAGGCAATGCCGGACGAAATCATCAATCGCGAACTGCGCGCGAAATCCGTGATCGTCGCGAACCTCGCACTTTTCCAGATCAATGGTGAGCCGGTAGTCGTCGATTCCCTCCGTCCGACGCATCAGTTCCGCGACTTCATTCTCGCTGAGCCGTACGGTAAGGAATCCGTTCTTGGTGCTGTTGTTGGCGAAGATGTCGGCAAAGGAAGAAGAGATAACGGCGCGAAAGCCGAAGTCCGCCAGCGCCCACACGGCATGTTCGCGCGACGAACCGCATCCGAAATTCTTCCCCGCGACCAGGATGGTGGCACCCTGATAGCGCGGCGCGTGCAGAACGAAGTCGGGATTCTTCTTGCCCCCGCCGTCGAAGCGCCAGTCGTAAAACAAGAATTGTCCAAAGCCCGTCTTCTCGATGCGCTTCAAAAACTGCTTCGGAATGATCTGGTCCGTATCTACGTTGACCCGATCGAGCGGTGCCACGCGCCCGGTATGGACGGTAAAGGGTTTCATTGTTTCAACCTAATCTTTGTCATTTCGAGCGAAGCAGAATTGCCGTCCGGCAATTCTGCGCAGTCGAGAAACCTGCTTTCTTCTCTTTTTGTCAAGAATGGGCATACTCACCGAAACTTCCAATTCCTGATATCCGTAAAATGCCCGGCAATCGCTGCTGCCGCCGCCATCATCGGACTGACCAGATGCGTCCGTCCCCCCCGTCCCTGGCGTCCCTCAAAATTGCGGTTGCTGGTGGAGGCGCAGCGCTCTCCCGGCTGCAGGATGTCCGGGTTCATGCCCAGACACATGGAGCATCCCGACTCGCGCCATTCAAACCCGGCATCCTGAAAAATTCGATGCAACCCTTCCTGCTCAGCCGCCCGCTTCACCGCTTGCGATCCCGGCACCACCATCGCCCGCACTTTGGAATTCACATGGTGCCCCTTGGCCACGCGCGCGGCAGCGCGCAGGTCTTCGATGCGAGAATTCGTGCACGACCCAATGAACACGCGATCGATACCAATATCTTCGATGCGCCGTCCCGGCTCGAGCCCCATGTACTGAAGGGCCAGCTCAGTCGAACGCCGTTCCGCTTCGCGCATGCCGTTGATGTCAGGCACGCGCCCCGTCACTGGGGCGACCATCCCTGGATTTGTTCCCCAAGTCACGAACGGACAAAGCTGCGCGGCGTCGATGTCCACAACTTTGTCAAACGCGGCGCCGTCGTCGGTGGGAAGATTGCGCCACTGCTCGAGGGCCCGGTCCCACTCATCGCCGATCGGCGCGAACTGGCGGCCTGCTGCATAGGCGACCGTGGTCTCATCCGGCGCCACCATGCCCGCACGGGCTCCGGCTTCAATGCTCATGTTGCACAGCGTCATGCGCCCTTCCATGGAGAGCGCACTCACCGCCGGCCCGGCATACTCGATCACGTGGCCGGTCGCACCGTCGGTGCCGATCTGACCGATGATACCGAGCGCAAGGTCCTTCGCCGTCACGCCATCCTCCAGCTTCCCGTGTACGTCGATCTTCATCGTTTTCGGTTTTTGCTGCGCCAGGCACTGCGTGGCGAGAACGTGCTCGACCTCTGACGTGCCGATGCCGAATGCCAGCGCGCCGAACGCGCCGTGCGTGCTGGTGTGGCTGTCGCCGCAGACGATGGTCATCCCTGGCTGCGTCAGGCCCAGCTCCGGGCCGATGACGTGAACGATTCCTTGCTCGGGCGAATCCATGTCGAACAGCCGCACGCCGAAGTCTCTACAGTTCTGCTGCAGGGTTGCGATCTGCCGCGCCGCGATCAGGTCAGTGATGGGAGTTCCGCGCGGCTCGGTAGGGATGTTGTGGTCAACGGTGGCCACGGTGCGCGCAGGCTGGCGCACTTTTCGTCCGGCGGCGCGGAGGCCGTCAAATGCCTGCGGCGAAGTCACCTCGTGCACCAGATGCAGGTCAATATAGAGAATCGGCGAGCGCCCCGGCGGCTGCGCCACCACGTGCGCATCCCAGATTTTTTCGAATAGTGTTTTTTTCACAGCCATACTCTACTGCTCGATCCTGTGTGGCGTTACTTACAGGAGTTATCGCGGGCCTGTAACCGCGCCCTGCGACGCCGACGAAACCAGCGCCCCATACTTGGCGAACACCCCTGTAGGATACCGCGGCTGGGGAGGCTTCCACTGCGCCATCCGCTGGCGCAGCACGTCGTCGCTGATCTCGACTTCCAGCAGCCGTTTGCGGACATCGAAACGAATCATGTCTCCGTCGCGCACCGCTGCGATCGGTCCGCCCAACGCAGCTTCAGGAGAAACGTGCCCCGCCATCAGTCCGTGCGTAGCGCCGCTGAAACGGCCATCGGTCAGCAGCGCTACCGACTGGCCTAATCCTTCGCCCACAATCGCTCCCGTCACGCTGAGCATTTCGCGCATGCCCGGTCCGCCCTTCGGTCCCTCGTTGCGAATGACGACCACATCTCCGGGGCGGATTTTCTTGCCGGTCACAGCGGCCATTGCGTCCTCTTCGGATTCGAACACGCGAGCGGGTCCGCGATGTTCCATCCGCTCATGCCCGCTGATCTTGGCCACGCATCCTTCCGGCGCAAGATTACCCTTGAGAATGACTAGGCCGCCGGTTGCCTTCAGCGGTTTCTCGAGCGCCGCGATCACTTGCTGGCCCGGCGTTTCGTATGCCTTCTCGGCTTCCGCGGAAATCGAGAGACCGGTGACGGTCGCCGCGTTCGGATGCAGCTTCTTCCCTTGCAGCAGCCGTTTCGCCAGCAAGCCGATCCCGCCCGCGCGGTGCATGTCCGCCGCAACGAAGCGCCCCGAAGGCTTCAGATCGCAAAGCAGCGGCGTGCGTTCGCTGACAGTTTGAAAATCGTCAATTTGAAGGTTCACGCCCGCTTCGCGAGCGATGGCCAGTAGGTGCAGCACCGCATTGGTCGAGCCGCCGGTTGCAGCCACCGAGGCGATGGCATTCTCGAAAGCCTCGCGCGTCAGGATGTCGCGCGGCTTGATCCCTTTCTTGAGGATGTTCATCACAACTTTGCCGCAGTCGAAACAGACCTTGTCTTTCTCCGCATCCATTGCGGGCACACTGTTGAATCCCATGGGCGAAAGCCCGATCATCTCCATGACCGTCGACATCGTGTTCGCCGTGTACTGGCCGCCGCACGCTCCCGCGCCCGGACAGGCAACATCCTCGAGGCTCTTCAGTTCCTGATCTGTAATCTTTCCGGCCGCGTTCGCTCCGACGGCCTCAAATACATCCTGAATCGTGACGTCTTTTCCGCGATAGCTGCCGGGGGCAATCGTGCCGCCATAGAGCACCATACCGGGTAGATCCATGCGAGCGAGAGCCATAGCGGCGGCGGGAATGGTCTTGTCGCAGCCGACCACGCACACCACCGCATCGAATAACTGCCCGCGGCAGACCAACTCGATGGAGTCGGCGATCAACTCGCGGCTGACGAGGGACGCACGCATGCCCTCGGTGCCCATGGTCTCGCCGTCGGAGATCGCGATGGTGTTGAACTCCATGGGCGTGCCGCCGGCGTCGCGAATGCCCTCCTTCACTTTGGCTGAAAGCCGCCGCAGGTGGAAATTGCACGGCATGGTTTCGATCCAGGTGTTGGCCACGCCGATCAATGGGCGACTGAGGTCGGCGTCGGTGAATCCGATGGCTTTGAACATGGCGCGCGCCGGCGCGCGGTCGCGCCCGTCAGTAATTCCGCGGCTGATGTGCTTGAGATCCATAATCAGAGGGTACAAGACTCGCGTCGCAGATGCGAAACGCTCAGCCGACTATCGAACAACCGAGCGAAAAAAGTGGGAACCTGCGAGAGCAGGTTCCCCAAGTTGCATGACGTCGCCCAGGAGACCGTCATGCTTGCCCAATCGACTACTGAACTCAAATCTATGCCCGCGCGGCCGTGCGCGCTTCTTCGAGAGACACGCCCGCGGGAGGATGAGGCGCGGTCCACAGCGTTGCTTGTGCGGCGCCCGAGCGCACCTGGATCACATCCGTAATTGCATGCCATTCACGAAACAGCTGGCCAACCTGCTTGGGATTCACCTCGAGCAATAGCGTGATCTGGTGATCATGCTCGGCCGGTTCGGCGTGCACAGAAGGCAGATCCAGGCCACGGCGCGAAGCCGCATTCAGAATCCGCATCAGCGTTCCCTGAGTATTGCGATAGCGAATGTGAAAGGCCTGCATGCTTTCCTCCCGAAATCGATTGCAGATTGTTGATCTCAGATTTCAGAATCTGAAATCTCAGCAATCTCGTCTTGAAATCTGCAATCTGAAATCGAAAATCTGAAATCCACTGCCTACTGCGCCGGCTCTTCCTCCAGCAGCATTTCCGAAAGCGCCGCACCCGAGGGAACCATGGGAAAGACGTTCGCTTCGGGAGCGCAATCAAACACCAGCAATTCCGGCTCGGGCGAACGAAGAAAGCGGTCGATCTGGCCGCCTGTCTCGCTCGAGACCGGGAACTCGCGCATGGCGTCTTCATTCATGCGGAAGCTGTGAATCTTGTACGCCTTCGCGATCTCCACAAAATCCGGGTTGTCGCTTAGGTCGGTCTCGGCGTAATTGCGCTCGTAAAACAGTTGCTGCCACTGGCGAACCATCCCCAGATACTTGTTGTCGACTATGACCATTTTGATAGGCAGGCCGAGTCGGTGCACCGTGGCCAGTTCCTGAATGTTCATCTGGAAACCACCATCGCCTGAGACGCACAGCACGCAGGTGTTCGGCCTCGCCAGCTGCACGCCTACCGCGGCCGGCAGAGCGAAACCCATCGCGCCCAGTCCGCCGGAAGTGATGAAGCCGCGCGGGGAGGCCGAGCGATAGCGCTGCGCTGCCCACATCTGGTGTTGGCCCACGTCGGCAAGAATCACGTTGTTTTCGGGCAGGCGGCTGAAGAGTTCGTCGAGAAAACGGATGGTGGGCTGCGCCAGCCCGCGCGGATCGAGCTCCGCACGCTCCGGGCCGCAGGCCACGCGGCGCCATTCGGCGAAGTCGGGCAGTGAATGCCGCCCCAATTCCGCCAGAAATGCCGGAATGGTGTCGGCGAGATCTCCAATCACGGCGAGATCGCAGGGGCGCACGCGATCGAGCTGCGCAGGATCAATTTCAAAGTGCACGATCTTGGCGTGAGGGGCGAAGCGCGTGGGATCTCCGGTGACGCGATCGTCAAGCCGCGCGCCGAAGACCAGCAGCAAGTCTGTTTCATGCAGCGCCGTGTTTGCCGCGCGGGTGCCGTGCATGCCCACCATGCCCAGGTAATACGGCGATTGTGGAGGAACTGCACCCAGACCGTGCACCGTGGCAAACGTCGGGATGTCTAAATCGTTGAGAAGGGTTCGCAGCTCCGAAATCGCACCCGAGAGCTTGGCGCCTGCGCCGACTAGCGCGACCGGCTTTGCAGCCTGCCGCAGCATTGCGACGATCGTGTCGGTAAATCCGCCTTCGGCCCTCGCATCGGCGGGCCGGGCGTGGGGCGTGAATTTCACCGGCCCGGAGAATTCTTTTTTCGCCTTCAGAATGTCGGTGGGAATATCGATTACGACGGGGCCAGGGCGTCCGCTGCGCGCCCAGTGGAATCCCTCGGCAATCACTTCGGGAATTTCATCGAGCGTGCGGACCAGCCGGCTCCATTTCGTAAGCGACAGCGTCACGCCGAAAACGTCCGTCTCCTGAAACGCGTCCGTGCCAATCAACGCACTGCGCACCTGGCCCGTAATGCAGACCAGGGGAACCGAATCCATCTTGGCATCGGCGATGCCGGTAACCAGATTCGTTGCGCCCGGGCCGCTGGTCCCGAGCGCGACGCCAACGTTGCCCGTCACTCGCGCGTATCCCTCCGCAGCGAAGACCGCGCCCTGCTCATGCCGCGTGAGCACGTGCCGAATGCCGCTGCCCTCGAGCGCATCGTAGAGCGGCATGATGGCGCCGCCAGGATAGCCGAACATCAGCTCCACGCCTTCGGCGCGCAGGCACTGCAGCACGATTTCGGCGCCTTTAAGCATTCACCACCTTCTTGGGATTTTCCTTCGGCGCGTCGGCCGATTTCTTTGCTTCGCGGGGCAGCCAGCTCATCATGCCGCGCAGTTGTGCGCCGACAATCTCAATGGGGTGCTGCTTTTCCTTCTCGCGCAGGGCGGCGAAATTGCGTCCGCCGCTTTTGTTCTCGGCGATCCATTCCCGGGCGAACTCGCCACTCTGGATGTCAGCCAGAATTTTCTTCATCGCGGCGCGGGTCTCCTGCCCTACAACTTTCTCGCCCCGGGTCAGGTCGCCATATTCCGCGGTGTTGGAGATCGAGTAGCGCATGCGCGCCAACCCGCCCTCGTAGATCAGGTCGACGATCAGCTTCACTTCGTGGAGGCATTCGAAGTAGGCGATTTCCGGCGCGTAGCCGGCTTCGACCAGCGTTTCGAATCCCTTCTTGATCAAGGACGTCAGGCCGCCGCAAAGCACCGCCTGCTCGCCGAACAGATCGCTCTCGGTTTCTTCGCGGAAGGTCGTCTGCAGCACGCCGGCGCGCGTCGAACCGATGCCGTGCGCGTAGGCCAGGGCGTATTCTTGGGCGCGTTTGCTCGAATCCTGCGCGACGGCAATCAGCGACGGAACACCG
>CAYOUY010000170.1:0-80443 GCA_964407245.1 uncultured Acidobacteriaceae bacterium
GGACGGACTCTTGCGGCAGAAAGCGTGGTCTATGGGAGCGGGCTGCAGTGGGAAGTAATCCTTTGGTAACCATCTTCGGTGCACATTTTTCGTTGCGCTTTAACATTCATGAAATATCTTCCGAGTAACATGTTTTCAGGAGGGGGATGCTCATGGGCTCAGCCCGCGTAGCCAAGTCCTTGCCGCTGCAGGTAGCTGCGGTTTGCTATCGGCGGCGAGGGACGGCGGTGGAATTCCTGCTGGTGAACACCAATGGCGGGAACAAATGGACGTTTCCCAAGGGCTCGCCGGATCCGCGGCTGTCGCACAGCCAGGCGGCGGAGCGGGAAGCGGCGGAGGAAGCGGGCGCGATTGGAACGATTGAGCCGCGGCATTTCCATCTCTACATTCATTCCAAGGGCGTGTTCTGGCAGCCAGGCGGCGTCCAGGAATTCGTGGTGAAAGCTTTCCTGATGGAAGTTCACCAGATGCGCCGGCCCGAGGAAACCAATCGTCGCCCCACGTGGGTCAGCCCGCAAGAAGCCAAGCGCCGGCTTGCCAAGGGCCGCGAAGTAAAGTATTTCCACGAACTCGAAGCGGTGATCGACCGCGCCCTCGAGCGCATCCAGTTCCACAGCGAACTCTGGGGATCGTACCCTGGAGCGCGCAACGCCCGGGTCGTCGCCTCGCCCAAAGATCCCATCGCCGAAGCCGTCTGGCCGTAGGTTAGGGCTCCGGCCGCACATCCGTAGAGTTTTTCGCGAAAGAGGTTCAAAGGTAACGCCGCGTTAGCGCACCGCCTTTCCCAACGCGGCAACGGCATGAGCGGGAGCCAGCCGGACCGCAAACTTGTCGTCGTGCCCGCAACTGATGACGGTGGTTTGATTCGGATATTCCCTGACCCAGATGACCCGTTCCGGGTTGACAAAGACTTCCATGCCGTCTACGTCTTCAAACATGACAAACTCCACGTTGCCTCCTCTTGGTTCATTGTGAGTCGCCCCTATTAGGGCAAGATCGACGAGCGGTGCGGACGATTGTATCGAATGTTCGGGACCAACAGGTCGAGATGGCCGATCGGCTTTCCATTGGCCTGACGCACCGATCTTCGATCCGCGGCCCCTGTTACGATAATTCCAGCCTGGTTTTAGACGAATCATGATTCAGCTCTCCGGCGCCGGAAAACGCTTCGGCCACAAACTTTTGTTCGAGAACGCGGACTGGCTCATTACCGCCCAGGACCGCGTGGGCCTGGTCGGCGCGAACGGGACCGGCAAGTCCACGATCATGAAGATTCTGGCCGGGCTCGACACGCTCGACTACGGCGAACTCACCAAAGCCAAGGGAATTTCCGCTGGATACCTGCCGCAGGATGGGCTCACACTCTCCGGCCGCACTGTGTTTGCCGAGTGCATGTCGGTGTTCGACGATCTGCGCGCCATGGAGAAGGAACTGGAATCGCTCATGCACTCGATGGCCGAGCTTGACCACACCAGCGCCGAGTACCAAGCCGTGGCCGATCGTTATCACGTGCTGGAGCACGAATTCCGCACCCGCGACGGATATTCGATCGAAGCAGAAGTTGGGCGAGTGCTGATGGGCCTGGGGTTCACCAAAGAAGACTGGCACCGGCAGACTGACGAATTTTCCGGCGGATGGCAGATGCGCCTCGCCCTTGCCAAGCTTCTCTTACAAAAACCCAACCTCCTTTTGCTCGACGAGCCGACCAACCATCTCGATCTCGAAGCGCGCAACTGGCTGGAAGAATATCTGCAGAATTATCCGAACGCCTTCGTGCTCATCTCGCACGACCGCTATTTCCTTGACGTGACCGTCTCGAAGATCGCCGAAATCTGGAACAAGAAGCTGTGGTTCTACACCGGCAACTACGACAAGTTCCTGGCGCAAAAGACGCAGCGCAACGAGCAGTTGCAGGCCGCGTATCGCAACCAGAAAGAGCGGATCGACCAACTGGAAGTCTTCATCAACCGCTTCCGTTACCAGGCGACCAAAGCCAAACAGGTCCAGAGCCGCATCAAGGAACTCGAAAAGATGGAGCGGATCGAAGTTCCGCCGGAAGAGAAGACCATTCATTTCAAGTTCCCGCAGCCCAAGGCGAGCGGCCGGATTGTGGCGGAGTTTGAGGGCGTGGCGAAGACGTATCCGCCGCGCAAGTTGCCGGGCCGAAACGGTGACGGCCCGGAGAATGCCGCTGAGCAGTCTTCAGGAAAGACGGTGTTTGAAAAAGTCAGCTTCATGATCGAGCGCGGTGACCGCATCGCCCTGGTCGGTGTGAACGGTGCGGGCAAGTCCACGCTGATCAAGCTGCTCGCCGGTACCGAGCCGCTCACCGCAGGCGAGTTCCGCCTCGGCTATAACGTGCAGGCCGACTATTTCGCGCAGGATCAGTACAAAGAGCTCGACGCCGACGCCCGGATTCTCGATGACTTGGGTGCGATTTCACCGCGCTCGACCGAGACTGAGTTGCGCAGTCTGCTCGGCTGTTTTCTGTTCTCCGAAGATGACGTGTTCAAGAAAATCGGAGTCCTCTCCGGCGGCGAGCGTGGGCGCTACGCCCTGCTGCGCCTGCTGTTGCATCCGGCGAATTTTCTGCTGCTCGACGAGCCTACCAACCACCTTGACATGCGGGCGAAGGATGTCCTGCTAACCGCGCTCATGGAATATACGGGCACGGTTGTTTTCGTTTCGCACGACCGCTATTTCATTGACCGGCTGGCTACGCGAGTATTCGAAGTCGGCGACGGCAAGGTCGAAATCTTCCCCGGCAACTACGAAGACTATCTATGGCGCAAGCAAGGTGGCCAGCACGTCGCCCCTACGCTCGAGGATGTGCCGGGTATGGACTTGGTAGGTGAGGCAACCGCGTCTTCCCACGTCTCGCAAAAGCGGCGAGACCCTTCGACTACGCTCAGGGCAGGCATGGGCCACCCCACGCCCTCGAGTTCTTCGACTGCGGGTGCCCCACTTCTGCCTGATGTTGGCAGAAGTGGGAAGCAAACAGCTGCGGACTCAACGAACGGGAATCACGGCGGTTCTGTCGTGGCGGAAGCTCCCAAGAAGCGGCTGAACCCCATCAAGCGCAAGCAGATGGAGAACCGCGTCCACGAACTGGAGGAAGAGATCAACCGCGCCGAGGCGGTGATCGCGCATCTGGAAACCGAGCTGCAGAATTTCGTCAGCGCGGAGCAGAGCCAGCGCCGTTCCGAGGAACTCAACCAGCAGAAGGCGAGTCACGCCAGCCTGATCGCCGAGTGGGAAGAGCTCTCCGGGACCCTGCAAACTTCAGGCTAGCCTGCCACACCTGAAATCCGTTACCGAGCCAATTCCGCCGTCACTCCCACCTCGCCCGCATGGGCACGTTCTTCCGTAATCTAAGGGAAAACTTACCTCTGTGCGATAGTCGAATTGGCCAGAAGGCCACGAACTGCCGAAGGCCGAAAATTTCAGTCACCGCACCAACGCCGCCAGCCAGCGCGACGCCCGCGGGAACCCAAGGAAGGTCGCATGCTCCAGTCGTCGGATAACTCCTTCTTGAAGTCCGGCTCGCCGGCTTCCAACCCCAACGCTTACAACCCCAAGACTGTGACCGCTCCCGTAGACCAGGCCACCATCGGCCGCACGCTGTGCATCAAGGGCGAAATCAGCGGCTCCGAGGCGCTCTATATTGATGGCCGCATCGAAGGCAAGATCACGATGCCCGAAAGCCGAGTCACCATCGGCCGCAACGGCAAAGTCGACGCCAGCATCCAGGCGCGCGAAGTCGTGGTCATGGGCAAGGTGAACGGCAACATTGAATGCAGCGATCGCGTGGATATCCGCAGCGAAGGCTCGGTGCAGGGCGACATTTCCACGGTGCGCATCAGCGTGGAAGACGGCGCTGCGCTGAAGGGCGGAATCCAGGTTCGCGCCGAAGGCAAGCCGCATCATCAGCAGCAGGCTCAGCCGCAGCCGCAGCCGAAGCCGCCGGTTGAGGCGCCCAAGGCCATGGCAGCCACTGCCAACGCTTAGTTTCTGCTCGCCCCGACGTTGAAACAAGAAAGGGCACGCGCAAGCGTGCCCTTGTTGTTTTTCGGTGACGCAGCACTTCAGCGCTGCGATTTTAATGGCCCCGACAGAACCCGGCTTTAGGCGCTGAGGCTTAGACCTTCTTTCTGAAATCCAGCGCGGCTGAATTCATGCAATAGCGCAGACCCGTCGGCTTGGGACCATCCTCAAACACGTGCCCCAGATGCGCATCGCACTTGGCGCAGCGCACTTCGGTGCGAACCATGCCGTACTTCGTATCGCGATGCTCGGTGACTCCGCCGCCCTCTACCGGCTGATTGAAGCTCGGCCAGCCCGTGCCGGAATCGAATTTCGTCTGCGAGCTGAACAGCGGCGCACCACAGCACACGCAGTGATACATTCCGGGCTCGTGATTGTCCCAGTATGCGCCGGTAAAGGCGCATTCTGTGCCCGCCTCACGCGTGACGTGATACTGCTCGGGTGTCAGCTGCTTCTTCCACTCACCTTCCGACTTCGTAACTTTTTCTTCTGTCTTCTCGGCCATGGTTGGCTCCGTTGTAATGGATTATGTATGCTCTCAGTTTGATGTTCTGGAGCTGAAAAAGTGACATGCAAAACCATTCACCACAGAGGCATGGAGTCACGGAGAACCGCGTAAACCTCGATCTCTCCGTGCCTCGGTGCCTCCGTGGCGGAATCGAGTCGGCCACTAGCTGGCGGCCTCAGCGCCCACCTTCCGATACTTCCCCCGGTAGAACACGAGCGGATCCCCCTCGCGCATCACCACATCCTCGACTTCGGCAATGAAGATCGTATGATCACCGGCCTCTTCGGCCGAGCGCAACCGGCACTCGAGATACGCCAACGAACCATGGAGCACGGGAGTTCCATGGCGGGTGCGGTCGAAACGGGCGCCGGCCACGGCCTCAGCATCTACGTCCCTGCGATCGGCGCGCGCATAGTACTCGGAAATCGCCCGTTGGTCCGCGGAAAGCACATTAACCCCGAAACGCTTCTTCGCATGCAGATGCGCGTGCGTCGACGCCTGGCGATCGACGCAGACCAGCACCAGCGGCGGATCGAGCGAGACGGAGGCGAACGCGTTGGCCGTCATTCCATGGACTGCGCCATGAGTTGCCCCGCCAGCGGCTCCGTGAGGCTCGTCGCGGGCCTTCCCTGGAAGCACGCCGCGCCTTTCTTCGCCGAGATCGAGCGTGAGAATCGTCACGCCCGTGGCGAAGCAGCCCATGGCTTTGCGAAAATCGGCCGGATTCACGCTCATGATGCAGCCAACCGGCCTACATTACCACGCGCCGCCGTTGTATATTCGAGGCGTGTCCCTGACCTGGGATGGACCCGCGAAATCGACCGCACAAAACCTGGGGCCGAGCTTCGCTCGGCCGGACAGCCGAGGGCGGCTGTCCCTACACAACATTCGGCGCGGCGTTCCAGTTTCCCGTGACGCCGCTCTCGCACTCATCGAGTGCTCCGACCACAATCTTCCCGAGCTTCTCGCCGCGGCGCGCGCCGCCAAGGAGCGTTTCAAGCCCGGCGTGATCACCTATTCGCGCAAAGTGTTCATCCCGCTGACCAACCTTTGCCGCGACTACTGCGGATACTGCACCTTCCGCCGCGATCCCGGCGACCCGGGCGCGCATACGATGACGCCCGACGCGGTTCTGGAAGTCGCCCGCGCCGGCGAAAAGCTGGGATGCACCGAGGCCCTCTTCAGCCTGGGCGACAAGCCCGAACTACTTTTCCCTGAAATGCGCGAGACGCTGCGGCGGCTGGGCTACAAGTCCACGCTGCACTATCTCGAAGCCATGTGTGAGCTCGTGCTGCGCGAGACCACCCTGCTGCCGCATCCAAATCCTGGCCTGCTCAGCGCCGAGTGGATCGCCCGCCTCGCTCGCGTTTCCCCCAGCATGGGTCTGATGCTCGAAACCACAAACGAATCGCTACTGGCTCCCGGGAAAGCCCACGACAACGCACCCGACAAAGTTCCCGCCAGACGACTGCGCACCATCGAAGACGCCGGCAAGCAGAATGTTCCGTTCACGACAGGTCTGCTCATCGGCATCGGCGAATCGCCCGAAGACCGCGTCGACACGCTCCTTGCCATTCGCGATTTGCACGAGCGTTACGGCCACATTCAGGAAGTGATCGTGCAGAACTTTCGCGTCAAGCCTGCGATTCCCATGGCGCACTGGCCCGAGCCCTCACACGGCGACATGTTGCGCACCGTGGCGGTAGCTCGGTTGTTACTCCCTGACGTCAATATTCAGGCTCCGCCCAATCTCTCAGCGCCTTACTATGAAGAGTTAATCGATGCGGGCATCAATGACTGGGGAGGAATTTCGCCGCTGACGCCGGACTACATCAATCCGGAAAAGCCCTGGCCGCACCTGGAGCAGCTTCGCTTGCGCACTGAGGCGAGGGGATGCACGCTGAGCCAGCGCCTGCCGGTCTATCCGGAATTTCTGCCCGCGCTCATATCGAAGCCCGGCCTCCTGTCGAAGAAACTGCGCGCGGCGGCTGATGATCACGGCATGGCAAGAATGGCGAGGGCGGCATGAAGGGAAACACAGGATGATTTGCGTTCTGAGCGGCGGCACTGGCGGCGCGAAGTTCGTCGACGGGCTGCGCCAGGTCATGCCTGCGGAGGAAATCACGATCGTCGTCAACACCGGCGATGACCTGCTGTGGTGGGGCCTGTACGTTTCGCCTGACATTGATTCCATCACCTATGTTCTTTCCGGCATGTTGAGCCGCGAGCGCGGCTGGGGCGTAAAAGGAGACACGTTTCTTTGCCTGCAGGCCATGGGACAGCTCGGCGAACCGACGTGGTTTCACACCGGTGACCGCGATCTGGCTATGCATCTGCTCCGCTCGCGCCTGCTGGCCGAAGGCAAGACGCTCTCGGAAGCGACCGCGGTTGTTTCCAGCAAACTGGGAGTGAAAGCTCGGGTGCTGCCCATGAGCAATTCGAGGGTGGAAACCCGCATCGACACGCCAAACGTCGGCGAGTTGAGCTTCGAGGAGTATTTCGTGCAGCGCTGGTATCAGGATCCGGTGCGCTCAGTGCGCTTTGCCGGGGCCTCCGACGCCGAACCTGCACCCGGCGTCATCGACGCGATCACGACGGCCGACGCCGTCATCATCGCGCCCAGCAATCCGGTCACCAGCATCGGCCCCATTCTCGCGGTGCCTGGCATTCGCGACGCCTTGCTGCGCGCGAAGGGGAAAATTGCCGCCGTCAGCCCCGTCGTGGGCAATGCCCCGGTCGCGGGTCCGGCGGGAATTCTCATGGCCGCGCAAGGCCTGCCGTGTTCGATCGCGGGCGTGGCGCAGGTCTACGAGGATTTTCTCGATCTTCTCGTCTGCGACACGCGCGACGCCCGCGCCGCCGAGGTTCTGCGCCAGAAGGGACTGCGCATGCAGTGTACTCAGACCATTATGCGCAACGCCGACGACAAGGCTGCATTGGCACGGGAGGTCCTGTCGCTCGTAGTCGGCAGCCTGCTGAAGGAAGAACCTGCCGCTGGTGCTTTCCGGCGTCTGGAACCCGAGCCGTGAGCGTCTCTCCGGTAATCGTTTCTCCGGTAGTTTTGGTTCCCGTCAAGAATCTGTCTTCCGCCAAGCAGCGGCTGGCCGCTGTTTTGGACCAGCCATCACGCACGGCATTAGCGCAGGCGATGCTCGAAGACGTTCTCGCGACTTTGCATAATTGGAAAACGCAGGGCTGGAAGCTGCGGTCACTGGTGGCAATCGTGACCAGCGATCCTTACGCAGTTCAACTGGCGAACACGTACGGATTTGAAATCATTCCCGACCCCGACAATCCCGGCGAAACCGGCGCCATCGAGATGGCCACGCGAGTTTGCGTGGAGCGCGGAGCCGGGAGCACTCTGGTGATCCCCGCTGATATTCCTCTGATTCAAGCCTGGGAACTCGAGGAAATGCTGAAGCGCGCCCCTGCAGAAGGGAGCGTGCTGGTTCCCGCTGCCGATGGACGCGGCACCAACGCCGCTTTCCGCCGGCCAGCCAATCTTTTCCCGCTGCGCTTCGGCAACGACAGCTTCAAGCCGCATCACGCCGCCGCGCAGGCGACCGGCAAGCCATGTGTTGTGCTGCACCTACCTGGGATTGCCGTCGACGTGGACAATCCCTCTGACCTGCAACATCTGCTCTCGCTTCCCGGCGAAACGTGCGCCCAGCGGCTTGGCCGCAAATACGTAGAAAACGGAAAGGCCAAGGCTCTCGGGCCGCAGACCGCGAGACGCTGACTCCCTTACAATTCCCCTGCCGATGCCATCGCACTCCGAACTTCGCGTCATCCCCGTCTCGCTCTCAGGTGAAATCCGCCACGGCGATTCCATCGCCGAAAAACTCCTTGCATCTCTCCGCCGGCGCCGGTTCCGGCTTCACTCCGGCGACATTCTGATCGTGAAACACAAGATTGTTTCGAAGGCCGAGGGCCGGCTGGTGGACCTGGCGACGATCGTGCCGTCGGCTGAGTCTGTGGCCTGGGCGGAACAATACGCGCTTGATCCGCGCGTGATTGAACTTGCCCTGCGCGAGAGCCGGGCGGTTATCCGGCGCAAGAACGGAGTGCTGATCACCGAAACGCATCACGGTTTTCTCTGCGCCAACAGCGGTGTCGATGTTTCAAACGTCGACGGCGGCCGCCACGCCGTCCTACTTCCCGAAAATCCCGACGGCTCCGCCGCGAATTTACGTCGCGAGCTAAGAAAACGCACCGGGCTTTCTATCCCGGTCATCATCACCGACAGTTTCGGTCGTCCCTGGCGCGAAGGACTAACCGAGTTCGCGATCGGCATCGCGGGGATGAAGCCGTTGCGCGACGATCGGGGCCGCCGCGATCCTCACGGCTACGAACTTAAAGCCAGTGTGGAGGCGGTCGCCGACGAACTGGCCTGCGCCGCGGGCTTGGTCTGCGGCAAACTCGAGCGCACGCCCGCGTGCGTAATTCGCGGATTCCGGTATGAGCCAGGCGCTGGCAGCATACGCGACCTGCTCCGCCCTGCAGCCAGTGACCTGTTCCGGTAGACTGTGTTCGACGACTTTTGCTCTTGGGAGAATCTTTTGGCCCGTGAACTCACACGTTCGGAACTAGAATCCTTTCCCAGCCTCGACTGGGCCGACGTCGCACCGCGACTAACTCCATCCTCCCGCGCTTCGCTCGAAAAAATCCTCGAAACACAGAACGGCACCGATCTCACTCTCGACGAATCCTACGCACTCGCCAATGCCGAAGGCGATGACCTTCTCGGCCTGCTCGTTGCCGCTGACATTCTCCGCGCGGAACTCGTTGGCAATATCGTCACCTACGTCGTCAACCGGAATATCAACTTCACCAACATTTGTTTCGTAGGATGCAAGTTCTGCGCCTTCAGCCGCGGTCCGCGCGAATCCGACGCATATTTCCACTCTCTGGAGGAGATGGCCGAAAAGGCCCGCGAAGCGTGGCGTTTGGGCGCGACTGAAGTCTGCATCCAGGGCGGGCTGCCGCGCGATCTGCCGAAGTTCTACTATCGTGACATTCTGCGGGCCATCAAATCCGCCGTCCCGCGCATGCATATCCATGCTTTCTCGCCGATGGAAATTGTTTACGGCGTCGAGCTGACGGGTATGCCGCTCGCACACTATCTCTCGATGCTGCGTGACAACGGGCTTGGTACGCTGCCCGGCACCGCCGCCGAAATTCTGGACGACGAAATCCGCCACATTCTCTCCGCCAATAAACTCTCTACCGCAGAGTGGATCGAAGTGATCCGCACGGCTCACCGCTGCGGCATCCGCACAACCTCGACGCTGATGTACGGACATGCCGAGACGCCTGCCCACTGGGTCCGCCAGATGCGACTCCTGCGCGACATTCAAAACGAAACCGGAGGCTTCACCGAGTTCGTGCCGCTCGGCTTCGTGCATCAGAACACGCTGCTCTTTCACCAGGGACTGGCGCGAAGCGGCCCCGCGCTGGCCGAACATTTGAAAGTTCATGCGCTGGCCCGCATCCTGTTCGCCGGCTCGATCAACAACATTCAGGTTTCGTGGGTGAAGCTGAACCGGCGGTTGTCGCAACTCTGCCTGCACGCCGGCGCTAACGACTACGGCGGCACGCTGATGGAGGAAAACATTTCCCGCGAAGCCGGGGCCACGGCCGGCCAGTACACCAGCCCGGAAGAATTTCAGTCGCTGATTCTTGAAATCGGCCGCATTCCGGCCGAGCGCAACACGACCTATTCGCGTATCCAGATCAAGCTTCCGTTCAACGAAGCCGAATTCACCGCCGAGGAAATGCTCGAGGCCGAGTTCGCATGAGCGCGAATCCTGCCGTTCCTATTCGACCGATCGCGATCATCGGCGGCACCGGCCCAGCCGGTATGGGACTGGCCCTGCGCTGGGCGCGCGCGGGAGAAACCATCATCATCGGCTCGCGCGACGAGCAGCGCGCGCAACTGGCGGCCGCGGCGATTCAATTGAAGGCGGGAAGTCAAGCGAACGTGTCCGGGATGGAGAACAGCGCCGCCTGCGCCGCCGCCGACATCCTGGTGCTCACCGTTCCATTTGAAGGCCAGGCTGCGCTGCTCAAGCAGTTGAAGCCTGCCATGACGGAAGGCAGCATCCTGATTGACGCGACGGTGCCGCTCGCTGCCAGCCTGGGCGGACGCGCCTCTCGGACGCTGGGCGTCTGGCAAGGGTCGGCGGCGCAACAGGCCGCCGAACTTGTGCCCAAGGAGGTCAGCGTTGTGGCGGCTTTCCACAACGTCTCTGCTGATCTTCTTAATAACCTCGGAAGCAATGACCTCGGAAGCACCGGCGACGCGCCGCTGGACTGCGATGTGATCGTTTGCAGCGACGATCCCGATGCGGCTCAGCTTACCCGCGAACTGGCTGCCAAGATTCCCGGCGTGCGCGCCATCGACGGCGGCAGACTCGAAAATGCGCGGATCGTCGAACAAATCACGGCGTTGCTCATCGGCCTCAACATCCGGCATAAAGGCCACGCCGGCATCCGCATCACCGGGTTGCCGCCGGCGGCTTACCGCTAAATCTCCACAGTGGAAAACTAGTAGTTCGAAGGGATTGATTTCTCCGCCGATTGGAATATCTTGGAACCGATCGAAACCTTGAACCAATTCATTCTTTACGCGAGCGGAACTTGAAGACCTGCTTTCCAGCTCTCGCGCTCTTGTGCGCGATCCTCTGCGCCACGGCATTTGCGCAGAGCGAGCTTCCATCGCTTTACCCCATGATTGGCGGCCAGGAATCGCTGCCGTTGCGGGTTTTGTCGGGAACAGTTCCGCCTATCAGCCGGTCTTCGCGCAACTCGCCGTCGTCCGCAGTCGCCACGCCCTGCTCTTCCGGAGGAACTGCCGACAACTTCACCATCGTCCTGAATTGCGACGGCAACGATAACAACGGTTCATCCGCCTACGAGCCTGTGCCGGATACCGACCTTGCAGTAAGCGAACAATACGTAATGCAGACGGTCGACAACGTCTTCACCATTTACAACAAGAGCGACCTGAGCGTGGTCGAAGGGCCTGACCCGCTTACGCTGCCCTGGAGCGGATTCGGAAATGGTTCCTGCAGCACCCCGGGCTCGGGCGACGATTTCATCGTTCGCTACGACAAAGCCGCGGGCCAGTGGGTACTCGCACTTCCGATCTTTAACGGGGGACAATACTGGCTATGCCTCGCCGTTTCGACCACCTCCGATCCCACCGGGACGTACTACCTGTACGCAGTGCAAGAGACCGGAAGCCAGAATCCCATCTGGGACTATCCCAAGCTGGGGATTTGGACTGACGCCTACTACGTCGGTTTCAACATGATCAGCCCCAAGCCCGCGTACCTCGGTCCCCGGGCCTGTGCGCTCGATCGCAGTTCGATGTTGACCGGCACGCAGCCAGCTCCGATGCAGTGCTTTTCCGAGTCCGCCCGCACAGATTCCTTTATGCTTCCAGCCGATATTGCAGGACTAACTCAGCCCGCGCCGGGTGAGCCGGAGTTTTTCCTCGACATTGCGGTGGGCACGGCAGGTGTGCACAACGCGCTGAACCTGTGGAGCTTCCACGTCGATTTTTCCACTCCCCAGAACTCCACCTTCGGCGGTCCCACGGCGCTTGCCGTGAATGGTTTTGCGGAGGGTCCGGGATTCGTCCCTGAGCCGCATGGCGTTCTCTACTCCCGCAGCGACCGCCTGATGGTGCCGTTGGCGTGGCGCCTGACTCCGGATGGAGCCGAACACCTGGTCGTCAACGACGCCATCCACGTCAACAATGCGATGACCGAGCAGTGGTTCGACATCACGAGTTTAAGCACGGCTCCGGTTGTGGCTCAGCAAGGGACGCTGACTCCCGACTCGCACGACAATTTCTGGATGGGCTCGGCCAACATGGATCAGGCCGGCAATATCGCGCTGGGGTTCAGCAATGCAGGCCTGAAGATCGATCCCGGAATCGAGTTCACAGGACGGCTTGCGACCGATCCCGTGGATACGATGGAAGCGGTGCAGACGGTGATCGCCGGAAGCGGCTATGAGGCTGGGTCGGGAGAGTACGGCGATCACTCCATCATGGCGGTCGATCCTTCCGACGATTGCACGTTCTGGTACAGCAACGAATACTATTCCCTCGCCGGCAGCGGTACAACGCAATGGTCCACGCGGATTGTTGCGATTAAGTTCAGTACCTGCCAGTGAAGAGAAGCGTCATCCAAAGCGGCCGGGAAGTACCTCGAACCGGCCAATCGCCCCCCGTACCGAGCAAAGCTGTTTTTTTGTAATAGTTTACAAGAAGTTGTCTCCTGGGGTGTTGGGCTGAGAAGCCACAGTGAATTCACCTGCAGGTTACGTATTAACTTGCAGGTTTAGCACATTTATGTTTAATTGTAATTGCAGGTTTAATATTAACCTGCAAGTTTCAGCTCTAAAGCTTCGCGCGTCCAATGTACCTCAATCGACGACAGGACGACGGTGTTGATGCGGAGGTCGGAAACGCGCTTATTGAGGTGAAGTTTGCGACGGATGCGCTGCGAACGGTGCGAACGGGGTTGATGCAACTTGCCTACGCTCTGAGCCGACGCCCTAATTCCGAGGGCTATTTGGTCCTAGTTAATTCTGGAATTACGGCGGTGCGGTTAAGGAAAGAGTGGGAACGGACCAAGTCAGTTCTAAATCCTCAGATCGCAAAGAGAATCACGTTGTGCAAGAAGGAGAAAGATGGGTATCTGGGAATTCCTGACATCTTGACCGGGGAGATGCAGTCAATTCTGGATAACGTAGTCGTGAGCGAACAGGCTCGGAGTGGCATGAGACTTCTGCGGCCCGACTACACATTGATAATCGCGAAAATCCTTTTGAATCGCTGGGCGACCAGCGAAAAACCAGTTACAGCCGATCATCTGGCTCAGGTCGCGGGATGCAGCTACCCGACCGTTGCCCGCGCAGTGGGCCAACTCGGAAGCCTGGTGGAGCGTACTTCTGATCGGCGAATATCCCTCCGGTACTTTCCAAAGGAAATCTACTTTCGGCTCGCCGCCAACTCAGACAAATTTCGTGCTTCGACTCGATACTCGGATAGCACGGGTCAGAGCCGCCCTCCTGAGAAGCACGTCAAACGAATTGAACAGCTCGATGTACCGGGACTAGCCCTCGGAGGTGTCTTGGGAGCGCGCCACTACTGCCCCGATCTGAATCTCGTGGGCACGCCACGCCTCGACCTAGAGCTTCATGCGTATCGTTGGAGAGTGGGTTTGGAGTTCATGAAGGAACTAGATCCGGCTTTGCGAATCGAACCGGACCCGCTCAAGCCCGCGAATGTTGTCGTCCACTTCATTCAACAGAAAGACCCGTTATTCACTCGGCGCAACGAAGGACTCCAATGGGCCGACCCCATGGATTGCCTCCTCGACCTGCAAGAAGCAAGGTTGGATGAGCAAGCGTCCCAGTTCATGAGAGCCGCAGAGCACCACCAGCTTAGAATCGAATGAATGGCGAACTCAAAGAAGTTTCTCCGAAGGCCGTACTCGCCAAAGTGGCTGCTGAGATCCCTCCGGAGGTCAAGGGGAACATCGTCATCATTGGAAGTCTCGCAGCCGCCTATTGGTTATTCAAGAACGAAGAGTCTTTCGGAGTGCGCACGAAGGATGTTGACTGCGTCCTCTCACCTCACTACACGGCCGTCCAGAACGGGAAGGTGATTGCCGAACGGCTTTTGGCGGCGGGATGGCGGCCGAGGGAGACGGGAGGCATATTCGATCGACCTGGCGATGAGAGCACGCCCGACGCAGAACTGCCGGCGGTCAGGCTATATCCGCCTGGGGGAGGAGATTGGTTCTTAGAACTGATTACAGAAGCCGCTTCCGAGGAGCAACAGAGCCGGGTATGGACCCGGCTGCCGCTCTCCTCAGGGGATCACTATGGCTTACCCAGTTTTCAATTCACCACCATCGCGACCTTCGATGCCAAGGAAACAGAGTTCGGAATCAAGTGCGCACTACCAGAAGCGATGGCGCTGGCGAATTTGCTAGAACATCGTGAATTCAAGGACGATACAATAGAAGGCACGGATTACATGGGGCGGCCGCATAAACGCCGATGCAAAGACCTGGGTCGAGTTCTGGCCATCTCGGTGCTCAGTGAGGATATGGAGGATTGGGTGACGCCCTGGACCCGTTCCCTTCAATCGTGCTTCCCAACGAGGTGGCGAGAGTTGGCAACCTCAACTGGAAAGGGGCTTCGCAGGCTGCTCCACAGTCCGGAAGATCTACAAGAAGCAACGGTCTTGTGCAACAACGGATTGCTCTCGCAGCGCAATAGAACAGCGGACCAGCTTCAAGCCGCTGGGTCGCGTCTTCTCGCCTACGCAGTGGAGCCAATCGAAAAACTTGGAGCCGGTGCTGTGGTAAGGAACGGTGAAGCGCCGAGGATGTAGTCGGCCGGAGCTGTGCCGTCCCGGATTTATTTCCGCACCTATCTAAATGCCGCGGCGGAAACGGGTTTCGGGAACGGGACGGCCACGCCCTAGTTCGCCCCGGGGAAAAGGCTACGGGCGGCCGCCTACTCTCTGGCCATTCGCGAGCTGATTTCTTCCGCCGGCTCGCCGCCGGCCATCTGTTGCGCCAGAATCAGTTTTCGCGCCTCGACACGAATCTTCGGCAGGTGCAGTCCGAACCACACCGCTCCAGCCACCGATGCCAGCCCGCCGATCGCCACTGTCAGCGGCGCGCCCAGACGATCGGCCAGCGCGCCGCCCATCAGCGAGCCCAGGGGCGCGAGCCCCATGAACATCATTGAGTAGACCGCCATTACGCGCCCGCGCAGCGCATCCGGCACCATCACCTGGATCAGCGTGTTCGACGACGCCATCTGCAGCATGATGAAGTAACCCACCGGCAACAGCAGTGCCACCGAAAGCCAGAACGATCGCGAAGCGGCAAACAGCATCAGGCTTACGCCAAACCCCGCGCAGCAGACCATCACCCACCTGGCTAATCCTTTTACTCCCGTACGCACCGCCAGCGTCAGTGCACCCAGCAGCGCTCCCACGCCTGCGGCACCCATCAGAATTCCGAGCCGCACCGCGCCCAGATCGTGCGATCCGATCAGCGACGCCAGTTCCTGTCCGCCCGTGTGCAGGATTTTGTCGGCGAAAATCGGCATCAGGACCACATACGGCATCCCGGTTGCACTCACGACGCCCAGGAGCATGAGCAGGGCCCGGATCGGCGCCGTGTCGTTGACGAATCGAAATCCTTCCACAACGTGCTCGAATGGTGAAGCCCCTATGGCGCGAGCCGGACTACGCACGTTCATGAGCAGGAGCCCCGCAATGACGGCGATGTAACTCACGCCGTTGGCGAAAAAGCACCAGCCCTCGCCCAGCCTCGCCACCAGCACACCGGCTACGGCCGGCCCGATCACGCGCGCTCCGTTAAACATCGACGAGTTCAGCGCGATCGCGTTCATCAGGTCTTCTTTGCCCACCATGTCCACCAGGAACGCCTGCCGTCCGGGGATATCAAACGCATTCACGATGCCCAGCGAGGCTGCCAGCACGAAGATGTGCCACACCTGCACGGTGTGCGTGAGTGTCAGCGCGGCCAGAATGAATGCCAGCACCATGGAAACGGTCTGCGTGGCAATCACCACTCGCTGCCGGTTCATGCGATCGGCAGTGATGCCGCCGATCGGCGCCACCAGAAACACGGGAATCTGGCTGGCGAAACCCACGGAACCCAGAAGCAGCCCCGACCCCGTCAGCCGGTACACCAGCCACGACTGGGCCACGGTCTGCATCCACGTGCCGATTAGAGAGATGAGTTGTCCGCTGAAAAAAAGCTGGAAATTACGATGGCGCAGCGCCCGTCCCACATCCTGCCAGCGCAGTTTGCGCTGGCCGGCCGCGGCGATGGCGGCATCTTCCTGGATGGAATTCTTCGCTTCAGCCACGACTCGCTTGTGGTTGCCGCCACAACGCGGCGTATCGACAGTATATCGTCAGCTCCGCGGGCATGGGAGGGAAGCAGATACGGCCTGCGTCCGAGTTTTCCACAGACGGGCGCAAGACGGGCGTAGCCCGATTGCGTACGCCGTCTCATCAAGTACAAGCGAATGACCAAGTTGGGAATTTTCTCCGCTGTAACTAATTTGCAACTTCTCAACCTGAGCGCGCTGCGATACAGTAGCGCGTACGCTCTCTGGCCACTAGGCGAAGGATGTGTCACCCTTATGACCACCCCTCCAGTACGAGTGGAACACCGCGTCGGACAACGTTTCGCCTATCTGCTTCCACTCTCGCTCCGCCAGATTTCAACCGCGACCGAAGGCGTGGGATTTACGCAAGACGTCAGTTCTCGCGGTGTCTTTTTCTTCACCGATGCGGCTCTGCAGGAAGGTGCTGAGATCGAGCTCACACTTCGCATGCCTTCGGAAATTACGCTGGGCGAGAACATGCTGGTGCGCTGCCGCGGGCGCATTCTGCGGATCGCAAAGCCGGCGGCTTCCACCGAAGAAGCACCGGCCAGCAATACCTGCGGCCAAACCCAAGCCCAGACCGCAGCCCAAACAAAGATCGGAGTCGCAGTGCGTTTCGAGGGCTACGAATACCTGCCTGAAAGCGCGGAGTCCTCGCCCGGCTACGCCCGCGTCTCGGCTCTGCATCGTCACCAGGAAGAAGACCAACCCGTCGCCGGCTCGGCTGCCCGCCCAGTCCTGGGTTAGCTAGAGCTTGGGCGGTTCGATCCTGCGTTAGTTGGATCCTGGATTAGTTTGGATCTGGGGTTAGTTTTGGACTAGTCCACAAAAAATCTGTGTGTATTCCACGTTTGTGCCTTTTCAAGCCGCGGCGCATGTCATAGAATCGTGTGCATTAAACGCATTTGGGTTTTCTGCGTTGTGCACTCCCCCCAGCCTCCACCTGTTTCAGTGGCGTGCCGTGAGCCTTCGCAGCGAGTAACATGAGCGCACTAACGGGCGATTACCTAGGTCACTTGGCGTGGGGTGTGATCTCTTTCTAACATGCAAACACCGAGAGAAATCAGCGAGAACCGAGCTATGCATGGGATCGCCGTCGCCCTCCTGACCGAGGACCCGGAACACTTATCCGCGCTGCAAAGTCGGCTGGAAGCGACCAAGCTGGGACAGAAAGTTTTCAGCCACATCGGCTTTCCCGTCAGCCCCACCGATTCCGTTTTGCGTCAACTGCAGGAGTCGCGCGCGGAAGTCGTGATCGTCGACATTTCCCAGGAGCCGCAGCGCGCCATACGCGCCATCGAGCTGATTCGCGCCACGACTCAACAGATTGCGATTTTTGCCAACGGCCCCATGACGCAGCCTGCGATCATTGTGGCCAGCATGCGCGCTGGAGCAGGCGAATACCTCGATTATTCGGTTGGATCAGACGGGCTGTTGGAAGCGCTCACCCGTTTCACTTCCACGCGCACGCGTACGCCAGGAACCGCCGGCAAGGCCCGCGTGTTCACTTTCCTTAGTGCGAAAGGCGGCGCCGGGTGCACCACGGCCGCGGTCAACACTGCGCTGGCCCTGCAGCAGACTCATGGCGACGTCGTTTTAGTGGATTTCGCTCCCATCGGCCACGTGTCTCTGCATTTGAACCTGCGCCCTCAGTTTGGCGTACTGGACGCCTTGCAGAACCTGCACCGCATGGACGTCTCCCTGCTCGATGGCCTGATGACTGTTACGAAAGAGGGCCTGCACGTTCTGGCCGGGCCGGAGCAGCCTTATCCCGCTGAGCCCACGCCGGGCGAACTGGCGCGCCTTTTCGATCTGCTGGTGAATCACTACCGCTTCGTTGTTGTAGATGCTTCCAGCCGACTGGATGCCACGACGCGTCTGCTCTCCGATCTTTCGAACGCGGTACTTGTGGTTGCGCAGACCGATGTCGTCTCGCTGTGGAGCGCCGGCCGCATTCACGCTTTTCTGGAAGAGGGAACGGGCCGCGACCGCCTGCGCATGGTGATGAATCGCTACAAGAAGATTCCCGGCTTCACTGACGAGGACGTGTTGCAGGCTACCAACTGCAAGGTCTTGTGGAAGGTTCCCAACGCGTTCCATTCAGTTTCGCCCGCCATCGACCACGGAACGCCCGTGGTGCTGCAGGATGGTCCGGAAATCAGCCGATCCTATCGCGCTCTGGCCGCAGCATTAGCCGATGCCTCCACTGACGGCGGTCCTGATCTTATCTACGCCCAGGAAGGCCAGCGCAAGAAGGTTCCGGGCCGGTTGAATCTCTCGGCTGTGCGGGCGGGGCAGTAGCCTTCAGAATGCGACAGAGCCTCTCCACGATTCTTCCTCGGGTAACGCCGTAAGTTGACCACCAAGGACACGAAGGCACACGAAGGAAATTTCGGCGACAACCTTTGTGGTTCTTCGTGCCCTTTGTGGTTCTGAGAGTTATCTCTGCGCACCGCACAAACTCAGGCCGCCCGGACCGGAGATTGCACTGGCTCTGGTTGCGGCTTTTTCCTCAGGAGCGCTGCTGAAATCAGTGTCATTACCAGCACCGATCCGAGTCGGCCGTTTGAGGTATTGCGCCCTGTCGATGAACTGAGTACCATGCCGCCTATTGGGGCTTGCCGGAGTTTGCGCGCCAATGACGGATCAGACTGTCTCGCACTATCGCATTCTCGAGAAGCTCGGTGCGGGCGGCATGGGCGTGGTCTACAAAGCTGAGGACATCCGCCTCGGCCGCATGGTCGCCCTGAAATTCCTTCCCGACAACGCCATTCGCGATCCGCGTGCGCTGGAGCGCTTCAAGCGCGAAGCGCGCGCCGCCTCCGCCCTCGACCATCCCAACATCTGCACCATCTTCGAGATCGACGAAGACGAGGGCCGTCCCTTCATCGTTATGCAGTTGCTGCAGGGCGCCACGCTGCAGGCGCGCATCGGCTACAGGCCGGTTCCGCTGGGAACGCTGTTCGACTGGGCGCTGCAGATCATCGACGCGCTCCAGGCCGCGCATACCAAAGGCATCATCCATCGCGACATCAAGCCAGCCAATGTCTTCATCACCAATACCGGACAGGCGAAGATTCTGGACTTCGGCCTGGCCAAGCTCACCGGGCCCGATCTGTCCAGCTCCGAAGGACCAACCCTCACCTCGACCGGCCCGCTCACCCACTCGGGCGCGGCCATCGGCACGGTGGCCTACATGTCGCCGGAACAAGCACGGGGGGAGCAGCTCGATGTGCGCACGGACCTCTTTTCGTTCGGCGTTCTGCTTTACGAGATGGCGACGGGCAAGCAGGCCTTCTCCGGCCCCACCTGGGCCGTGACTGTCCATGCCCTCCTGGGCCAGGCTCCCATGGCCCTGAATGAGTCCGTGCCCGGATTGCCGCAGCGCCTGCAGGAGATTATCGACAAGTCGCTGGTGAAAAACCGCGAGATGCGCTACCAGACCGCAGCGGAGATCCATCGCGATCTCCTGGAACTGAAGAAGGACTACGAGGCCGGGAAAACGCTCAAGACGGTGCGCAGGGCAGCGGTGTGGTCGCCGCGAAGGAAGCTGCGGTTCGCCCTGGGCGCGTTGGCCGCAGTTTTGCTGGTGGCCGCAGTGTTCTGGGGGACGAAAATCTTGCGCCGCCTGGCCACGCAGGTCGTTACCACGCAAGGCGTGCAACCGGCGGCGCCAACGAGCGCGCGCAACAGCATCGCCATCCTGCCGTTCGCCACAGTCGAAGGCGATCCCAAGCTGACCGCATTCGGCAAAGGATTGCTGGAAGACGTGGCGGCCAAGCTTTCGCAATTAAGCGCCAATCATGGCCTGGAAATCGTTCCGGCGCGAACGCTCGAAGACAAGAAAATCGCGTCGCTGGCAGATGCCTCCCGCGAACTGGGCGCGAATCTCGGCCTCGCCGTCTCGCTCGAACAGGCGAACGATCTGGTGCGCGCTTCCTACAGTCTGACCGACGCCAAAAGCGGCAAGAACGTCGGCGGAGATTCGATCACCGCGCCGGTTTCCGATCTGTTTACGATTGAAGACAAATTGACGAGTGGCATCGCCCGCGCACTCAATATTTCGCTGCGCACAGAAGAGCGGCAAGCGCTGGACACTCACGCCACCATCGTGCCTGAGGCCTATCAGTACTTTCTCCAGGGCGTAGGCTATCTTCAGTCTCAGCATCAGCGAGACGCGTTGACCAGCGCCGAGATCATGTTCAAACAGGGGCTCAAGCTGGATCCGAATTACGGTCCGGCGGAAGCGGGCCTGGGTGAAACATACTGGTTCTTCTATGACCTGACGAAGCAAAAGAATTGGATGGAGCAGGCGCAGCAGGCCTGCGCCAAAGCGATCGAACTGGGCAATGCCGGAGCCGAAGGCCACATGTGCCTGGGCACCATCGAGAACGGGACAGGACAATTTGAGAAAGCCGCCGAAGAGTTTACCCAGGCCATTCAGCTCGACCCCGTTAACGATCAGGCCTATCGCCGTCTCGCCGAGGCCTACCAGAATCTCAATCAGCTCGACAAGGCCGAGGACACCTACAAGCGCGCCATCAGCCTCCGCCCCGACTTCTGGCACAATTACAGCGCGCTGGGTGTCTTCTATTTCGGCGAGGCCGAGTACGACAAAGCGCAGGCCATGTTCCAGAAGGCGGTATCGCTACGGCGCAACAATTACGGTGACTATAGCAATCTGGGCGCAGTGTTGCTTTACGAAGGCAAAGACGAAGAGGCGACTCAGGCCCTGGAGGGATCCATCGCCATTCGGCCATCGTACGAGGCTTACCAGAACCTGGCCGAGGCCTATTTGCGGCTACGCAAGTTTGATCTGGTCGCCCGGAACATTCAGGCAGCTCTGAAACTGGACGACACCAACTACCAGACCTGGGGCAACCTGGGCGAGGCCTACTATTATGGCGGCAACAAACCGGCGGCTGCGGAGACTTACAAGAAAGCTATCTCCATGGCCGAGCAGCAGCTCAAGATCAACCCGCGCGATACCAACGTCCTGATCGATTTGGCCACCTACTGGGCCATGCTCAACGATCGCACCCGTGCCCTCGCCTATCTGGACCGCGCTATGGAGGGTAACAGGAAGGACAAGGAGTTGCTTTTCCAGGCTGCTCTGGTGTACAACCAGTTGCGCGAAACCGGCACCGCTTTGGAGTGGTTAAGTAAGGCTCTGACCGCGGGGTACTCGAAGGCCACGGTAAGTAAGACTCCGGATCTGGATAACCTGCACGACAATCCCCGCTACCAGGCCTTGATGCACCAGAACTAAGATGCACCAGAACTAAGACGCACAGATTTAAGTTACACCAGAACTGAGCTGCACCAGAACTAAACCGCAGCAGAACTAAGAAATTCACAAGGTCAATCAGACCGGCGAGGAGAAGTTCACTATGCCAATGCCAACAGTCACCCTGGGATCCGGAACGGCGTCGATTGATAAAGGTGAGGAGTTTGCGTGGGTAACCAACGTTACGGGCTCCATCACCGTCGATGCACAGATTATGCCGGACGGGAATCCATGGTTTACTCCAAACCCCTGCTCCTTCACCGGACCGGCAAGCGGTCCATTACCCGACGGCTCCAACGTCGTGACCGCGGCCGACGAGCAGAGCCCACCGGGAGGATGGTCTTACACCTCGAACATCCCTCAGGGAAACGGCCACGTGATTGTTCACCTGCACGTGCACAAAAAAGCCGGCTAGGCTCGAACCGGAACAGTTGGAACTCGGGGCGCGGGCTTACTCGACGTTGCTGCGCCCCTTCCTCATCTTTTGCCGCCTCCAGAAGGTTCTGAATCTCCCCATCGCCGGAGCCGACCGGCCCTGTCAGCGCTTCTTCATTCCTCCTAATTCTTCCCGGAAAACTGAGCCCAATTGCAGTTTGGTCAGATGGCTTCTGCAGGATTTGTTTAAGCAGAAGATCTGATGGTCGTCCTCGCAAAGGGCAGGGCAATTAGAAGCCTGCCAGGAGGCCGTGCAACCCTCCGCAAGGTGCAAGGTGTCAAATCTGGCAGAACATTTTTTCGAGGCGGGGCGGAGGTTCCTTCTCCTGTACATGCAAAAAAGTATTCGCTGTGCGTTCTTTAAGTGAAGAGATAACAGGCTGTTGACGGGGCATTTGTGTGGAGGATCGATGACGCGACGCCACTCGCAGGGGATCTCTGTCCGTTTGATTGTTTTTTCTGTTGCCGCTTTCGCTGCGGTCACCACTATTCTCAGTCTGCGCACGGCTGAGGCTGGGGCACCAGGGCCTTCTCTCATCGCCACATACGCCCACGGCGTGCTGCGGGTGACCATACCGTATCGTGATGTCGCAACGGGAGCCGGTCAGCTCACCCTGCAATTACTCGATCCGGAAGATCACGTCGTTGGCCGGACAGAGCGGCGCCTCAAAACCGAAACCAGCTCCGGACGATGGAAAGAAGAGATTCATCTGGAAAAGCCGCTGCCGGTGGAAGATCTGGTCTGGCACCGGGTGCGCTATCGCTTCGAATACGACGCCAGGAAAGTTGCAGCATTGGAGGGGACGGAGTCGCTTTCGCAGATTCTGCGCAGGCCGGTGATTCACATTCTGGGACAGCAGTCGTATCTGGCCGGCGGGCAGGCGGCGGTGCGGGTGATCGTCAGCGATTCTCAGGATCAGCCAATCGCAGGCCGCGGATTGCTGGAAATCTCGCTTCTCGAGGCAGACAAAAAGCCGCAGATTCTTTTTGAAGGCAGATTGAATCGCCGGGGAACAACCGAGGCGCAGTTCCACCTTCCGCCTGGACTGATTGGCAACTATCAGCTGCGCTATGTCGCCGACACAACCATTGGGTCGACGGAGTTTTCCCAGAATGTTCGCTTGGAAGATAAAGTTTCCATTCTTCTGACAACCGAGAAGCCGATCTATCAGCCGGGGCAGACGATTCATGCGCGGGCGCTGGCATTGAACCGTGCCGACCATGCGGCAGCGGCGAAACGCAATCTGACATTTGAAGTCGAGGATTCACGCGGCAACAAGGTTTTCAAGAAAGCCACCGAAACTGATGAGTTTGGCGTCGCCTCGGCCGAGTTCGCTTTGGCCGACGAGGTGAACCTGGGCACGTATCACCTGCGGGCCTTGTTGGGCAATGCCGATGCCCCGACGAATACCAGCGAGATCGCCGTCAATGTAGAACGATACGTTCTCCCGAAATTCAAAGTGGCGGTGGAATTTGGAGAAGAAGGAAAGAAACAGAAGCGCGGCTACCAGCCGGGCGATCACGTCATCGGTAAGGTGCGAGCGAATTATTTCTTCGGTAAGCCGGTCGACAACGCCGAGGTGAGCATGAAGGCCTCGGCCATGGATGTGACCGTGTTCGAAGCGGGAACCGCTGAGGGGAAGACCGACGCAGACGGAAATTATCATTTTGATATTGCCTTGCCGAAGTATTTCGCCGGCCGACCTCTGAGTCACGGCGTGGCGGGCGTGCTGATCGAGGCCACCGTCAAGGATTCCGCCGGCCATGCAGAAACGCGCGGGGAGCCGATTACGGTCAGCGATTCTCCGATATTAGTAACAGCAATCCCCGAGGGGGGAACGCTCGTTCCACATCTGGAGAATCAGGTGTTTATCCTTGCTTCCTATCCTGATGGGAGCCCGGCTAAGGGCATTATCACGGTTCGCGCTAGCGGCAGCACTGCTCAAGCGCTTTCCACGGATGAGGGAGGCGTGGCCGTCGCATACGTCACGCCAGAGGCCGGTAAACAGACGCTGGAAATTGAAGCCGCGGATCAGGAAGGAAACCGAGCCTCGAGCAAAGTGGAAGTGGAGGCTCGGGAGGGAGAAGAGCAGATTCTGCTGCGAAGCGAGCGCGCGGTATATCGAGCGGGGGAAGTGATTCACCTGAAGGTGTATTCCACGAATGCTCGGGGGGCTGTTTATGTAGATGTCGTGAAAGATGGGCAGACGGTGTTGACCCGCGACCTGGATATTGAAAACGGGCAGGCAGAGCTGGAGGTGCCGGCTACGTCCGAAATGGCGGGCACGCTCGACCTGGGCGCATACCTATTCGGGCGCGACGCCCGCCCGATCGGCGACCACCGGCTGATCTTCGTGCAGCCGGCGGACGAACTGAAGATTGAAACGGTGGCCGACGCCGCCAGCTACAAACCGGGCAGCGACGCCCGCATTCAATTTCGTGTGACCAATTCGCACGGCCAGGGAGTACACGCCGCGCTTGGACTTCAGATTGTGGATGAGGCGGTGTTCGCGCTGGCCGAAAAACAGCCGGGATTTGCCAAAGTGTTCTTTTATCTCGAGCAGGAAGTGATGAAGCCGCGCTACGAGATTCACTCCGTTGGTATGTCCGAAGTCGTCGGGTCGGGAGAACAGTCGCGGTCAGAAAACAACGAACAGCGTGATCGGGCCGCCAGAGCTTTGTTTTCGGCCACGGAGATCGTGACGGCCAACAAGTTTGAGACCGAATACGGCAAGGACCTGCCGATGACGAAATATGGCGAATACCGCCAGCGTTATCAGGCACGCTTTCAGGCGCAGGCGAATGAACTGGCGAAAAAGCTGACCAGGTCCTACCTGGAGAATCCGAAGGCCGGCGATCCCAGCCACGTCTATCGCGCGCTGGTTCGCTCAGGGGACGCCGCATTTCTTGATCCATGGGGCAACCGGCTGCGCTTTGAACCGGCGTCGTGGGACGCCTCCAGGAAGTATTACATCGTGCGCAGTCCCGGTCCGGACCATGAATTCAATACGGGCGATGATTTTCAGGCGATCCTGCTGTTTCAGCGGGCATGGATTGCGGGACCTCCAGGTCCTGACGCTTCCACGCTCGCCGTCACCATTGAGCACGATCGGGGGCCAGTGAATGGCAAAGCTCAAATCGTTGGAACGGTCACGGATCCAAGTGGCGCAGTCGTACCGGGCGCTAAGGTCGAAGTGCGCGACGCAGCAAAGAATCAACCGTTGACAGCCAGCGCAGACGCGGTGGGGCAATTCAGCTTCCCGGCAGTTCCCCCAGGGGAATACAGGATTCAGGTCTCGATGGCCGGTTTCCGGATGGCGGCAGGGAAATGCAGCCTGCGCGCAAGGGACCGAGCGATTGTCTCGGCCAAACTTTCGGTAGGAGGGAGCTCGACTGTGGTGGAAGTAAGCGGAGCGGCTACGCTCGTAGAAACCGAAAACGCAGTGGTCGTCGCTGCTCCACAAGCGCAGCTCGCGAGGGGGGGCGTGATTGGTGGTGTTGCCGGGGGAGTTGCAGGGGGCAAGTTCTTGCTCAAAGAAGCCCCTTTACCGGTCAATGGCCGCGACCTTACCGATCTCGTGGCCTTGAACAGCGCCGTGCTGGCCAAGGATAAATCCGCAGCTCCGGCGGCGCGAGTCCGATCCTACTTTCCCGAGGCGCTGTACATCAATCCTGAAATCATCACGGACAAAGACGGACGCGCCAGCATTTCGATCCCAATGGCAGACTCGATCACCACCTGGCGCATGGCGATGATCGCTTCCACGCAGCATGGCACGCTGGGCACGGCCACTTCGAGCCTGAAAGTATTTCAGGATTTCTTTGTCGATCTCGATCTGCCAGTCACGCTGACCCAGGGTGATCGCGTTTCCATTCCCGTGGCCATCTACAACTATTCGGGCGCAGCCGGCGATGTGCGGTTGCAGCTTCAATCCGAAGACTGGTTTTCGCTGGTCGACGACACCGCCGAAAAATCGCTCGCCGTCGATTCCTCTCGCGTGGGCGGAGCGCAGTTCACGCTGGAAGCCAAGCGCATCGGCAAATTCAAGCTCACGCTCGCGGCGCAGATGAAGGGAACCGCGCAGCGGGCAGACATTGTTGTGCGGGAAGTGGAAGTGATTCCCAACGGACGCGAGCAGAATCTGGTATTCAACGGACGCCTGGAAAACACGGTGCAGCACGAACTGGACTTCCCCTCAAGTTCAATTCCGGAAGCCAGCAAGATCTTCGTTCGGGTTTACCCCGGTCCGATGAGCCAGGTGGTGGAAGGCATGGACAGCATTCTGCGCATGCCGAACGGATGTTTTGAGCAAACGTCTTCGAGCACGTATCCCAATGTGCTGGCGCTCGACTACATGAAGCGGACAAAGAAGCTGACACCGGAGATTCATGCCAAAGCGGAAGGCTACATCGCAAACGGGTATCAGAGGCTGCTGACGTTCGAAGTGCCGGGCGGAGGATTCTCGTGGTTCGGAAACGTGCCCGCCAACAAGATTCTTACCGCATATGGACTGATGGAGTTTTACGACATGTCGAAGGTCTACGATGTGGACCCGCGACTCATCTCAAGAACCCAGCAGTGGCTGGCTGGACAACAACAAAAGGACGGGAGTTGGAAACCCGACGCGCAGTTCATCAACGAAGGCGCGACGAATCGCTACAACACGGACGTGCTGCGCATCACTGCGTACATCGCGTGGTCGCTCAAGAACACGGGGTATCAAGGCCAGGCTGTGGAGCAGGCCAAACGGTTTGTGGAAGCACACATGGCGGCGAAGGCGGACACCTACACCTTGGCAGTCATCGCCAACTTTGCCGCGAGCTACGGATCGGACCACGAATTCACGAATCAAGCGATCAAACTTCTGCTGGACGCGCGAACCGAAAAGGACGAGAAGGTTTGGTGGACAGCCGAGGAGACTGGAGTGTATGGCAGAGGCGAAAGCGCCAGCGTGGAAACCACGGGCCTGGCAGTGCAGGCGCTGCTCCAATCCGGCGAAGCCTCGGGCACCGCTCGTAAGGCTTTGAACTACATTGCCTCGAAAAAAGATGCGAACGGAACGTGGGGAACGACGCAAGCCACGATCATGGCGCTTCGCGCGCTGCTGACGGCTACAGAGAAAGGCACTGCGGATGTGCAAGGCACTTTGATCGTGTTGCTCAACGGGAAGCCGGCGGAAAAGCTGGAACTGACTGCCGCAAATAATGACCTGCTGCATCAGTTTGTCTTCAAGGATGTTGCGCAGTCAGCGCCGAGCACGGTCGAGCTTCGCTTTGAAGGCAAGGGCGGGCTCGCTTATCAGGTCGTTGGTCAGTACTTCCTGCCCTGGGACGAAAAGCCTGCTCTGGAGCCGCTTTCCATCGACGTAGTCTATGACCGAACTCACTTGGCGCAGGATGACCTGGCGACGGCGACGGCCACGATCAAGAACGACCTCAGCAAGACAGCCAACATGGTGATGGTCGACCTGGGCATTCCTCCGGGTTTCGATTTGCTCAGCGAGGACCTGCAGGAGTATCAGCAGAAGAGCGCCAGTCTGAAAAGCGGCCACCTTTCCAAGTTCAGCCTGACGGCCACGCAGGCCATTCTCTATTTTGACGCGTTTGCTGCCGGCGACACGGTGACGCTGAAATTCCGGCTGCGTGCCAAATATCCGATCAGAGCCCGCACGTTTCAGTCACGCGTTTACGAATATTACGATCCAGACGTGGCATCGGTGGCGCGGCCGGTGCTGCTGGAAGTGCACAAGTGACTCCCTTTTCGGACTAAGCGGATTGAGTTGGGGCAGAAGATTCGTTGGTCGGGGCGCGCGGATTTGAACCGCGGACCCCCTGCGCCCAAGGAACGATAACCAACGCCATGTGATTGGTTCGCTTGGGTCGGCTCTGCGTCTTAAACGCTCATTTTGTGCCGTATTCGGTCGTTATTGGACCCAAATCGGACCCAAGTTTTTCACAATTTGCAGTCAAGAACGCCGACAGCATAGCCGCTAACTGGAGCGTCAACCCTACTGCGCCAGAATAGCGCCGGGCGGAGACAGCCACGACTACCGTTCATGCAGATGAGGCCCGGAGAAGGCAACTGCCCAAAAGTGATCTCAGTCGTCCCGCTGGTAGCTGCCGCCAAATGATCATCTTCGTTGTCGCCCATGCGAATCTACGACAAAAGGTGACCGCTCTTGCCGGGTTCGCCGTTGCACAGCTTGATGACGCTCGTGCGACTGGGAACTCCGGTTTTGCGCAGTATGTGGTGTACGTGGTTCTTGACCGTCTGCTCCGAAAGGTTCAGCCGCATGGCGATTTCCTTGTTTGTGAGCCGTTCGCGCAAGAGTTCCACCATTTGCTCCTCCCGACGACTCAGCCCGAAGCCTGCTCCCCAAGAGGTTGTTACGGTCACAGGTGGCTGCTGCGCAATGCAACGGAACAGCGCCATGCCTAGAGAGGGGGGACATACCGCTTCGCCTGCTGCAACTGCCCGAATGGTAGCTGCGACTTCCAATGCCGAGGCGTCTTTTAAAACATAGCCGACGACTCCTGAGCGCACGGCCTTCAGAAATGTGTTTTCGTCGGGGTCCATGTCTATCATGACAACTCGCAGACCTCGAATCGCAGCCTGGAGAGATGAGATCAGAGTCGAGTTGGAGACGGTAAGTCCATTGGAGTCCAGCAGGATGATCTGGGGGTGGGCCGAGACGATGTCCTCGTAGGCAGTTGGCGTATAACCGCTCGCGCCGACGACACGGACCTCGTGCTTTTTGCCGAGAAGCCGAATGAGTGCTTCCCGAAGCAACCGGTTTTCTGCCAGGAGGAAAACTTCTGTTAACTTCAACACACTCCACCTATCAATGCAGCCAGCTAAGCATTAGCGCGCCCCCTTCGCACCAATCGCTCGTTTTCCCTTAACCCCGGGATAGCCGAAGTACTCAACAACGAATAAACGAGAACTCAGGTTGGAAATGGCAATGATGAAGCTCGGTAAAACCTCCGTTTCTGATTTGAACGGGTTAAACCAACATTCTCGCGAAAAGTTGCGGGAAAAAATTTAGTGGAAATCTATCCCGCCTGTATCAAATTGAAACTCCCTCGCGGCACACAAGCTGCGCGGCCACCACATGAGTTACTTGCTGAGTCGCTTGTTACGGGTTGCGGGGCATACTAGCATGAGAGTCTGATGCAACACCAGCGCCGTAGTTTGGAAAAATTGAATGCCCTGCAGCAAGAGATTTGATCCAGCGTAGGTAAGCCCGCCCGACACCAGCCACTCAGTAGCCTGGTACCAAACCAGTACTAGCACGTGGTGCTTTGGTACTCGCGGGCATCGGCCGAACAGTACGAGATTGAGCAAGAGAGAACCCTGCACAGCCGGATCGGATTTGAACCTTGCCTGGCGCGCGATTCCGCCATATCGTACGCGAACATCCGCAAGCGGTAGGAGCACCATGAAACGCGTCCGCGTCCTCGTCGCAAACAAACCTCGCTTGATGCGCGAACTCATAGTGTCAACGATTGCCGATCAGCCCGACATCGAGCTCGTCGGTGAAGTCGCGACTGGAGAGGACCTTACTGAAGCGGTTGAACAGGCGCGGCCCGACGTTCTGATCCTCGCCATGGACGATCGTGACAAGTACAGGGTGCAGTGTGGATTCTTGCTGGGCCGCTATCCGAACATGCGAATTCTTGCCCTCGCTCCTGAGCAGAATCGAGCTCAGTTTTACTGGGCGGTCGTCGACATTCGAAGCAAGTCGCTGGAAAGTTCGGAAGCCGGAATTTTGAATGCCGTGCGGCAGAGGCCCCCTTTGGTGGGTTTGGCCCAAGTTTAGACCGCCGGTGCCGCAAAGTCGCTCTATGTAGTTGTAGTTAATGGGGTTAACTCACTCAGGCCCCTGTAAGTGAGGGGGCGAAGCTACGGCCAACCGGGTCAGGATCGCGGAATGCTCTCATCAATCGAAGCCACGACTGAAACTCCGACAGCGATTCAGCCCTCGCAGACGGGAGCTTGGTACGCTCTCTACACCTGCCCGCGCCACGAGAAACGTGTGGCGGAGCAAATCAAGCGCCGAAGTTTTTCTTGTTTCCTGCCACTATACCGATCTGTGCGCCGATGGAAGGATCGCCGCAAAGAACTGGAGCTAGCGTTGTTTCCCGGTTATGTATTCGTTCACATGGTGCCGGAAAACCGACTACAGGTTCTGCAGGTTCCCGGCGCTGTCCGATTGGTTTCGTTCAATGGGCGTCCGGCGGCGCTGCCGGAGGAAGAGATTGAAGCACTGCGAAGCCGGTTGTCCGGCGCAGCCAGAGTCGAACCACACCCTTACTTACGCAAAGGATGCCGGGTACATGTGCGCAGCGGTCCCATGCAGGGACTGGAAGGCATCATCGTACGAAGGAAGGACTCCTGCCGTGTAGTTTTCTCCATTGATCTGATCATGCGCTCGGTGGCCGTCGAAGTAGACGAGTCCGACCTGGAAGCCGCCTAAGCCAGAGTGGTCCCTTTGTGAGGTAGCCATGTTATGTTTCCTTGCAGTCAGCTGCAAACGCATCGGTCCGGCCGCAGCCGTCCTGGTTCTTTGTCCATTCCTGTTCGCACAAAGCAGCGAACGAGTTCGTTCTCCGCAAAACGAATCTCAATCGCAAGCGAATCGTGCGCCTGAGTTGTCCGACCTCGCGAAAGAGAATCTGAGTCGCGTGGCCGCTTCATCGCCAGAAATAAAGGCAGTCCTGGTCAGGGACCCGGGGCTTCTCGTGGAGTTAAAGCGCTGGGTGGCGAAAGAAGCCACCGACAATGGGCAAGTTGTGCGAGACTCGAACCTTTCTGACCAGGCAATTTTCGATCGTCTCGATCAGGACGTGGCATTTCGTTCCGTCGCTACCCGACTCTTGCAACGATACGGGTATCTGCTGCCGCAGCCCAATCCCGAATCAAGCTTCGCCAAAGAGGAAGACCTCGTTTTGAAGGAACGGGCACGGCGATTGGTGCAAATCGAGGCACAGGAAGACAGTGAGGCGTTGCAGCAGAAAAAGAACGAACAACAGCAAGGAGAACTGGCTCGCACCAGCGGTTGCAATTCAGAACAGGTAGACCAGGAAGACAACTGCGAGAGATCTCGCCCGCCAGCGCGCGGATCCAATCAGCAACTTCAGAATCAGGCGCCGGCCTACGAGGGGCCGGTTCCGAACACAAATCCGCAATACATACCCGAAATGCCCCCTTCGCTAATCACGCCTCGAGTGCTGACGACCGACCTTTCGAATGAAGGAACGAGCCAGAGTAGCCTGGCGTCTTCGGCGGGAATGCTCGAGATGGCCTCGGGTTCGTCACGGTTGGGCGGCGGCAGCACCGATTCTCTATTCGGTTCTCAGGTTGGCTCTCAGGGGATGTCGCCCTCCGTTTTGAGCGACTTGCTCGCCGCACGAAGCAACAGTTCCGGCAATGACGTTCTGGCCACACGCGAAGCTTCCGCAAGTAGCCTTAATTCCAGCAGATCCGTGCGATCAAACTGGAATCGGCCACGGTTCAGGGAACGCCAGGAAGACACGTCTCCGGTGAAGATGGTGCGCCCTGCGAATCCGTATGCTGACGTTCCTTCCCTATATGACATGTACATCCAAGCTTCCGCCAAGCAGCGCCCGGTGGAGCGCTTTGGACTCGATATATTCCGCAATAGCGACAATGACCTCGACGTGATCCCCATGGATCTGCCGGTCGGACCGGACTATGTCGTTGGAACGGGCGATAGTCTTTCGATCGATCTGTGGGGAAGCGTTTCTCAAAGACTGGTGCGACTGGTCGATCGTGAAGGCCGAATCGCTTTGCCCGAGACCAGTCCGCTTCTGGTAACCGGCAAGAGCCTTGCAGAGGTTCAGTTGGAAGTTCAGCATGCCCTGCGATCCGCATTTCGCGATGTATCCGCGGATGTCTCGGTTTCACGGCTGCGTACCGTTCGTGTCTACGTCGTGGGAGAAGTTGTGGCACCCGGGGCCTACGACATCAGCTCACTTTCGACTCCGCTCAATGCCCTGTTCGTCGCGGGAGGCGTCAAAGCACAGGGGTCGTTGCGCTCGCTGAAGCACTTCCGCGGTAAGCAGCTGATCGAGGAAGTGGACGCTTACGACCTGTTGCTGCACGGTATCCGCTCCGATCTGAAGCGACTGGAAAACGGAGACACTTTACTGGTCCCGCCTATCGGCCCGCAGGCCACTGTGGAAGGAATGGTGCGCCGCCCCGCGATTTACGAACTGCTGGATGAGCATTCGCTGGCCGAGGTCTTGGAACTTGGGGGCGGAATCTTGCCCACGGCAGCGCTTCGCCACATTGAGGTGCAGCGGCTTGAGGCCCATGAGAAGCGGACCATGCTGACGCTGGATCTCACGCCTACCACCAATACTGATCAACTCAACAAGCAGTTGGAAGCGTTCAAGATACAAGACGGCGATCAGGTGCACATTTTCCCCATCGCCTCGTACAACGAGGACGCGATCTACCTTGAAGGGCACGTGCTGCGCCCGGGGCGCTATTCGTACAAGGAAGGCATGAAGGTGACGGACCTGATCTCGTCGTACAACGACTTACTGCCTGAACCTGCGCCGCACTATGCCGAGATCATCCGCCTGAACGCTCCGGATTTTCATCCCACAGTTGAGAGCTTCGATATTTCCTCCGCCTTGGCGAATCCAGCCACGGCGCCGGCTCTGAAGGCTCTGGACACAGTGCGAATCTTCAGCCGCTATGATTTCGAGCCGCCGCCAGACGTGTGGGTAGGCGGTGAGGTGCACAAGCCGGGGTCCTACCGCACCTCGGGTCAGGCGCATCTGCGCGATGCCGTGTATCTGGCTGGCGGAATTACTCCGGATGCATCGCTGGATTCTGCTCAATTGTTCCGCACGCAGGCTGACGGGACGATGAAGATTCTGAGCGTTGATTTGCAGGAGGCCCTGGCTGGAAACCCCGTGGACAACATTGTCCTTCAGCCCCGCGATCGACTGTTGATTCATCGCACTCTGGCCAAAGTGGATGCTCCTACGGTTGACATCAAAGGCGAAGTCGCGAAGCCCGGGCGCTATCCACTAACCACCAATATGCGCGTCGATGACCTGGTTCGCGTCGCCGGCGGACTGAAGCGAAGCGCGTTTGCAGACAGCGCTGATCTGACGCGCTTTGCCGCCGGTAGCGGCTCCAATGAGCGACTCGAAGTGAAGCTTTCGGCTGCCCTTGCCGGAGATGTGAATGAGAACGTCCCGTTGCGCAATGGCGACGTTCTCGCCATCCGGCAAATCCCCCAGTGGAATGATCTGGGATCGTCGGTCACAGTAAAGGGAGAAGTTCAGAACCCTGCCTCGTACGGGATTGAGCCGGGCGAGCGCCTGAGTTCGCTCCTGAAACGCTGCAATGGATTCACACCGGAAGCCTACCCCTACGGCGCCGTCCTGCTCCGTCAGGAAGTGCGGGATCTGGAAATGAAGTCGCACCTGGAATTGGTCAATCGCCTCAAAACCGAGCAGGGCTACTTGAAAACGTTGCCGGAAGGCGACGGCGACCAAAAAGAAGCAAAGCTTACCGCCATCGCTCAGACCCAGACCGCGCTTGAGCAACTCGAGGCGACAGCGCCGGTGGGCCGAGTCGTGATTCACATTCCTCCGGATCTCAAACACTTGGCCAAGACGCCAGCCGATATACCTCTGCGCGACGGCGACGTTCTCATTATTCCCAAGAAGACGAACTACGTGGTGGTGAGCGGCGAGGTTTTCCATCCCACGGCTGTCAGCTATATACCGGGCAGGAGTGCGAAGTGGTACTTGAGCCAGTCTGGCGGTTTGACGCAAATTGCAGATCGCAGCGCCATGTTTGTTGTGCGGGCGGATGGTTCTGTACTAGCGGCAAAGAACAATTCCGGACTCTGGGCCGGCGATCCGATGAACGCCGTTCTAAAGCCGGGGGATTCGATCGTTGTGCCCGAAAAGGCGCCGAAGGTTGCTCCTCGGAACTTCACGACACTGATCCAGGCCGCCCAGGTTGCGTCTTCTGTAGCCCTGACGGTCGCCTACATCCATCCCTAACGGCGGGATTGAACAATTGCCGAAAATGCCGAAATTTATAGTAGTGCTTCTGGCGATGGGACTCACCATGCTGTGTGTGAATGCCTGGCCGCAAGATGCCATCGATCAGAAGTCGAGGGATCAGACATCCGTGGTCGCATCGGCGCCCGACCCTCCTCCCGTTTCCCAAACAGCTTTTGAAAGAAAATCCGATCTTCCACAAGATACCGGTAATTCACGAAGTGGCTTCAGCGGGCACATCACGGATTTTCTCGACGACCAGAAACAAATTTGGACGAGCCCTTTTCGAGTTCGCACGCAGGATGCAACGTGGCTTGTACCTCTGGCCGGGATCACCGCCGGTCTGTTTGTAACCGACCGCCAATACAGCGCTTCTCTGCCGAAGAATCCAGCCAACTTGCATCACTACAGCACAATTTCCAATGCTGGCATCGCTAGCCTGATTGGCGCCAGCGCAGGCATGTATTTGTTCAGTTTCCCAACCCACAACGAGCACTGGCGAGAGACTGGATTTCTTGCCGGCGAAGCAGCCTTGAACAGCTTGCTGACAACCGAGGCGCTCAAATATTCATTTCAAAGGGAACGCCCGTATCAGGGCAACGGCAGCGGTTCGTTTTTTCAGGGAGGCGGTTCGTTCCCTTCGTTACATGCTGCTGTTGCTTATTCAATTGCCGGCGTAATTGCCCACGAATATGACGGCCCGTTACCGAAGCTGTTCGCTTATGGGCTGGCATCTGCGGTCAGCTATTCAAAGGTTCACCAGCGCGACCACTTTCCCTCGGATGTTCTCGTGGGCAGCGTATTGGGGTATCTGATTTCCCAGAGCGTCTACACCCGGCGTCACGATCCCGAAATCGGCGGCGCAGCGTTTGAGTCGCCTCGCGACACTGTCGACTCGGACAAAATGCGGACGTCTTCCTTTATGGGTTCGCCGTACGTTCCGCTCGATAGCTGGATCTACCCGGCACTCGAGCGGCTCGCGGCCTTGGGCTACGTGAAGACGGCAGCGCTAGGCATGCGTCCATGGACTCGACTGGAGTGTGTTCGGCTGCTGGGTGAAGCGTCGGAAATGCTGCCCGACACCGACGAACCAGCAGAAGTACAGCACCTCTACAATGCTCTTACCGAAGAGTTCTCGCACGATGCCGAACTGGCCAGCGGGGAACGTAATCTTGGTGCTCAAGTTGAATCGGTCTACGTTCGGACTCTGGGAATTTCGGGAACGCCGCTTACCGATAACCAACACTTCGGCCAGACGATGCTGAACGATTACGGCCGACCCTATCAACAAGGGTTTAACGCGGTGGCGGGCGCTTCGACTTGGGCCACGAGCGGCCCATTTGTAATCTACGCGCGAGGGGAGTACCAGTCATCGCCGTCAGCTCCATCTCTCCCGCAATCGGTGCTCGATTTTATGGCACTCCGCGATGGGTCACCGCCCAACCCTCCTTTACTCCCAGTCGCCGCCATCAGTCGCTTTCAACCGCTGGATGTTTACGTCGGCATGAACGTGGCTAACTGGCAGTTCTCGTACGGCAGGCGGAGCTTGTGGTGGGGGCCCGGTGAAAGCGGAGCAATGTCCATCACAAACAATGCCGCTCCGCTGAATAACATGTTCAGCGTGGATCGTGTCAGTCCTTTCAAATTGCCGTGGCTTTTTCAATATCTGGGCGATACTCGACTCCAGTTTTTTATCGGACGCTTGTCGGGGCAAGACTTCCTGGCTCCCGAAATCGCCCCAGGCGTTAACGTTCCGCCCATGGGACAGTACGGGGTGCCTCTGCGCCCTCAACCGTTTTTCAGTGGTGGAAAAGTCACCCTGAAAATGACTGAGAATCTGGAGTTAGGCTTTTCGAAAACCACAATTTGGGGAGGACCTGGAAGGCCGCTGACGCTTAAGACTTTTTTCGAAAGCGAATTATCACTTCACGAATTGAACAAGAATCCTCCAGGAATCGCCGGAACTCCCCTGGGCTGGGGCGAAACGTTCGCGGATTTCTCCTATCGCGTTCCAAAGCTCCGTGATTGGCTCACTTTTTACGGGGAAGCATTCAGCAAAGACGAGGTCAGCCCCATCGCCTATATCAGAAAATCGGTCGCCCAAGGAGGACTGTACTTCGCCAAGCTACCCAAAGTTCCGCGCCTGGATTTGAGGCTCGAAGGCGGATACACCAGCCCTGTGCAAGGCAGTTTTTGCACGTCCTGCTTTTATACCGATGCCGCATACCCCAGCGGATACACAAACGGCGGACGTTTGATGGGCGATTGGATTGGTCGCGCGGCACAAGGCGAACTGATTCGCACAAACTACTGGCTAGGTCCGCGGAAGAAAATCGGCCTTGAACTCAGGCATCGAACGATTGACCGCCAGTATCTTCCGCAGGGCGGAAACCAAAATGACGCCGCGGTGAATGCGGACATCTTCACTGCGTCGCGTTTTCGCTTTACAGGCAACCTGCAATATGAGCGCTGGCAGATTCCCCTGTTAGCGACAAACCGGCAAAGCAACGTGACCGCCTCGTTCGAGTTGGGGTTCTGGCCGACAGCACACTCGCATTGAAGAACTCATCTCTGCGAATCAGTTGAGCACACTTCGCGGAAAGGATTGACGTGGCTCAGGTACAAACCAAGCCGGTTGAGTATCCGACGCACTCCGAGGTCGAAGAAATCCGCAAGCCGGAATTCGACATGCCCCCTTCCCAAGGGGTATCGCTCGGCCATCTTCGAGTGATGTGGGAAGGGCGACGTCTGATTGCGAAGGTGGCTTTCGCCAGCTTACTCACAGGGACTCTGCTGGCTTTCCTCCTACCCACGCGGTACACCTCGACCGCAAGGCTGATGCCCCCAGACAAGCAGTCGGGCCAGGGGATGGCAATGTTGGCGGCATTGACAGGCAAGGCCAACGGTCTGGCTGGGATGGCTGGCGATCTGCTTGGGATGAACACTACGGGTGCCGTTTTCGTCGGCATCCTGGAGAGTGATACCGTTCAGGATCGGCTCGTACAGCAGTTTGATTTGAAGCGAGTTTACTGGGACCGGTTTGATGAGGACGCACGCAAGGACCTAGCCGACCGGACAAAGATTACCGAGGATCGAAAGAGCGGAATCATCACGATCAGCGTCACGGACAGAAAACCTGCCCAAGCCACCGCGATGGCGCAAGCTTATGTGGATGAACTAAACCGGCTGGCCGCAGAACTTTCTACCTCCGCGGCCCACCGGGAACGGGTCTTCCTCGAAGAGCGGCTTAAAGCGGTTAAGCATGATCTGGATCAAGCGTCGGTGGATTTTAGCGACTTCTCCAGCAAGAACGCTGCGATCGATATCAAGGAGCAAGCGCGGGCCATGGTGGAGGCGGCCGCACAACTGCAGGGCGAACTGATCGCCGCCGAGGCGCAACAAAAAGGTCTCGAAGCGATCTATTCCTCCAATAACCCGAGGGTGCGGGCCGTCGAAGCGCGCATAGCCGAGTTACGCAGCCAACTCGAAAAACTCGGCAACGCAGGAGTGAACGGGGAGACCACCGGAGAGCTCTATCCTTCCATCCGCAAGCTGCCGATTCTGGCGGTCAGATACGCCGACCTGTATCGCGAAACGAAGATCCAGGAAGCGGTTTACGAAACCTTGACGCAGCAGTATGAGCTGGCCAAAGTGCAGGAAGCCAAGGAAACCCCTACGGTAAAAGTGCTCGACCCGGCCAGCCGGCCCGACCGCAAGTCGTTTCCGCCTCGTATCGTCATCATTCTGCTGTGCACGACATTTGGCCTGGTGGCCGGCTCATTTTGGGTTGTCCTGCGTGATCGCTGGGACCGGACGGAGGCGATGGATCCCCGCAAGATTTTAGCTGCGGAAGTCTTTCACTCCGTAAACGGCTACATGCCGTGGTCGTCGCCCAACGGATCGCGGGTGCAGGCCCTTGCTCACCGCGTGTGGATGCGCTTTGTGTCGCGAAAAAGTGGGCCCGAAGCTTTGGACGAATCCTAGAGACCTCAAGATTCTTAGCCTCAAAATGGGCAACGGTGAGCGAGTTCGAGATGATGGCCGCAATACGCCATCACTTCTACGCAACGGTTTCCTTAACGTGGGCGGACAGGTTGCCCGGGGCGCAGTCGTTGTGCTGGCAATCCCTTTTTTGATCCGCCTATTGGGGATTGCGGAATACGGAGTGTGGTCGTTCGCCTATGCGTTCCTTGCATTGGTGACAATGTGCGAAGCTGGCTTCTCGGTTGCGGCCGCCGTCTTTCTCTCGAAGGATCTTGCAAACGACAATGTTGTAGCAGCGGGGCATACTCTGACATTCATCATTCTGAGTGCACTATTGTTGTCGTCTGCTCTCGCGTTGGTGTTGTGGTTTGCCGGACCCCTAATCGCGCGACTTTTAACTTCATTTGCTCCTGCTGAGCGCTCCGCCGCAGGTCACGCGATGCAAATAGCTGGCATTGCCGCCGCCATCCTCATTTTTCAGCGTACGCTGGTGGGCATCGAGCAGGCGTTCGATCGATACGCTGTCATTAATGCGCTCGACCTCGTACAAACTCTGCTGACAAACTTGGGATTCATGGCAGTGGCTGCTTGGGGCGGAAGAACCGTTGGACTCATGAAGTGGCAAATCACAGCCAGCGTGCTCGTTCTTCTCGCTCATATTTATGTCGTACGCAGCTTTTCTCGAGCGCACAGGCTAGCCTTCGGATGGAATATAAACAAGGCGCAAGAGATTTTTCGGTACTCCATCGCAACCTGGACCGCAACGCTGGGAAGTGCAGCCTTCAGTCAGTGCGATCGATTGATTGTCGGCGCGGTACTGGGCCCCTCCTTGTTGGGCATTTATTCGGCGATCACAAACATAACCTCTAAGATCAATACGGTCTCGGCAACAGCAGTGCAGCCGCTTGTTCCCTCGCTCAGTCGCGATGTTGCGGTGAGCGCTCCATCCCAACACCGAATGCGACTGTCGACACGCCTGAACGCCTTGATCGCGATCGGTGCTGGCATGTGCATCTACCTGCTCGCCGATCTGTTTTTGCGAGTCCTGGGCACTGGTGACGGGGGTGGACAATACGTTCAGGCTTTGCAGATTGCTGCCGTTATCTATGCGCTTTACTCGCTCAGTGCTCCCGGCTACTTCGTCCTATTTTCCAGGGGGGGAGTGCCCACGATTGCCCTCGCGACACTTTCGTCGGGGCTTTTCTCCTTGCTTTTGATTTTTACAGGAGCGCGCTATCTCGGGCTGCTGGGTGCAATCGTAGGAAATGCAGGGTATTTGGGCACGCTTGCGATGATCGTCGCAGCGTCCAGAAAGACAGGAATTGCACTGAGCCGTTTCTTCAACTGGATAGCATTTCCGCTGGTTTGTTTCTGTGTGGCGTTGGCGGTGGGCTGGATCTTGCGTGCACATCTTACCTGGCGAGCCGCTGTCGTCGTCGCAGAGACACTTTTGTTCTCGATCTGGTTCTTCTACGGTCGCGCCAAAGAAACACGAATGGACTTCGCAGGTGCACCATCCGTGAGTGATCTCAATCCATACACCGTGCACGCTTTGGGCGATCCGGCTTTGCCAAATCCCTGGACCAGCGAGTAAACGAGGCCTCCCTTGGGATTCAAAACGCTTTTCCAGAAGCTGCGTCTGAAAGCTTCTCCTTATCATTGCGCGCCTGGGAGACTGTCACTCAAGCACGTGTCGCTCAGCCACCCTTCCGTTGGACGGTTCGACTTGGTTGTACCCAGGAATGAGGACGTTGGAAGGCTTATTTATTATCTTCGAACCTACGAACCAGAGTGCACGGAATATCTCATGCGGTTGCTCCGTTCTGATGACATTTGTTTTGATGTGGGTGCCAATCTCGGGTACTACACGGTTTTGATGGCGAAGGCGGTCCCCCGCGGACGAGTGTATGCCTTTGAGCCGGATCCTCTCAGCCATGCGTTGTTGCAATTGAATGTGCGCATGAATCGGCTGGGGAACGTGATCACAAACGATTTGGCACTGGGAGATCGAACAGGTACGTCGACATTCGTGCAGTGCACAGATAGCGCTTTCAACTCCTTCAAGGACACTGCCAGGAGGGCGGTATTGAACGAAATTGAAGTTCCGGTGACCACCATCGACGATTTCATGGTCGAACATGGTGTACCTCGAGTAGATTTCGTCAAGATGGATGTTGAAGGGGCGGAAGGCCTAGTTCTGTGCGGAGCAAGAAATCTGTTGCGGAATTCTGCGCTGCGCCCTCGAATGTTGCTGTCTGAACTGTTTGACGAAAACCATAAAGCCTTCGGCGACTCTGCGGCTGAGATCGTTGAAAGTCTCCGACGATCTGGATACGAACGCATCTGGCCCGCGGGCAATGGATCAGGACCAGACCTGATCAATGGTTTCTTCGAGGCCAAGCGTGAACCGGCAGCTGCTTAGCCCAAAGTTATGAAGAAAGTCTCCATCGTAACGATTTCGTTCAACCAGGCTTCATTTCTGGGGCGCGCGATCGTGTCCGTCCTGGAGCAGGATTATGCGGACATTGAATACATCGTGGTTGACGCGGGATCGACCGATGGTAGCCGCGACATCATCAAACGCTATGAACCGCGAATATCTAAGATCATTTTTGAACCTGATCATGGACCCGCTGATGGACTGAACAAAGGCTTCGCTCACGCAACAGGTGAGATCTTGGGATTTCTGAACTCCGATGACGTGTTGTTGCCCGGCGCGGTAGCCAGCGCGGTCACCTTCCTAAGCTCGAATAATAATGTGGACGTCGTATACGGCCACGCGAATGTCATCGATTCTGAAGATCGCGTCCTAAGAATCGCGTATTCTGATCCCTTTTCCTTGAAGATGGTTGCATACGGTGCTTGTGTGCTGGTTCAGCCTTCGACATTTTTCAAGCGAAGCGCCTTCGAGCGCGTGCGTGGATTCAACATTAATTGCAAAGCAAGCTGGGACGGTCAATTGTGGGTGGATATGGCGCTGGCGGGTGCGCGATTCGCCCGCACGAATCAGATTTGGAGCGGTTACCGGCTTCATTCTCAGAGCATCACGTCATCTGGACGCCTCCACAAACAGCAGCGAGAAGACTCATTAAGAATGTTCCGCAAAATTCTTGGACGCGAGTGGAACCGAACTGACTGGCTCGTCGCTGAAGCCTGTCGTGTCACGAAGCATGTCAGTGGGCCCCGCGCGCTGTACGAGCGGTTGCTGCGAGGACCGATAGCGGGGCGTACCGGCTAAGGGTGTTCACCAGGTTTCGGAGCTTGCGTGTCTACATTCGCTCAAACGTATCCAGGTCAGGCCTTTGCCAGGGAATCTGTTTCCGGAGACATTCTCGCATTCGCCATCCCCTGTTTACAGTTTCTCAAGTTCAATGTCGTCGGCATCTTATATGCGTCGGATTTGCTACTCGCGATCACTTTTTTGTATTTTGCCTTCAGTGGCAAGCTTAAGCTGTCTACATCACTTTCCAGGAAATTTGTTGTTCTCTGCGCGATATGGCTCGGTTCACAAGTCGTAACGGATCTGATCGTCCACTCGGCCTTTGCCGATTACGCTCGCGGGTGGAGCAGAATCATCACGACCCTGGTCTCCTTCTGCGTGCTGTACCCTCTCCTTTATGGGCGTTCACTGCGGCTTCTGCTTTACGGTTGGGGGCTGGTCATCGGCGGCACGCTGGAGTTGCTGATCGATCCGGGTCAATGGGGAAAGGATTATCCATGGAAGTTCGGGTTGTGCTTTCCGGTTACGCTGGTGGCGTTTCTGGTTGCTTCCCGCAAGAGTTCCACTGCTTATTCGGCGATTATCCTGAGCACTCTCATCGGTCTCATCAATATTGCAGCTGGGACCCGTAGTCGAGGGGGCGTCTGCTTAGTTGTGGCGCTGTATCTGTTGCTTAGTCTGCCTGCTCGTCAGAAATGTTCGATACCCCACGCGTTCAAAGGTAGATCAGTGCTGGCGATTGTTGGCGGAATTGCGTTAGCTATTGTTGCAGTCCTGTGGGTGTATGACCGTGCCGCCAACACGGGACTACTGGGAGGAAGTGCAAAAGAGGAATACCTGCAACAGTCCAGCGGAGACTACGGCGTATTGTTGGGAGGCCGGAGTGCGATTCTCGGATCGATACCGGCAATTCTCGATTCCCCCATCCTGGGGCATGGATCGTGGGCAAGAGATCCAATCTACGTGCTGGCCCAGATGCAAGCGATGGCTGAGATGGGGTATGAAAACTTGTCTGCTGTGGAGGAGGAGGAGTTAGACGAAGGGTACATTCCTGCACATTCTTACCTGTTCGGTGCCTGGGTGGAGGCGGGACTTGCGGGCGCGGTTTTTTGGGGGTGGATTCTGATAATGGCACTAAAGATTTTTTTCCGGGCGTATCCTCTGAGCGCGACTTTGCTTCCACTCGCCGCGTTTTGCGCCCTTTCATTAGCGTGGGACGTTGTGTTCTCTCCGTATGGCGCACAGCAACGGCTTATTGTTCCTTATTACGTATTGATGTTAATGACAGTACTAGGCGTGGAAGGTCTCAAGAGGTCGACTGGCGCAGTTGGAGCGGACTTGTAACTCCCCAGGATGTCGGTCGCAAACGAACAAAGAATGAAGATCATAGGTTTCGCGGAAGGCGTCCGGGGCGATTCCGCCGGACTGGTGGCGGTGCCCATGATTCTCAGCAGCACGGCCGCCCGAGGACATAACGTCATTTTGCTCGTTGCTGGGAATCCGATTCCGACCGGACGGGACTTCATCGTTGCCGATCCCGACCAAGCCTTGGCGCGCAGGCAAGGGCTTGGGACCTTTGGGATGGTGAGCAGTAAGGCGCGTACGCGTTGGGCCTGCAGTCCTTCGATGTTGTGGCGCTTCAGCCGGCTGGTACGCGACGCCGATTTGGTGACGCTGCACTCGCTGTATTCCTTTCCGGTGCTGGCCGGGCACCTGCTCGCACGCTATCATCGCAAGCCGTACGGAATTTGGCCGCATGGAGTGCTTGCTCCCGTTCAACGAAGTATCGGTGTTACAAAAAAGTACCTGTACAACAAGCTGTTTGCTAAGCGGATTCTGCAAAATGCATCCGTGATTTTCTATAGCGCCGAAGGCGAGCGCGAAGAAGCTCGCTGCCTGGGTCTCTCGACGCCATCGGTGGTGATTCCCGATGGCTTCAATCCCGAGGCATTCGCGAATCTGCCCGAGAGGGGCCGCTTTCGAAAACGCTTCTTGAATGATCATACCGGGCCGCTGGTCCTTTTCTTGGCGCGGTTGCATGCGAAAAAGGGGCTGGACATATTGATACGAGCCATGAAAGACGTCGTCGCCCAGCGGCCTGAGACTCGACTTGCCATCGTCGGCCCTCCGGATCCCATGTCATTTAACAAGCAAGTACTGCAGTGGGTAGAAGAAGCCGGCATTCAGGCGCAGACAGTGCTTCCAGGTGTTGCCAACGCGGAAATGCGTCTTGAAGCCTTCGCGGACGCTGACCTGTACGCCCTTCCCTCGCACGCGGAAAATTTTGGCTTCAGCGTTTTCGAAGCGATGGCCTGCGGTCTTCCCGTGGTGGTGAGCGACACGCTGAATTATGCGAGCGAAATTGCGCAAGCTGGCGCCGGATTCGCGCTGCCTCGAACACCGGAGTGCTTTTCGGCTGCGATTCTGAATCTTCTTAACCGGCCTGACCTGCGTCGCGAAATGGGATCTCAGGGCCGGCAGTTTGCCCGCAGGTATTCGCTGGAGGAGACCGGGGCCAAGGTGGAGACAACACTGCAAAGCATTCTTCAACGGCACCCTTTTCCTCCCGAACTGGCGCCTGCAATGCCAACTGCAAGTCAATCTTGATGGTGCAATCTCCCTGGACTTCTGAGGGGCTATGGCATCGACTGCAAAATTCCATGGATTTCGGAGAACTCAATCGATGTTTAGAGATTTGGTCCGTCGACAGGCGCGCCGGCTCGGGGTTGAATGCAGCACCCCGTACCTAAGACTAAAGAGGTTCTATCCGCGCCCTTCCGAAATGAGCCGGCTCGCCAGAATGCTTGCAGCACACAAGGTTACAGTCGTCTTCGATATCGGGGCAAATGTGGGACAGTTTGGGATGGAATTAAGGCTCGCGGGCTACCGCGGCCGGATCGTGTCGTTCGAACCATTGTCGAGCGCGCACACTCGATTAACGGCCCGGGCTAAGGGTGATCGTAATTGGATGGTTGCTCCCCAGATGGCCATCGGTAGCTCGGATGGTTGGGCCGATATCAACGTTTCGGGAGACAGTGTCTCGAGTTCCGTTCTGGACATGCTCAATGTTCATCTCGAAGCTGCTCCCGACTCTGCGTATGTGGGCCGCGAGCGCATTGTAATGCGAAGATTGGATACCGTCGCTGGGGAATACCTGCAGGACGTGGACATATTATTTCTGAAAGCGGACGTGCAAGGTTGCGAGACACAGGTCCTGGAGGGGGCACGAGGGCTTTTTTCAAGAGTAGTCGGACTACATCTTGAACTGGCGCTAGTCCCATGTTATCGAGGCCAGGCAGATTTCGATCATGTAACGAAAGCACTACGCTCAGCCGGATTCTCGTTGTGGCTCCTGTCACCCGGCACTGTGGATGAACATACTGGCCGACAACTTCAGGTTGACGCAGTCTTTTTCCGTGACGACCCAAGCACTCTCCAGCGCTCCCCGGAGTGGTGGCTCAGCACGAGCGAGGTGCTGGGATGAGCAGAGTTATCGTCACCGGTGGCTCGGGATTCATCGGCAGTAATCTTGTGGAACATCTCGCCGCAGCCGGTCACGATGTGCTCAATCTTGACCGGCGGCCGCCGCGGAACCCAGCCGCCGGCGGACGATTCGTCCCACTCGACATTCTGGACCGACAGGCGTTTCTCGAATGTGTAAGGAACTTCGATCCACGCTATGTCTTTCATTTGGCGGCGCGAACCGACTTGAACGGAAACAGCGACGCCGACTATGCCACGAACATCGAAGGCGTGAGCAACACCGTCGCTGCCGCGCTTGCCGCGCCCTCACTCGAGCGCATGGTGTTTGCTTCCTCCATGTACGTCTGCCGAGTCGGGTACATACCAAGCCGTGACGACGAGTACTGCCCCCACACGGCCTACGGTCGGAGCAAAATGTTGGGAGAGCAGATCGTCAGGCGAGAGGCTGGAGATAAGTTCTGCTGGGCGCTGGTCCGCCCGACCTCAATCTGGGGTCCATGGTTCTCGATCCCATACATAACCTTTTTCCACACGGTCCGACGAGGCTTGTATGTTCATCCAAAGGGACGCACCATCAGGCGTTCTTACGGCTTCGTTCGAAACACTGTCTGGCAATTAAGACGGCTCATGGAGTGCAGTGAACCTGGCAAGGTCCACCGAAGGATGTTCTACCTGGCGGACTACGAGCCGGTTGACCCATTGCGCTGGGCCCAAATCATTGCCGATTGCTTTGGTTCGGGCAAGGTTCGAGAGGCTCCGCTCGGTCTTTTGCGAATAGGTGCGCTGATCGGAGATATGCTCAAGCTTGGGGGAATGACCAACCCGCCGCTATTTTCCTCCCGGCTAAACAACCTGCTCACCAACGCTGTATTTGACCTCAGCCCAATCGAGGAAATCAGCGGCGAGCAACCTTACACGTTGGCCGAGGGTGTCGCCATCACAGTGGAGTGGATGCGGCAGCAGGTCTTGCAATCCCCAGTAGATCTCCAGATGAGCGCTTCGCCCATTCGCCGGACACGCGCAGAGTGAGGCTTTTCAAAAATACGGATACTAGTCGCGGGAAGTAACCTGTTCTGAGTTCACGAAAGGCCTGACTGTGCGCATTCTGATCTACGGCATCAATTTCGCTCCCGAACTGGTGGGCAATGGGAAGTACACGGGTGAAATGGCGCACTGGCTCGCCGAACGAGGCCATGATGTGCGGGTCGTGGTTGCGCCGCCATTCAATCCCGCCGGGAAAGTATTCGAGGGTTACCGGTCCTGGCAATATCGGAAGGAGAAGTTTTCAACGACGAAAAGCGCTGGAAGTCTGACTGCGTTCCGTTGTCCCCTATGGGTTTCTCGCAATCCCTCTGCATTGCGTCGACTCCTGCATCTATCGAGTTTCGCGCTTTCCAGCCTACCGGTGATGCTTGGCCAGATATTGTGGCGTCCGTCCTTAGTGTTCGTCGTCGAGCCCACGGCCTTCTGTGTGCCTGCAGGACTTATCACAGCCTGGATTACAGGCGCTCCGAGCTGGCTGCATATCCAGGATTTCGAAATAGACGCTGGATTCGCCATCGGAATGCTGAAGTCGAATGTCTTGCGCGGTCTGGTTGCCGCTGTGGACAGGAAATCCATGATGGCCTTCTATCGGCTATCGACTATTTCGCCGAAAATGATGGATCGGCTTGGAGAGAAGGGCTTCCCGCCGGCGCGCAGCGTTATGTTTCCGAATTGGGTAGACACGACCCGCATATTCCCCGCTGGAGCACTCAGTTCGTTCCGCGACGAACTTGGCATCTCTCATGATGCGGTCGTAGCGCTTTACTCTGGGACGATGGGACGCAAGCAGGGGCTCGAGATTCTGGCCGAAGCGGCCGGTCAGCTGGGGAAGGATCCGACCATTCAGTTCGTTTTCTGTGGCGACGGATCATACCGCGATGTGCTGGCAAAAGCGAGTGCTCACCTTGCGAATGTTCGCTGGCTCCCTCTTCAGCCCATCGAGAGGCTCAATGAACTTTTGAATCTGGCGGACATACACCTGCTGCCACAATGTGCCGGGGTCGCTGACTTGATGATGCCATCGAAGCTGACTGGAATCCTGGCCAGTGGACGCCCCGTGGTAACAACCGCGGCCGCCGACACACAGTTGGCGATTGCAGTCAAGGACTGCGGAATCCGAGTTCCCGCGCATGACGGTGCGGCGCTCGCGGACGCAATCGCCCGATTGGCCAAGGATGCGCCGTTACGGGTCCGCCTGGGGCAAAACGCGAGACGATACGCTGAAGCGAATCTGGACAAAGAGAAAATTCTTGGCTCGTTCGAGCAGGAATGCCTCCGCATCTGCAAGTGCGATCTCGACGCGACACCGCGGGAAGAGCGCCTGAGGCAGCCATCTCACGACGCAAGCTGGAAATCCTCCATCGACCGGTCCGCCTAGAAAATGGCTCAACTGAGTGCAGTTTCCCCCGGAAGCGGGACTGAGGCGCTCGATCAAAGCAGGTGGGTGGTGTTGTCGCCCCGTTGGCGCAGTCCAATCCGTCTGGCTATCAAGAGATCGCTTGATATTACGGTTTCGGCCGTCCTGCTATTACTGCTGTCCCCAATTCTCCTGGTGCTGGCAATCGCAGTGAAATTCAGTTCTCCCGGACCGCTGTTCTACCGCTGGAAGGTTGTGGGTCGCGGCGGGCGACCGTTCACCGGCTACAAGTTTCGTTCGATGGTCGCGAACGCAGACGCACTTCGCGAGCAACTAACGCGTCATAACGAAATGACCGGCCCCGTCTTTAAGATGTCGCGCGATCCACGCATTACACGAGTAGGCGCGTGGTTCAGAAAATACAGTCTCGATGAGCTACCCCAGCTGTTCAATGTGCTCAAAGGCGATATGAGTTTAGTAGGTCCACGGCCTCCGCTGGTCACGGAGTACGCCCAGTTCAGCGCATACCAGAAACAGAAGCTGGCGGTGAAGCCCGGGATTACTTGCTTGTGGCAGGTGCACGGCCGAAATCAGATCAGCGATTTTGATGAGTGGGTACGGCTCGATCTGGAATACATCGCCCGATGGTCTCTCTCGCTTGACTGTGCCATTCTGGCGCGGACATTGGGAGCGGTTTTATCGGGTACGGGTAAGTAACGCACACTAGGAATTTTGAAACGAACCTTAGGGAGTTAAGAAAATGAACAAGCAGAAGCGGATACTGGTCACCGGGGCGGGCGGTTTCATCGGGCATCATCTGGCCAAACGGCTGAAACGGGATGGCCACTGGGTGCGCGGGGCTGACCTCAAGTGCCCGGAGTATGAGGCGAGCGCGGCCGATCAGTTTGAAATCCTCGACCTGCGCAAGTATGAGAACTGCCTGCTGGCGACGCGCGGCGGCATCGACGAAGTCTACAATCTCGCCGCCGACATGGGTGGCATCGGCTACATCACGGCCAACCATGCCGATATTAGCCGCAACAACATCCTGATCAACGCACAGATGCTCGAAGCCAGCCGCCAGAACGGCGTGGAGCGCTTCCTGTTCTCCTCTTCCGCTTGCGTGTACAACCAGGCCAAGCAGAAAGATCCCGATGTGAAGCCGCTACGTGAGGAAGATGCCTATCCCGCCGATCCCGAACCGGGCTACGGATGGGAGAAGCTTTTCGCCGAGCAACTCTGCCACTACTACTACAAGGATTACGGATTCGAGACCCGCATCGTCCGCTTCCACAACGTCTACGGGCCGCTCGGCACCTATGACGGCGGCAAGGAAAAAGCGCCAGCGGCCATCAGCCGCAAGGTGGCGCTCGTGGCCGATGGCGGCGAAATCGAAGTCTGGGGCGACGGCGAACAGACTCGCTCGTTCATGTACGTGGATGACTGCGTCGAAGGCTTGATTCGCCTGATGACCAGCGACTATCGGGACGCGCTCAATCTCGGCACCGACGAACTCGTCACCATCAATGAACTGGTAGACATGGTGGCGCGCGCGGCCGGCAAGCGTATCGGCAAGCGCCACAATCTTACCGGCCCGCAGGGTGTGCGCGGGCGCAACAGCGATAACACTCGCCTGCGCGAAGTTTTGGGATGGGAGCCTTCGATCCGTCTAGAGCAAGGGCTGGCGATCACTTATCCGTGGATCGCTTCCCAGGTTGCGCCGCAGCGTGTGGCTGAAATGGCGCACGCGGACTAGGAAACGAAAAAACTGCCCACGAGAGGAGTCTAATAACAATGCGCGTTCTTGTGACTGGTGGCGCCGGGTTCATTGGCAGCCATCTCGTTGATCGTTTTCACGCCGAAGGCTTTGAAGTTCGAGTCTTGGATAACCTCGATCCCAAAGTTCATCCGAGTGGCGAGCCCCCGCATTTCCCGCGCGGTGTGGAGTTCATCCGCGGCGACATAACTGACCGCGAGACCCTCCGCTATGCCCTGCGCAACGTGGACATTGTTTCTCATCAAGCGGCCTACCAGGACTACATGCCCGATTTTTCCCGATTCCTGGCTGTGAACGCAGTCGGCACAGCGCTGCTCTACGAATTGATCGTGGAAGAACGCATGAAGATTCGAAAAGTAATTGTGGCATCTTCTCAGGCGGTTTATGGCGAAGGACAGTACGTGTGCCAGCAGCACGGCCCATTCCTTCCCATTCCTCGCAGCGCGCAACAATTGCAGCGAGGAGAATGGGAAGTAGTCTGCCCGGACTGCGGCCAACGGGCCACTCCGGCCTTGCTGGTGGAAGAGCGCACAAACCCCTATAACCAATATGCCGTGTCCAAACTTGCACAGGAGAAAACGGCCCTGGGACTGGGATGGATCCGCGGGATTCCGACCGTTGCTCTCCGCTACTCGATTACTCAAGGACCTCGCCAATCGCTATTCAACCACTACTCGGGAGTCTGCCGGATTTTCGTCAGCCGCGCCCTGACTGGTGATCCGCTGGTTATCTACGAAGACGGGCTCCAGACACGTGATTTCGTGCATATCAATGATGTGGTGAACGCCAACATGCTGGTGCTTGAAAAAGATGCAGCCGATGCGCGGGCGTTTAATGTCGGGAGCGGGCAACCGACCTCAGTAGTCGAATATGCGCGGCACGTTCGCGAAAAAATCGGGAATGACGTTGAGCTCTGCATCCCTGGAGAGTATCGCAGCGGCGACAACCGCCATAGCGTGTCATCGATTGCGAAGCTGCGCGGTTTGGGATGGGCCCCGCAGCGGAACCTTTCGGACATTCTCGACGATTTTTTGAACTGGGTGGAAACAATCGGCGGCATTCCCGAGCAAGTGCAAGACGCCTACTCGCACATGAAAGAAGCCGGCGTAGTGCTGGCTGCAGGACAATAACTCATACCTGATACTCCTTTCCGCTCTCGCACTTCAACAATCCACTGTCGGGGTTACCCATACATGAGTACCGTGCCGAGTCAGCGAGGCAGCGATCCCGCGCACTCGCATCTTGCGTCTCTTCCGATCACTCGCTCGGAGAACTACTTCCTGAGTGTCGAAGCTGTTCTCAAACGCCTTCCATTTGCACTGATCGACCGCGTGACGGAGGCATTGTGGCGCGCATACCTTGAGTCTCGAACGGTCTTCGTGTTTGGGAACGGCGGAAGCGCTGCGTTGGCTTCCCATTGCGCGTGCGACCTTGGCAAAGGCACTGTGCACAACGGGAATCGACGCCTGCGCGTGATCGCGCTGACTGACAACGTTCCGCTCATGACCGCATGGGCCAACGACGCCAGCTACGACGACATTTTTGCTGAGCAACTGATGCCGTTGATCCATAAAGCCGATATCGCACTTGCCATCAGCGGGAGCGGAAATTCGCCCAATGTGTTGAAAGCTCTTCAAGTAGCGCGCGAAGCTGAGGCTTTCACGATCGGGCTCACGGGCTTTCAAGGCGGCAAGATGAGGGCCTTGTGCGACCTGTGTGTCGTCGTGCCCTCGGATAATATGCAAATCATCGAGGATTTGCATGTCTCCGTGAGTCACTCAGTTTTTACTTCCTTGCGATCTCGGATCTGTACAGCCGCTCAAGACTTGATCCGCCGACAGGCGTAACGATCTTCCCGGAATGTCGAAAACATTCGATGACAGCTCGCACTCTGCGTAATAGCATCCTCACGGCCGATCTGGTTTGGGGAGTGCTGGCCATGCCCATCGCATATCTGATGCGATACGGTTGGGTTTGGCACGGCCCGACGGATCGGTCCGCCGCAATCTTTATTCCCCCGCTCATGACCGCCCTGTTGGTCTGGAGCGTAATGTCGTCCTGGGTACGGCTTGACGGCTTTCGGACAGGATGGATGTTCTCGGCGGTGGTTTCCCAGCTCCTGCTCGCTGTTCTTGGCGTAATGCTTGCCCTGTTTGCGATCGGCTACCTGCTGCGGGAGTTTATTTCTCGCTTGGCACTCGGATATTTTGGCCTGTTGCTATTCCTGGGTTTTCTGACCATCCGGGTCATCGCTCGATTAATCCTGGCTGCGCCTCGCGCGCGGGCAGCGGTTCGCAATGTAGTGATCGTGGGCAACGGACCTTTAGCCCGCGAGATGGCCAACAAGATCGAGTCTCATCCGGAAATGCTCCGCAAAGTGGTCGGTTTTCTAAGCCCGGGCGAGGATTCCTTCCCAACTGTTTCGCTGGCAAATCGCGCTAATGCCGTACCTCTTCGAACTGCGGATGTCGCGCAGATACTCAAATCCCACGCGGTGGATGAAGTAATTCTGACCGTGCCGGCACCCGGACGACCAGAGATCCTGGATCTTATTTCGCGGTGTAGCCGTGTGGGCATCGAAATCGGCATGGTGCCGCAACCATACGAACTATATCTCACGAAACCCGCGCTGATGGATCTCGATGGTCTTCCCTTGCTGCAGCTGCCGGTTGACCCTTCAGCAGAGGGCGATCCCAAGTGGAAGCGCGTGTTCGATGTGGGCATGACACTCGTCTTGCTACCGGTGTGCGTTCCGCCGACGCTCGTCGCAGCCGCTCTTCTTAAGCTCAGGAAAGGACGAGCTTTCTGCACTGAGTGGCGTTGCGGGAAACATGGCGAGAAATTTGCGATCTACCGTCTAAATTCGCCGCGTCGCGCGTTCGGGCTGCCCGCTTACGAACGACTGTTCCAGAAACTCAGCATTACAGAGCTACCGCAGCTGTTCAACGTCCTGCGGGGCGAGATGAGCCTCGTCGGACCCCGCCCGGAGGGCCTCGACCGAGCACGGCACTACACCGACTGGCATCGCCAAAGGCTGAATGCGATACCCGGCATGACCGGCCTGGCGCAAGTTTATGGACTGCGAGATCAGCACCCGTCGGAGGACAAGACGAGGTACGATCTGCAGTACATTCTCCATCGTTCGCTCTTTCAAGACATCTCCCTGTTGGTCCAGACCGCATGGACCCTCACGATGCGGCTGTTCGATGGTCTTGGTGGGGAGTCCACCCGAGACAAGGCCGCAGATGGAACACCCGAAATAGATTTCGAGGAAAACCTCATCCATGCTCATAGTTCGCAGCCCAGTGCGGATTAGTTTTGGCGGCGGTGGCACCGATTTGCCGGCTTACTACGAGCAATTCGGCGGCTCCGTTCTAAGCGTTGCTATTAACAAGTACTTTTACACGGTTCTCAGCGGGCGTTCCGATGGTCGGATTCAGGTAATTTCCTCTGACCTCAGAGTATTCGAAACTTGGCATGACATCGCCAACACGAATTTTCGCGGCAGCTCATTGGAAATCCCCCTCGCCGTTCTGAAAGAGATGAATTGTGATATCGCCGTCGATCTGTTCCTGGCTTCCGAAATTCCGCCCGGCACGGGTCTCGGCTCCTCCGCCAGCGTGTGCGTTAACATTCTCAAGACGCTGTGTACCTACCTGCAGCAGCCGATTTCCAAATATGATCTCGCTGAACGCTCCTTCCACATTGCGCGGGATCTTCTCGGAAAACACGTCGGGAAGCAGGATGAATACGCGGCTGCCTTTGGAGGGCTCAACTTCATTTCGTTCCACCCCGATGGAAGCGCACTGGTAGAGCCTATCGACTTGAACCCGGCAGTATTAACGGAGTTCCAGCGGAACCTCATGCTTTTTTTCACTGGTTCCTCTCACCATTCTTGGAGCATTCTAAAGGAGCAAGAAGCTTCCGCACGAAACCAAACCGGAACCGCCATCGAAGCTCTGCACGAAGTGAAAGCCCTGGGCATTCGCATGAAGACCGTTCTTCAGCAAGGAGATCTCAAGGAGCTAGGCACGTTGCTTCACGAAGGATGGCGGGCAAAGCGACGCATCTCGTCGAAAATTTCGACGCCGCGTATCGACGAACTCTACGCTCAAGCCCGTCAGCACGGTGCGCTAGGGGGCAAGATCACGGGGGCCGGCGGCGGAGGTTTCCTGCTTCTCTACTGCGAACCTGAATTTCAATCTGCCGTCCGAGAGGCGATGCGGCAAAATGACGTCCACGAAATGACCTTTGCATTTGATATGCAGGGCGCACAAGTAATTGCAAACGATCCTTTCATCGATGGGGACGAACGCGGTGGTTGCACTTGGACCTTTTTGCCGAGAGTTCCGGCGACGCCTGTCTTCTAGTTCTCTATCTCGTATTCCAAACCCCAATGAAAGCCTTCCTCTTGGCCGCGGGCAACGGCACTCGACTGCGGCCCATCACTAACACCCTACCCAAGTGTCTTGTCCCTATTAAGGGCGAGCCTATGCTGGCGATTTGGCTGCGACTTTGCCAGAACCTCGGCATCACCGAGGTTTTGATTAACGTTCACGCCCACGCGGACACAGTACTAGCGTTTCTGCGGCAGAGCCGACCGAGCGGCATCCGGGTGCACTTGGCAGAAGAGAAGCAGTTGCTGGGCAGCGCGGGAACATTGCGAGCGAATCGCAGCTGGGTCGAAAGTGAGGATCTGTTCTGGGTCTTTTACGCGGACGTGTTGCACCGTGCCGATCTCCACGCGATGTTGCGCCTGCACCGCCAGCAGGGCTTGGCGGCTACCCTCGGCGTCTATGAGGTTCCCGACCCTTCGCGCTGCGGCATTGTGACGACCAACGGCGATGGAGTAATCGAAGCCTTTGTCGAGAAGCCTGCGCATCCCACCAGTAATCTGGCGTTTTCGGGTCTGATGATCGGGACGCGTGCCGTTCTGGATGCGATCCCGAACGACATTCCGGCGGACATCGGATTTCATGCCCTTCCCAAACTTACAGGTCGGATGCTTGCGTTTCCGATACGCGATTACTTGATCGACGTGGGCACCTTGGAGAACTACCAGCATGCCCAAGCCACATGGCCTGGGCTATAGGACGATCTGCAAATGCGTGATGGCATCTTGCGCGGGATTGTTTTCGACCTGGACGGAGTCATAGTCGACAGTCATCCCATACACAAACGGGCCTGGCGAGCTTTTCTTGCCAGTGTGGGCCGCGAGGTGTCGGAATCGGATCTCGACTTTATTCTCGAGGGTCGCAGACGGCAAGAAATCCTGGTCCACTTTCTTGGCGACCTTTCTGAGTCCGAGGTTTGGGACTACGGCGACCTAAAGGACGAGTTCTTTCGGCAATTTTCTGCGGCACCCGAACCGGTTACCGGAAGCATTGAGTTCATCAACAGCCTGGAGAACACGGGCCTTCGTCTTGCGGTAGCTACATCAGCCAGCCGACAACGTGCTCGATGGACGCTTGAGCAGCTCAGGATCATGCACCATTTCGAACTACTAGTTACCGGGGAAGACGTCGCACAATGCAAGCCAGACCCAGCTATTTACAAGTTGGCCGCGCAGCGTCTTTCCATTGCCCCACAATGCGTTCTCGGCATTGAGGACTCGGTCTGTGGAGTTCGTTCGGCGAAGGCAGCGGGACTACGCTGTCTTGGAGTCGGGTTCGGAAAGAGTGCATGTCAATTGCTGGCTGCCGGGGCAGACTGTGTGTTCGCAAACCTGGCGGGCCTGACAATGCGACAGGTGGATGAAGCGCTCAGAGCCTATGCGCTTGCTAAGGCGATTCCGGCAGACCCGCTGTGCTGATCGCCGTACTCGTATCAGTCGTGATTGACTCTTACCGGCTCCCGATTCTCCGACGAAAAATCTTGGTTCGCGGAGAAGGAAAATTCTCCTTTCATGGAAATCCAGTTGTTGGTAGTCCTTGCGGTTTTTCTTCTTATAACTATACCGGTTCAGGCGCAATGTGGTCTGAGCCTCTTGGATTGTATTCATGAAAGTAGCGCCGAGACAGATCCGCGAAACGCCCCTGGCAGACGCGATCTTGGAATTGGGCCCAGTTTCGATGCTCCGCTTGCGGCAACATTCGGCGAAACGAATACGGCTACCCCAGCAACCGAGAGCCTGCTTTCGGACTCTTCCGCTATTCCTGTCTTCATATGCGTAGTGGGAGCTCGCTCCCCCGACTCGGTCTCTACCGAATTGTTCCGTAGCCCAAGCAACTTTCACGCCGAGCCGATGTCAGATGCGGAGCAGGCGGGCGGTGACGCAAGAGCGCCGTCAATTGCAAAAGTGCGGCCCACTAAACCAGTCGAATTCAACCAAGCGGTCTATTACAAAAATAAGCTCGAACTCGGCCTGGACTTCGGAGTTCTCCCAATCAACATTCCATTCGTCTTTGACGTTTTCTTGGGCGACGCCTATCACATGACACCTCTTCATTACACGTTGATGCCAATCATTGGCTCCCTGCGCTGGCACGTGGACGATGTGGGAGGACCATCGATTCTTCGTGGTAACTGGGATCTGCAGGCCAGCTTAGCTGTGACCTTGATCCCCAGAGGACCGGAATCACGCTATTTCGCGTTTATTTTGGGTTTCCGACGGAATTTCGTCCCGCGCCACGGAAAGTTCGCTCCCTATTTTGACGGCCGTGTAGGGCTTGGCGAGATTGACGCTCAGGAGCCGTTAGGCGCCGTTTGGGCGCAAGGACAGGACTTCACGTTCACGCTCAACATGGGCAGCGGATTTCGATATAACATCAGTCCCAGCCGTTCGATCTCATTCGGTATCAATTGGATGCACATATCGAACCTCTATCTGTCCCAGCCGAAATATCCGGATTATGGGATTAACGTGTACGGGCCCATGATTGGAGTCGACATCCGATTGGGCAAGCATCACCCAGATGCGGCGCAGTAGTTCTTAAATCCAGCCGTTTTGCTGCGCCTGTAGATTATCCCGCCGGGCCACTCAGTCCTTCCTCCCACCAGTTGCGGCATCTCACAGGATCCTCCCTCTTCTTCCCGCCCACCCGAGCAGTTCGTCCCTCCACTAGAAAAAGACCGAATGAACGATTTACCTGCTGTGTTAGCGGGAGGACAACTCTCTCGGCTCCCCAGGTCTTACAATTCAGCGTCAACGGCCTGCATCGATATCCATGCTGGCGTACAGAAAGATGGCTCACCAGCGAGAGGCGTTCGCGCCGATGAGCCGAAAGTAAGGAGCCAAATCTTGATAGGAGTGGATGCTAGGCCTGCACTGTGGGCGCAGTCAAGAGCTTAGTATTGCAAAACGAACACAATCAAACCAACCCGATTTTGCCAGTCGCTTCCGCTACGCACTCCAGATTTAAGCGCACTCTCGGGTTTTCCTTGGCGAGAAAGCTCCCACTAATGGAGTAAGCAGCTTGACGGCCAGTTTCGCTGCACCCGGCGCGTTGACGGTTCCCGCATTTCTCTTCGGGACCTACTCGGGCACGAAGTGTCCGCATTAGCTCCAGAGCCTGTAAGCTAGGGGTGCTTCGGGAGAACCAAGGGTGCGGGAAACTGCGAATTTCGTCTACAAACGGTTCACGATTCGTCAATTCGCAGATCATTTGCTGGAAATTGAGCAATTTCTTGTTGAATGAACAATCGCCTTCGAAGAACGAAGAACTCTGAGCGAAGGCAGTGCTTACGCCAGTGCGGCTGCGGCTGCTACTAGCCCGCTTGCCAGAGCCGTCTCGTTCGCTGCGGCTGCTCCTGATCCTCACTGGAATGCGAATCGGCGAGCTGCTGGCCTTGCGCTGGCGCAATGCCGATCTCGAAAGCAAGCTCGTTCGCGTGGAAGAAACTGTCTACGACGGGCACTTCGATGAACCCAAGAGCATCGAAGCCAGAGGATAAAGATTGGTCGGGGCCCGCGGATTTGAACTCCTGACCCCTGCGCGCAAGTTCCGCCCGCTGGCGAAATCCTGAACGAAGTGAAGGAGCCCTCGGGATGGAAGCCAGAGGATGAAGAATGGTCGGGGCGAGGAGATTTGAACTCCTGACCCCCTGCGCCCAAGGCAGGTGCGCTACCAGGCTGCGCTACGCCCCGACGGTTTGATTATAAATGAGCGCCTCGGGCGATCATTCTGAACCACTGACCTGCGCCGGCCAGGCTGCGCGCAAAGGTTCCCCTTCATGCTCCTTGCCGGTGCGCCTTCAAATCGACGATGCTCGAGATCTCCGAGGCTCCGTGCACAGCGTGGTGCCCCAGAACTCTATCCGGCGTATAATTTCTCATCAGTTATGGAGACACCGCGTTACGCGCTGGTGGCTTATGTAAGGAGCCCGGCAGGGGAGTTCGTGGAGAACCTCCGGCGCGAATTGCATCCCGACCTGCCCCACCTGGCGGCACACCTGACCATCCTTCCGCCGCGTCCGTTACAAGGGACCGAGGGCGCGGCTCTGCAGGCGCTGGAGCGAATCTGCGGCGAAGAGGACCCGTTCGAGGTGAACCTGGGCGGGGTGGAAACTTTCGTGCCGGTTACCCCAACGGTGTACATCCGGGTGGATGGAGCGGCCTCGCGCATGTGCCAACTGCATAGCCGCCTGAACACGGAGGCCCTGGCATTTCACGAAGAGTGGCCTTACATTCCCCACCTGACCATTGTAAAGATGAGCCGGGAGGATGCAGCGCAGAACGCCTTCCGGATCGCCCGCGAGCGCTGGGACCGCTACTCCGGGAGCCGGCGCATCCTGCTGGAAAGGCTGACCTTTGTCCGTGAGGACGCCCAGAATTGCTGGATCGATCTAGCCCCCATACCGCTGGGCCGGAGCCTGGTTTCACGGTAAAAGTTTCGCGCTAAGAGCTTTGTGCTGAAGACATCGCGCTAGAAAACTGTCGGCCAAACTGTTTCTTCCCTATACGCTTCCGTAATCCAAAACTACGTTACTGCGGCCTGCCGCGCATGGCCCTAGGTACATTTCCCTCCCGTGCGTTGAAAAGCCCGCGGCGTGGCAGTAGATAAAGAGTAGGGCAAGCATCCGGCAATCCGCGCCAAACGCCACTCGGGACGCGGGTTTTCGGGCAGATCGGGAGAGCGAATGCAGATCGGAGTTTACGGTTCGGGGTATCTGGGAACAGTGATTTCGGCCTGCCTGGCAGATTTTGGCACTCCCGTTTCATGCTGCCATCCCGACCGGTCGCGCATGGTCGAGATGGCCCAGGGCAATATTCCCTTCTTCGAAAAGAATCTGAAAGAAATCATTCGGCGCAATGTGCGCGCCGGGCGCCTGGCCTACTCGACTGACATTGAATCGTTCGCCCGCAAGACGCAGGTGATCTTTCTCGCCGAAGATAAGGCGGAACATCTGAACGATGTGGCCCTCCGCATTGCCCGGCTGGCGCCCAAGCCTCCGATTCTGACGGTCGTGACTCCCGTGCCCGTGGGCACTGCCAATGCACTGGAAAAGAGCGTGAAAGATATCGGTCTGCAGGCAACGATCGTGTCGCAGCCCATGTTTTTCACCGATGGTTGCGCGGTCGAAGATTTCAACTGGCCCGACCGGCTGATTCTGGGGTCAACCTCGAACGAAGCGGTACAGATTCTGAAGCAGATTTTTCATCCGCTGGTCATGCGCGGCGTGCCCGTCATTGTGACCAATCAGGCCACGGCGGAACTGGTGCGTGAAGCGGCGACGGCGTTCGTGGCCACGAAAATTTCGTTCATCAATGAAGTGGCGGCGCTGTGCGAGCGGGTGAACGCCGACGCCGTGAACCTGGCCCTGGCGCTCGGTCTCGACAAAAAGATCGCTCCGCGTTGCCTGCAGCCGGGAGCCGGCATGGGCGGCGTGTTTGCCGAGTCGGACATGGATTCGCTGGTGGACCTGGCGCAGTCGCATGGCGTGTCGCTGAAGGTGCTGAGCGCGGCGCGCGACGTGAACCACACGCTGGCCGACAGGCTGGTGGAAAAAATTGCGCACGCGCTGAACTCGGTCGAGAACAAGGAAGTCGGCATTCTCGGCCTGTCGTTCAAGCCGAACACGAATTCCGTTGCGGGATCGTCGTCAATCCGGCTGGCGGAGACCCTGGTTTCAAGGGGAGCACATGTGCGGGCGTACGACCCGGTTGCGATTCCTGAAGCCAAGACTCGTTTGAATGGATCGGTGCGGTACTGCGATTCCGCTTATGCGGCGGCCGAAGGCTCTGACGCTCTGGTCGTGGGCACGGGCTGGCCGGAGTTCCGCGCGCTCGACTTCGACCGCATCAAGCACCTGCTCAAGACTCCCGTTATCGTGGACACAAAGAATCTGCTCGATTCCGGCCGCCTGCGCGCCCTGGGATTTGAATACGTTGGCGTGGGGCGTGTGTAGCGATGTCGGGTTCTAAGGTTCCGCTCGTTCTCCCCCATCCCCTTCCTTCGCTGTGTGGAGAGTTAGCCAGGCGGATTCGTTTGCTCACAGCGGTGAAACCATGAACCTGCACAAGCCGATTTACATCTGCAAGAAATGCAATCTGGAGGTGGGGAACCCGAAGCGCCGGTTCTGGAGGAACTATTGCGAGAGTGGCCACCGCCTGCCGGACGATGCAACGGTGCGCTCGTTCTGGGAATCGTTTGTGCGGACATTCATGGGAACGTTCTTTCTTTTGTTTTCCGCCCTGAGCGCCGTGCTCGTCAACCTCGCCGAGTTTACCCGAGGCACCGAAGACGGGGCTCTAGCGGGATTCGTAGGCATCGGAGCAGGGCTGGCGCTGATGATTGCCATTCTGATTGGCAGGAGTTCCCTCCGCCAAAGCAAGGCTTGGAATGAGCGCGGAGGAGCCGTCCTGAAGCTGGTCCCGCGCGCCAGAGGCAGGGCGTTTGGCTGTCTCTCGGCTGCCGGGTTCGTGATGCTCTACAGCGGTTCGATCTGTGCCCAAGCGATCTGTGCCAGGTTCGGATCGTGGTAGCTGCTGGACGTTTTTCTCTTTGTTGTTGCGTCTATTCCTTCCCGGCTTTAGTGAAGTGAGCCACCACGGCCGACGCTCCTCTGACAGCGCCGAAGCGCAGTTGTTATAATCGCAGAGGTGCGGTGGGAGTAGCTCAACTGGCAGAGCACCGGACTGTGGCTCCGGTTGTTGCGGGTTCGATTCCCGTCTCCCACCCCAGTCTCTCAGTAGGTCGGGTACCTTCCACTAAGAATATTTCACTGCACTTCAGACCAAGCTGAACTCCCGACGCCGGTCACTTGCTCCTGTCCTTCATTACTTTCAGGCTGGCTCGCACAAGCTTCTTCACTAAGGCGGTAGATATCGCTCCATCTGCCGGGAAGCTGACAATGGCCTTTGTTGTCGCACAACCCGCAAGTTCCTTTTTGTGGTTTTGTATCACAGGGGGTCGTAAATGTAGTCGTATGCAAGGCTTCTTAAAGCTGGGCTTCTTAAAACTGAGCCAGACAAACATGCCATCGTAATCGTAGCCCTCGCCATCATAGGAATAGCCGGGCATTTGGAAGTAGTCTGTGCGTTCAGTCGCGCCTGGTGCCGCGTTGCGTATCGCGGCCCTGATCTCTCTCAATTTGTCTTGCACCTGTTTCGGGGCGTTTGCTATGTATTCGTCCACGCCACTCGCTTCTCTATGCTTCGGAGTCACTTTTCTTGCCATAAGACCCCCTTGCGGCAGTTTAGCTCCCGCGGCAACCTCGCCGGTTGCTTCGCGCATTCAAGACCTCGATCTTCTGACGATCAGGGTTTTCTCGCCCACACCTGGGTCACGCGAGCTAGGATCAGGAGGATGGATTCGTCCTCTGCAATCTTCCGCATTTCTGCGCAGATGGCGTCGAGTTCTTCCGAAGTGGATGCGTGCGCGGCCAAAATGGCAGGCGCTGCTTCTCGCAACGTCAGCTCCCAGAACCGTTTCTCCTCGCCGCGCAACACGGCGATCTGGTTCACTTTTACTTCCGGCTGACTGAAGCCGGCTTCATGAAATAGCCGGGGCAGCTTCAGGCCGATGTACGAATCGAGACCGTGGCTGCGATTCACAGCGTCGCTGATTTGAACCAGCCGCTTGTAGGCGTGTGTCTCGGGTTCGGTGAAGATGCCGCCGTCGTCGTGATCTTCGCATACCAGGATTCCGCCCCGCTTCAACAGCGAACTCATTTCCGTCAATGCCCTGGCGGGATCAGCGAGATGGCACAAGAGGAACCGGGAGTAAACAAGATCAAAGGAATCCCGCGGCAAACCAATTTCGTACGCATTGCCTTCGTGGAAGGAAAGATTTGAGATGCCGGCCTCTGCCGCGCTTTTTCCGGCGATGCGCAGTTGCTCAGAACTTGAGTCCACGCCCACCACGGATCCGCCGGGGCAGATCTGCGTCGCAACCCATTGTGCTGTGAGGCCAACGCCACAACCGATCTCTGCCACACGCATGCCCGAGCACAACCCGGCGGCGGACAGCAATTGGCGGGTCGCCAGACCAAAAATTCGCTGCAAAAGCTCCAGACGAGAACCAGCTTTCTCTCCGGTGGCAAGTATGTACGGCTTATCCGAGTGATATCCGTTCGCCATGATTCCCGCCTAGAGTAGCCAATCCGAGCCCAGCGGCAAAAAAGCGAGCAATTCGTCGTCAGTCATAGGGCGACGCTGGATAGCGTGTATAAACCGCTCGCAGAAGTAAAACGACCGTGCACAGGCCGCAAAGCCGGGCAAACAGCTCTCCCACTTTCGCGAAAACGGTGTGGCCCGCTTCGAGCATTGGCACGGCGGCCAGGCTTGATTCTGCAGGGCGCGGCGTGACGGCGGGGTCGATCGGCTCCGTCTGCTGGACGATTCTTCCGTTCGCATCGATGAACGCGGAGATGCCGGAATTCACAGCCCGCACCATGCCGGTGCGCTGCTCGATGCTGCCGAAAACGGCCAGGGCCAGATGCTGATACGGTTCGGCGCGAGCGCCATACCAGCTGTCGTTCGTCAGGTTCACTAGAACGTGCGGGTGCAGCTTGCCCATGCGGCGCAAGAAACCGGGAAGAATATCCTCGTAGCAGATGATGGCTCCGACGCGCCAGGAAGCGCCGTCGGTGGTCTGGAGCGGCAGCACGGTCACGTCTTTGCCGGGCGTGAAGTTGCCGAATCCTTCGGGAACCATGCTGCGGAGCCAGGGGAAATGCTCCACGCCGGGAATGGTCTCGCCAAAGGCAAGGAGCCGCATCTTGTCGTAGCGTCCGGTCACCTGTCCGTCGCGGCCGATGAGGATTGCTGAGTTGTACAGGGTGGAATCCCCGCGTGTAAGCGCGCCCACGACCGTCGGAGTGGTGAAGCCGCGGAGCATGCGGCGGCTGTCGGATTCAGGAAAGTCGGCACGAAAGTCGCGCGTTAGCGAATAGGGATAAGCAGTCTCGCTCCACACGATCAGCCGGGCACCAGACTTTTCAAGCTCCCGGGATTGGTCTTGCAGGTCCTTGAGTTGTCCGCCGGCCTTCTCCGGATGATCGAGACCTTTCTCGTTGTAGGGAACATTCGGCTGAACCACGCCTACGGAGAGCTTGGGAGCGGCTGCGGATAGCGCATCGAATTGCTGCATGCGGAAATGTCCGTACACGAGCGTGGCCACGACGAGCACGGCGGCTGCGACTGGAGGGGCCAGCAGTTTCCACCGTTGCTGCTGCTTGTCCCGGACTTGAAGCAAAGTGTCGTAGATCGCTCCATTGACGACGAGCAGCAATGCGCTCACGCCGATCGGGCCAGTCAAGTCGGCAATCTGAATAAGCAGCGGGTGCCATGCCTGCACGATGGCCATATGGGAAGGGAACAACAATGGGACCACTAGTTCGGCGGTTGACCCGGCGAGCGGCGCCAGCAGGACCATGGGGACAGGCTTGCGGCGACGGATGGTGCGCACGATCCAGCCGAACAAAAGGAACACACTCCCCTGGTAAGCCGAGAACACCAGATACAAGAGCAGGGCCAGGGGCAGAGACAGATCGGCGAAGCGCCGCAGCAGTTCGATCATCCAGTAGTAGCCGCCGCCAATCGCCACCGTGCCAGTCCACCAGGCGAGCAAAGACGCGGACTTGCGGGTGGGGGCGCGATCCAGAACAAAGAGTAAAGGCACCATGGCGATCCATGACAAAGCGGACAGATCGAACGGCGTACAGCCGAGGAACCAGATGAATCCGGAGAGCGTGGAGAGCGCAAGGCCCGCCCACAGTTGACGGTGGCGGCCGACTGCAGGGTGAGCGGCCTGGTAGCGCAAGGATTTGCGCGAAGAGCGGTCGCGCGCGGCAACTCGGGAACTCATCTTTGCCACTCCGGTGACCGCGGACTCACTCTGATTTCCTCATCGCCTGTCTTTCCTCAGTCTGTTGGCCTCGGCTTGTTGGCCGTCAGCATACTTTACGCCGCGGAGAAATCCTAAGTGTAAAATCAGCAGAGCATGCCGTAGTGGGAGGTTTGAGGCACAGCGCGGCCCCGTAGCTCAACTGGATAGAGCATCAGTCTTCGGAACTGAGGGTTGGGGGTTCGACTCCCTCCGGGGTCACCACTCTTTCGCGCGAGGTCCTTCCCCTTCCGCCTGCGCGTCGCTCGGCGTTCTGGGTCAGGATTTCGGCAGCAGGCTCCCGCTCCCCCACCCCGGCTACGCTCACGCCTGCCAGGCGCCTCAAGTTCGACTCCCTCCGGGGCCGCCAGGTTCACGCCCCGTGGCACGTCTTTTTCCGCCTGCGATACAATGCAGTACTTGCGCATGACGCGCTTTTTCCCATTCCGCCAGTCGCCGGCCCAGCTTGGTCCGCTGGAGCGCCGGCTGCTTGAGACCGTGTGGGAACGCGGCAGCGCGACCGTCCGCGAGCTGATGGAATGCGGCGACACGAACCTCGCCTACACCACGCTGATGACCACGCTCGATCGCCTGTACAAGAAGAACCTGCTGTCGCGGCAGGCGGAAGGGCGCGCGTTTCGCTACACGCCGAGATTGACGCGCGCTGAGTTGCACCGCGAAGCGGCCGGAGAGGCGTTCCGGGAGATGCTGGACGCGAGTCCGGCCTCGTCGCTGCCGCTCTCGTATCTGGTGGAGATCGTCTCGGAGCACGACGCCCAGTTGCTCGACGACCTGAGCCGGCTGGTGGAGAGCAAGCGGCGGGAGTTACGTTCTGGCGCAGGGCAGAAAACCGGATTGAAGAGCAAGAACAACAAAGAAGAACGATAACTTGGAAAAAGGCTAGTAATTCGAATGTTTGCTGCGCGTGGCATCGCCGTCTCGTTTTCCGTATTCGTGATCGTCTACTGCGTCTTGTCGCTGGCCGTTGCCTGCGGCTGGCGGCGGGCGTGGATGCGTGTGCAGCGGCTTTCCGTCCACCGCGCAGCGGACTTCCTGTTCGCCCTGCGCATGTTTCCCTTCATTACTGCTGCCCTGATCACGGGCGCTTTTACAGTACCGTCATTTCTTCTGCTGGAGCCGCGCGCCATTGACGAGCCCGTGGGCGCAGTTTCCCTGGTGCTGGGCGCGTGCGGTGTGATTCTTGGGGCGATTGGAGTCATCAATGCGGCTGCCGCGTTGCGCAGGGCTTCGCGCGCGGTTGCCGAATGGACCCGCGGTGCGCAGTTCGGGGAATCCGCAGGCTCGGTGCCGGTGCTGAAAATTTCGCCCGCCTTTCCGGCGATGACCGCGACCGGGGTTTTTCATCCCCGGATTCTGCTTTCCGGCGCAGCCGAGCTGCAACTGGCAGGCGGAGAACTGCAGACGGCACTGAATCACGAACTAGCGCACGTGCGTCGTGCAGACAATCTGAAGAAGCTGCTCATGAGATTCGTGGCGTTTCCCGGGATGAGGGATCTGGACGCGGCCTGGCTCGAAGCCACGGAAATGGCCGCTGATGATGCCGCGGTAACAACAACCCGGGAAGCGCTCGATCTCGCAGCGGCGCTGATCAAGCTGTCGCGAATGGTCCCGGAAGCAGCCCCCACCGACCTGACTGCCGCGCTTGTACACGGCCCTGCTTCTGCTGTGCATGCGCGGGTGGAGCGGCTGCTGGCATGGGTTGAAGCGGGCGAAGACCGCTCTGTGTCGTCGCGGAAATGTTCAAGCTTGTACGGACTTGGCTGCGGACTTGCGGCCGCCTCGGCCACTGTCGCCATGTTCGCACTGACCTACAGCCAGGTCCTTGCGCACGTGCACACGGCGACAGAGTGGCTCGTTCGGTAGGCACATAGTCGAGCTCCGCTCGACCGGGCAGCCCCTTCGACGCGCTTCGCTTGCTCAGGGCAGGCTTAGGGCGGCGGCTGTCCCTACATGATTTTGTTGCCCCGCTAAAACGTCACGCGCACGCCGATCTGCGCGGCGAACGGAATCCCCACGGTTGTGCCCGGGCCGAAAAAATCTCCCAGCGCGCCTTCGGGAATTTCGAGCTGCTTCAGGCTCGTCAGAGGGACGCAGTTAGGATTGCAGACTCCATCGACAACCCCGCTGGAACTGAACTCCGCTGGGATCTGGGCGATATTAACAGCGAAATTCGCGCCGGGATTGTTGCGGTTGAAGAGATTGAAGAACTCGATGAACGGATCCACGTGCCAGCGTTCATTGATTTTGAATGGCCGCGTGACGCGCAGGTCGGACTGAATGTAGGGTGTGCCGCGAAATTCGTCGAGGCTGGTATAAGTGTCCGGGCCATTGTTGAGCTGAACGTAGATCCGGCCGCTGTTATCGGCAGTCGTGATCGTGATGGGGCGGGCACTCTCGAACTGGTTGACTGTGCTCAATTCGAATCCGCCAGGGATGTGGACTGTAGCGGCGAGTACAAGACGATGGCGCACGTCTTCCCCCGACGGTCCATAGTCGCCGGGCCCGAAGGCGTCGAGCAGCCCGGCATTCGGGCCCGACTGGGCCCGGCAGACTCCATCCACATAGTCAAACAGCTCGCCCAGCACGCATCCCCAGGTTTGCGCCTTGGAGAACGTATAGTTCGCGACCAGATCGAAGCGGCGCATGTTGCCCTGCAGATGCAGCATCAGCGCGTTGTAGCTGGAGCGGTTATCGGACGCGAAAACATTAACGTTCGGAACTACATTTGCCTGATCGGTGGCGTAGTTCGGGTCGCTCGTCGGAATGAGCGGTGTCAGCAGGTCGGTCCCGCTGGCATACGGGAATGCGCGATATCCATGATTGCCCTGCTCATGCACGTAATCGGCGCTCGCCAGCCAATGATCGTTGAACGCGTGTTGCACGCCGCCGGTGATGTGTATGGCGTAGGGCGTTTTGTAAGGAGAGCCGATCAGATTGCCAGTGACGCCGGCTCCGCCCGACATGCAGCCTGTGCCGAGCAGCGAGTAAGTCCCTGCACCGCCCGTCAAGCTGCACGTTCCCGTCGTGAAATTGGTGTTGTTGACTCCCTGAAACGCGGTGCCCCATCCATTTTGCGCGAGGTCGTCGTAGAACAGGCCAAAACCGGCGCGAATTACGGTCTTCCCGCTGTCACCCGGAGAGTACGCGATTCCAAGACGTGGAGCGACCTGCTTACGGTAATTCCGCGGCACGCTGGGCACGACCGGAATCTGCAGCGCCTGCAACGTCACGTATGCAGGATTCTCGGCTTCGCTGCGGCCCGAACCGGTGAAGAGTCCCCAGGTTGTCTGATAGCGCAGGCCATAGTTCACAGTGAGCTGATGCGAGACGCGCCACGAATCCTCGGCGTAAAGTCCCAGTCGCTGCACATTCTGCGAAAAGCTGCCATCGCCGGCAGGCGAGAATCGTGTGTCCGGGCATGGTGGATTAGGCGGCTGGTTGGCCGGAAGCGCCGGATTGCATGACACGATTGCAGCAAACGCTGCCATGTTCGCCGGACTCTGCACCCAATATGTCGGGTCGCTTGGCAACTCGTAAACGGTCTCCTGATTGCCAGCAAACGCTCCGCTCAGCACCGGCTCGTGAATGAAATCGATTCCAAACTTGAACGAATGATCGCCGGTGGCGTGAGTGACGTCGTAGCGTAACTGGTACTTGTCTTGATTGCGCAGGTCGGGGAAAAGCGTGATCGGAGTCGCGAACTGATTGTCGCCAAAAGTCTCGAAGCCGGAGATTGTCAGCGCTGTCGCGCTGAAAGGAAACGCGAGAGCGAACCCGAGATCCGAGTTGCGGGTCTGCGTAAGATGCAGCAGGCTGGCGTCGACGACCAGGTCGCCCAGCCAGCTTTCGTTGAACGCGTATGTATTGCTGAGGGCGACATTCCAATAATTGTTGTGCGTGAGCAGGCCGGTCGAGGGCAATGTGCCCTGCTGAACCAGGGCATTGTGCGTAGTGTAATCGTCCTGCGATGCGCGCAGGAACCAGTTTGACTTCGGCGATTGCGTCCAGTCGAAGCGCACCGAACCCAGGTAGTCGCGAAAGGGAATTGGAACCGTGGAAGGAACGGCGATCGACGGAATGCCGGTGATCAATCCATCGGACGCCAGCTGTGCTAGGGCGTCGAACTGCGTGATGCTGGCCGGGCTGTAGGCGATGCTGGCGTTTTCGTGGACATTTTCGAATGAGGTGAAGAACCACGCCTTATTCCTGGCGATGGGGCCGCCGAGCGTTCCCACATAGTTCTGGCGCGAAAAAGGTTGCTTGGGATTGTTTACGCAAACTCCGTTGGTGCAGGTTTGCGCGGGATTTTCGATGGGGAAGCGCGCGTTCAGGGCAGCCTGGCGGTCATAAAACGCCCCGCTGCCGTGCCATTCGTTCGATCCCCGCTTGGTGGTAATAACCACAGAACCGGCGGTGGTCCATCCCGTGTCGGCGTCTTCGTTCGAGGTGCGCACGGCAAATTCCTGAACCGCGTCGGGCGAGAAGTTTTGCAGAAAGCCGCCGATCCAGTCGTCGGAGTTTCCCGCACCGTCGACCGACAGCTCGTTGTTCAAACCAGAACTTCCTCCGGTAGATACTGCGGTAATGCGCGCTTTGGTGGGATCGGAAGGCTCAACCGGCTCGGTTCCGGGTACGAGATAGGCGATGTTGGCGAAACTTCGCGCCGGCAACGGCATGGTTTCCAGATCCTGGCTGCCAACTACGCCTCCGCGTACCGCGCTCGAAATGTCAATCGTCTCAGTCGTGATTGAAGACGAGTTTCCCTGCACCTGGACGGTTTCTGCCGCCGCCGGAGCCAATTTCAAAGTGACGGTAATGTCACGCACCAGGCTGACCGCAACAGAAACGTCGGCTTCGGCCCGTGCGAAGCCCGCTGCAGTCACCGTGATGTGATAGGGGCCCGGCAGAAGATCATCGACGCGGAATTCGCCGCGGTCTTCGCTGACAGCTTCGCGTCGCGCGGAGGAATCCGACAATTGCACGACGATGCGAGCGTTTGGAATGCGGGCTCCGGTCGCGTCCTGCACGGTGCCGCGCAGTGCGCCGCGCGGGTTCTGCGCGTGCAAAGGAAGTAGCACGAGGAAAAAAGAAAGAAAGGCAAAAGCCAGTGGTTGAAAAACACGCTTCATCTGGATGCCCCGCAGGAGTGTTGTCAATGCCAACAGATCAGCGTAACGGGAGCCTGCGGGCTACTACCAGCGCTCGTAGGGAGTATGCACTCGCATTTTCTAATCCGACCAGTGCGCCGGTTTGCGATCCCAGCGCTGCTTTTTGAGTTCCGCAAGCAGCGACTTGTCTAGTGCTCCCGCATCGCTGGCGGCGATGTTTTGCCGCACGTGCTCGGCCTTTCGCATACCCGCGATCGTGGTGCTGACCGCGGGATGAGCCAGAATAAATCGCAGCGCCATTTCGGGCAGAGTCATTCCTGCGGGCAGAATTTCCTTCAGCTTCTCCACGCGCCGGATCGTGTTGGCCAGATTTTCCGGCCCAAAATATCCCGAGCGCCAGTCGTGTTTCGGAAAGCGGGTCTCGAGCGTCATTTTGCCGCCCAGGCTGCCCTCGTCGAAGGGCACGCGCGCAATCACGCCGATATTAAGTTCCTGGCACACCGGGAAGAGTTCGTCTTCGGGCGACTGATCGAAGATGTTGTAGATCACCTGCACCACATCGACCAGCCCGGTGCGCAAAGCTTGGATGCCGTTCTCCGGCTCCCAGCGATTGATGCTCAGACCGAAGTAGCGAATCCAGCCGTCGCGCTTGAGCTCCTCGACGGTGGAGCGGAAATCCGCTTCGCGAGTCCAGCCGTCATCCCAGACGTGAAACTGCAGCAGATCGATGCTGTCGACCCGCAGCTGCTTGCGGATGAGGTCGGCGTATTTGAAAACGTGCTTCGGCGAGAAAACGTCGCGGTACTTGTATTCGGGCAGGGCCGGCCAGCGGTCATTGGCCGGCGGAATTTTCGACGCCGCATACAGCCGCTTGGCGGCGTTGCGCTGCATGATCTCGCCCAGCAGGCCGTCGCTCTTGCCCTCGCCGTAGGCCCAGGCCGTGTCGAAAAAATTGCAGCCGAGGTCGACGGAAAGTTGCAACGACGCCAGCGACTCCGAGTCGTTCGAGCCGGTCCATCCGCTCATTCCCCATAGCCCATAGGCGATGTCGCTGACTTCAAAACCAGTGCGTCCCAGTTTGCGGTATTTCATGACGGCATCCTTATGTGTCTTTCTAAAGCTGGCTGGCGAAACTGCCGATAAATTCGGAGGTGTGATCCGAACGGCACTAACCCGCCTGCGGCATTTTCGATGCAGCCCATCAAAATTTTGCGCTCCTCGCGGGAACCTGCCGTGTTCTAATAATCTTGATCATATGAAGCTGGAGGACTCTCCCCCAAATGAAATCAAAGTATCCTTTTACTCAAGCCGATACGGCCAAGAAAGACGAGTTGAGCGCGCCTCCGTCCCGTTTTATCGACGAGAAAATCTCCGATGAATCAGGGACGGAGACCAACACCGATAGCGCGCTTCGACCCGCAGGCCTGAAGAATCCCTTCTGGAAGTAGTCTGTTTTCCTCTCGCAGCGCCGGGGCCGCGATCTTTAGTCGCGGTCGGCGCTTTAATTTTTTCCCGATCATCGCGCTTCCCCGGTCACTCCTGTCCCCGAACCTTACGACTCGCGCAGAATCGGCAGGCACAGGCACGGCCGAATTGAAAAGTCGACTGTAGCGATTTTTTCGAGCGCAGGCTGCAGCACGGAATCACGGCACGGCTCCAGCGTGATCACGAACGGCAATGCCGCCTTATCGAAGCCCGGCTTCTGCAGCAGCGAGTCGATGTTCAGGTGATGCGCGGCCAGAATTTCCGCCAGCTTCGCCACGATCCCCGGCCGATCGCGCACAAAAAAGCGCAGGTACCAGGGCGTTTCAAAATCGGTGCTGATGGCTGGGCTTGCAACAGGGATTGGTACCTCTCGCTTCCCGCCTTGTTTCTCCGCACCGGATAGCCGTTCCGCCACAAACTTCAGGTCGGAAACGACGGCCACGGCCGTGGGATCGCCACCTGCGCCGGCGCCGAGAAACGCCATGTCTCCGCCGTACTGGCCGGAGGTAAGCACCAGGTTGAGATTTCTCTGCACGCGCCCGAAAGGCGATCCGCTCGGAACCAGACACGGGCCCACGTCGGCGAAAAGCGTGTTCTCGCGCAAGTCGGCGCGCGAAATCTGGCGGATCGTGCACCCAAGATCCGAGGCGTAGTCGAAGTCCACGGCGTCAACCGGACGAATCGTGCGGGCGCGAATCGCCTCGGGCGCTACGCGCGTGTGCAGCCCGGCCAGGGCGAGAATCGTCAGCTTGGCACGGGCGTCGCCGCCATCCAGATCCTCCGAAGCGTCGGCTTCCGCGTATCCGCGCGCCTGCGCTTCTTCCAGCGCCTCGCTGAAAGGGATACGTGCGTTCTCGATGCGGCTGAGAATATAGTTGCACGTGCCGTTCAAGATGCCGGAGATTCCGGTGAGCCGGTCGCCGCACAGGCCGGTGCGCAGCGCAGGAAGCACCGGCACTCCTCCCGCGACGGACGCACCGAACTCAAGCCGGCATCCGTGGCTCGCAGCCAGTTGCAGAAGATCCGGGCCATGCCGCGCGATCAGTTGCTTATTGGCGGTGACGACTGATTTGCCCGCCTCGAGCGCACTCCGCACGATTTCTTCCGCGGGATGAAGGCCCCCAATCAGTTCGATTACGATCTGGGCGTCAGAGGAAAGCACGGCCTGCGGGTCGTCCGTCCAGACAACGTCGCCCGGAATCCAGGACTGCCTTTTTCTTTCTACATTGCGATTGCAGATGTGAGTCAGGCGCAGCGGGCTGTCTTTGCTCTCGCAAAGAATTCTAGCTACGGCACTGCCAACGGTTCCGAAACCGATCAAGGCAACACGGCAAGCCGAGCCATGCCTGGTCTCGTAGCCGATCTTGGCCGTTGGTTTTGGCGTTTTCGTCACAATGCCCGTCCGGTCACGAAAATGAATTCTCTATCATACGTGGCACGATTCGTTTTCGTGAACTGCTGATCGCTACTTCGGTCATAGCGCCGGGGCGTGCGTCGCCCAGGCGAGTAGTGTCCTAGTTTCAAAACCACAAAGGGCACGAAGGACCACAAAGGTTGTCGCCGGGATCTCCATCGTGTGCCTTCGTGTCCTTGGTGGTCAATTTTGGGACACCACTGACAGGCGGCGCGACAGGCGTAAGTCGCATCAAAGTTGGTAATATGGTCCTTCCCTGCCGCGACGACGTATCGGCAGGAGGATCGCGGACTCGCTCTTTTCCAGGCGCCTCTCCATCCGTGCGCGCAGTCCGCAAGCAGCCGATATCGTGAGGAGAAGGAATGATTCGAAAGTCCGCGGCGGTCTCCGCTTTCAGGATTGCACTGGGGGCGATGTTGCTGGTGACAATTCTGCCGGGAACCCAAACGGCCCGTGCGCAAGAAACGGCTCAACCATCCGCTCAAACGGCTCAACCGCCCGGACAGCAAGCTCAACAGCCTCCGTCCCAGCAACCTTCCCAGCCGCAAGGGCAGCCGCAGCAGCAACCCGAGAACCAGCCATCCGTTCAGGAACCGCAGATTGAGACCGCGGCGCAACGAAGGGCGAGGGAACGCGCATTCAAGAAGTGGAATTTCAACGTTGGCGGCGGAGCCAGCACCAACAGCGGAACCACCAAGACTTTTGTCCGCGGCGGCGGCGGCGTGGTGGCTGCCGGCGCAGCCCGCAATTACAGCCGCTACTTCGGACTTCGCCTCGACGTGCAATGGGACAACCTGCCCTTGCGCGGTTCCGCGCTCGACCTGGCCCAGGCACCGAGCGCGAACAACCATGCCTACACCGCAATGGCCGATCTACTCTTCAATCTTCCAGTAACCAGGTCGTGGAGCGGATACGTCGTGGTTGGGCCTGCTTTCGTGTATCGCAGGGGGAAAGTCAGCTCCTCGCAGGCTGTGCCGGGATCAACCTGCAATTCCTTTTGGACCTGGTGGGGAACATGCTACGCCGAAAGCCTGCCACTGGACGGGAAGTTTCTCTCCGAAAGTCAGACCGAGTTCGGCGAGAATTTCGGCGGTGGCGCGGCGCGGAAAGTCCACAATTTCGAAATCTACGGGGAGTACCGCATCGTGCACGGATCACGCTGGAACCGCACCACGGACTTCCGTCCGATCACAGTCGGCGTGCGCTGGTGAGGCTTGCGCTATTGAAGAGCGATTTACTCAGGACTGATTTACTCAGGACTGATTTACTCAGGATTTGTGCGGTAGGTCCACAGATCGCCCGTCTGTTTTTGCAGCTGCACGAACGACGATGCGGCCGTAGGCTGCGCGACTGAGGCTTCGGAGTTCGCCTCGCCTACGGCAGACTCGACCAAATGATGCTGCGGCGCCAATGAGCATGCGGGATCGGTCGCAGTGGCGTCTCCGACCAGAAGGAAAGCCTGGCAACGGCAGCCGCCGAAATCTTCGCTGCGGCGCTCGCAACTGCGACAGGGTTCAGGCATCCAGTCCTCGCCGCGAAAACGGCGGAACGATGCTGATTCGCGCCAGATCCACTCCAGCGATTTCTCGCGCACATTTTCAAATGACAGACCGGGGAGAACTTCCGCGGCGTGGCAGGGCAGCACCTTGCCGGCAGGGTTGACGAGCATCAACTTGCGGCCCCAGCCTCCCATGCAGGCCTTGGGATACTTCGCGTAATAATCGGGCACCACCGAATCGATGCGAATCCTGCCGGCGAAGCGCTTTTCCGCCTCGGCCACGATTGCAACCGCTTTCTCGAGCTGCGCATGCGTAGGCATCAGCGCGGCACGGTTGGCGAGCGCCCATCCGTAATACTGCGTGTGGGCAATCTCAACTCGCTCAGGGTCGAGTCGCTCGATGAACGCAATCATTTCTTCGAGACGGTCGAGATTCTGCCGGTGCACGACCAGGTTTACGGTGAAGGCGACTTTGTAGCGGCGAACCGCGCGCGCCAGTTCAATCTTGTGCGCGTGCGACTTTGCGCCGGCAATCCAGTTGGCGGAGTCCTCGCGGGAATCCTGAAAACTGATCTGGATGTGATCCAGTCCGGCGTCGACCAGAGTTTTCAGCCGCGCGTCGTTCAGCCCGATTCCTGACGTGATCAGATTCGTGTATAGCCCAGCCTTGTGCGCAGCAGCGATGAGCTCCGCGAGGTCCGCGCGCGCCAGCGGCTCTCCGCCGGTGAAGTGCGCGTGCAGCATGCCCAGCTTGCCCGATTGCCCGAAGACGCTCGCCCACTGTTCGGTCGAGAGCTCCGATTGCGTCGCCGCCAGCTGCATTGGATTGGAGCAATAGACGCAATGCAGCGGGCAACGATGCGTGATTTCGGCGATGAGAGCGAGAGGAGAAAAAGACATTTGGTAATTGCTTAATTTGGTAATTGAGTAATCGCACGCCGGTGCGGTCAACCTTGAATCAGAGCGAAATTACCAAATTACTCAATTTCCAAATTTCTCAGTAGTCCACGATCCTTTTCTTCTGCAGCTGCTCGAGAAACGTGCTGATGTCGGCACGAATTTTCTCGGGATCAGTCTGGCCAAATTCCTTTTGCAACTCCGCGATGATCTCGCCGAACGTGCGCTGCCCGTCACAGCGCTCCAGAACTTGCCTTCCCGTTCCTTGCAACTTGATGGCGCCTTCAGGAAAAAGAATCATGCGATTCTCGTCAGCTCCCGTCGTGCTCGGCGCCCAGCGGCATCCGGCGGCCAGGCGCGGCTGGCTGGAATCGAGCGGCGGCGCCATCACGCTTCCTCTGGCATGCGGAATGCGCCCGGCGGCGGCCAGCCCGGCTGCACGTACGCGAAATACAGCGCATCCAGTTGGGCCCAGAGAATGTCGCACTTGTCGCGCAGCGCCTGGATGGCGAGCTCCTGTTCGGCGCGTGTCTTCGCATTCTCACAAACGTAAGCCGTGGCGAATTTGGAGTCCTCGGGCGCCTGATACATGCGCGCTTCGAAGTAATCCAGACCGCCCGAAAGCCACGGATAATGCTGCCGCAGCTTTTCCACGCGCAGCGAAATCAGGTCGGGGGAAAACAATTCCGTCAGCGACGAGGCGACCGCCTCCAGCAGGCTGCGGCTGCGCACTATGTTCAGATATTCGTTGACCGCGAACCGCGTCGCCGGCAGGATCCCCGTTCCGGCACACACCAGTTCCGTATCCAGTCCGGTGGCCTCGGCCAGTTTCAGCCAGCGCTTGATGCCGCCTTCGTTCTTTGCCGTGCCGTCGCCGTCGTGGTCGACCACGCGCTTGCGCCAGGCGCGGCGAAACGCCGGGTCAGGCCCGCGCGAGAGAATGATCGAATCCTTGATGGGAATGACGCTCTGGTAGTAGTAGCGGTTGAGCGCCCAGGCCTGCAGCTGGCCGCGGCTCAGCTTGCCCTCATGCATCATTAGATGAAACGGATGCTTGTGGTGATAGCGTTCCTCGCCGACCGCGCGCAAGGCGGCGCGCAGTTCGTCGAACGAAAGCAGGTTCGAATTTTCTTCCACTGACTTCTCTACAGATCGTTTTTCTACAGATCGAACTGCCATCCATCCTCCGCGATCTCCCAGCCCGCCTCGCGCACCTGGGCGGATTCGGGCCCGTCTTCGTTCAGCATGGGATTCGTGTTATTGATGTGCACATAGATTTTACGTGGACGGCGTAGTTGCGCCAAACGTACGAGAGTGCCGCTTTCCGACGAAACCGTAACGTGTCCCATATCGTTGGCAGTTTGGCCGCCGCCTTGAGTGCGGATGAGTTCGTCCTCGCTCCAGAACGTGACGTCGAAGAGCAGCACATCGCAGGAATCGAGATGCTTCAGCAAGCTGCGATCGATTCGCGGGACGGCCGGCATAAATCCGAGGCGCTTGCCGGCGGGCGAATCGATGATGAGGCCGAGCGATGCCTCCAGCGGATGGAGCTGCGAACGCCGCGGCGGCGAAACATAAGCCGGAAAATGTGTGCCCATGGGGAGCGAGCGGCAGCGCAGGCGAGAATCTTCGCCGGCCGGCGTCAGGAGCGGAAATTGCGCTCCGGGAGCAATCTCAAGCCATGCCACCTGATTGGACACGCGTTCGAGCATGGCGAACATGGAGTTGTCTTTAGTCAGAATGCGGCGAACGGATTTGGTGGCATAGACGCGCAGCGGCTGCAATTCGCGCAGCAAAAGAAGTCCGAGAACGTGGTCGAGATCGGCGTTGGCGAGCACGACGCCGGCGATGGGCGATTGCCGGACCGTTTTTTCTGCGGCCGCAAGTTTTCCGCCGGCTTGCGGGCGCGAATGCAGTTCAGGAGCGGATTCGATCTGCGCGCGCAGGTCCGGCGACGCTCCGAGCAGGAACCACGACTCGCCGTCGGCGCTGACGGCGACCTGGGTCTGGGTGCGGGCTTTTCCGTGAAAGGCGCCCGCACGCAGCGCGCTGCAGTTGGCGCAGGCGCAATTCCACTGCGGAAATCCGCCACCGGCCGCCGAGCCCAGGATTTTCACCTGCATGTTAGCGAGTGTACAACCGCGAACGAGTTGGACGTAGATGCGCGTGCACAATTCCTGGTGCAGCGCCCAGACAGCAGAAATCTGCAACCTTTGGCGACGCGGTTGCAGGAAAAGTGAAATGCCGTGCAGGCATTGGCCTCGAAAAGCGCGATTTTCATTGCCTCCCACAGCGTTTCAAGCCATACTCTGAGTGGCACGTACGGCAAGCCTTCCCCGCTCTCCCCCAGCTTGTCTCCTTCCTTCCTAGTCGGAGTCTGTGTCGTAGCCGCTCTTTCGCCCCTCCGGGGCTGGTTCACCTTCCACTTTCCACCCACGGCTTACGCCGTGGGCTGCATTCTCGCGCCGCTTCGCGGCTGGAAGCGAATCGCGCTCTCTCCTTTTTCGAACACAATCGAGCTAAGGTACAGACTCATCCGGGACCCCAATTCTGCTCGCATCAGCTGAGGCTGCGCATACCCCCGGCTTGTAAAATCAGCTCATGTTTTATGTCCGCACTCTGGGGTGGCTGGCGTGCGTGGTCTACTCGACTATCCCGCTGTTCTGGCTGATGGTGCATCCGCGAGCGCATGTGTGGAGAGAAAAGGAGAAATCGCCCTTCCGCGTGCTAGTCCCGGCCTGGATTGTGATGTGGTTCGGCGTGGGCGCACTGACGGAGCCGTGGCATGCGGCGGCCCTATACTCGGCGTGGTGGAGCTGGATTCCTGCCGCCCTGCTGTTTGCCCTCGGGATCTTCCTTTATGTGCGCTCAGGCGCGCACTTCAGCTTGGCGCAACTCGGCGGCCTGCCGGAAATTCGTCCTGGGCACCAGGATGATCGTCTGGTCACGACGGGCATACGGGCGCGAGTGCGGCATCCGGTGTACTTGGGCCATCTGTGCGAAATGCTGGCGTGGAGCGTGGGGACCGGACTGGTCGTCTGCTGGGTCCTGACGGCATTCGCCGTCCTGACGGGCGCGGTGATGATTCGGATGGAAGACGCAGAATTGGAGAAAAGGTTCGGGGAAGAGTTCCGACGATATCGCCTCCGCGTTCCAGCGCTGATTGGGCGAGCTAAGGAGATTTAGATGAGACTCGAGACCGTGGGAGACGTGATCGCTGTCCGGAAGCTTCGACTTCTCGACGATTCAGGCCGTGAAATCCAGGTGAAGCTCGGAAAGCCTCAACCATCTTCCGATTTACCCGGCGTTGAAGAGTATTTTTGCCCATTTCAAATCACCGGCGCCGGAGACGAGCAGGTGCGATATGCTGCCGGAGTGGACGCTTTTCAGGCTATCCAACTCACGCTCAAGTTAATTGGTAGCGAGCTTTTGCGACTGAATAAAAAGCTTGATGGAAATCTCCACTGGGAATGTGACGAGAGCGGTGGTTTTGGGTTCCCGACTTTTGAGGGCTGAAATCCGCTAATGCGCTTTGAACTCTTCATCGCTCGACGATACCTCCGCGCTAAAAGGCGACAAGCCTTCATCGGCATCATCACCGGCATTTCGATTGCCGGCGTCGCCGCGGGCGTTGCCTCGCTCGTCATCGCACTCGCCATCAACAACGGCTTTCGACAGGACCTGCAACAACGTCTGCTCGGATCGACGTCGCACATCAGCCTGCTGCGCGTGTCCGATGACGGCATCAAGGATTGGCCGGCACTCATGGATCGGCTGTCGAAGCAGCCGCATGTGGTTGCGGCCGCGCCGGCGATCTTCGAGCAGGTACTGATCTCCCGCGGTCCACGGGCGCGCGGGGCCGTGCTGAAGGGCATGATTCCGAAGTATGAGCGGAGAGTGGGGGATCTCCTCAACTCGGTGAAGGAGGGATCGGCGGCGGCACTGGAGGACTCGGGAGAAATGGGGCACCCGGATTTATCCAACTCGCAGGCCCGTACTCACACAGGCATGGGCACATCGGCGGACGAGGCGTCCGCCCCAACACAATCTCCAGACTCCCTCGCCGCCGTGCATGAGCGCGTTGCCGCCATGCCGCCGATCGTCCTCGGCCAGGACATGGCCGACAACCTGGGCGCAACGGTCGGATCGGTGGTGCTGGTCACGAGCCCGCAAGGCGAGCTCACGCCGTTTGGGATGGTGCCCAAATACAGCCGCTTCCGCGTGGTGGGAATTTTTAACTCGGGCTTTTTTGACTACGACTCCAGTTGGGCTTTTGCACGCCTGGCGGACGCGCAACAACTGTTCGGCCTCGGCGATCTGATTTCCGTCATCGAGTTCAAGGTGGACGACATCTACCAGGCGAGCGTCGTCTCGCGCCAACTGGAAGACGCCGCCGGCAAAGGCTTCATGGCCACCAACTGGATGGAACAGAACAAGGCGCTGTTTCGCGCGCTGCGCCTGGAGCGCGTAGTCACCTTTATTACCATCGGTCTAATCGTGTTCGTGGCCGCGCTGAACATTCTGATCAGCCTGATCATGATGGTCATGGAGAAGACCAAGGACATTGCCGTGCTGATGTCGATGGGCACGCGCAAGGCGCAAGTGCGCAACGTGTTCATCGCGCAAGGAGTGCTGATCGGCGTGATCGGCACGGTGATCGGGCTGGCCGTGGGCTACGCCATTTCGTATGCAGGAGGTCACTACCATGTCATTTCTTTGTCGCCCGAGGTCTACTCCATCGACTACGTGCCTTTCGCGCCGCGCGTGAGCGACGGCATTATCGTGGCGCTGGTGGCGGTGGGCATTTCGTTTGTGGCGACGCTGTATCCGTCGTGGTCGGCGTCGCGCATTTTGCCGGCGGAGGCCCTGCGGTATGAGTAAGTTAGTCCCGAGTCCTGAGTCGTGGGCAAGTGCTGGAAAAACAGCCGTGAGTTCAATCACATGCAAGGCATGTGGCACATAGTAAGGTGTGGACGTTGCGAGCTGTAATGGCCAGTGTGGGCCATTGCGTGCACAACCCCGACCGAAGGCATACTACACAGGCTATAGTCGCGGCAGGTCGAAAATCGTGGGTAGCCGGCACCTCTGGAACGGAAGAGACAGCGCGTGCATCTAATCGATCAAGAATTGTTACGAGTTGAAAACCTGAAGAAGGTTTTCCGGTCCGGCGAAGCGGATCTGGTGCTCTTTGAGAATTTATCGTTTCGAGTGAAGCGGGGCGAAATGCTGGCCATCGTGGGCGAATCGGGAGCGGGCAAGAGCACGTTGTTGCATATCCTGAGCGCGCTTGATCGGGCCTCCGCAGGTGACGTATACTGCGCCAACTTGCAACTGAATTCGTTGTCGCAGGACGAAGCTGCGGACTTTCGCAACCGGGAGACGGGCTTCGTTTGGCAATTCCACTACCTGCTGCCGGAGTTTACGGCGGCAGAAAATGTGGCCATGCCGTTGCTGTTGCGGGGTCAGACATGGCAACAGGCCGGACCCGAGGCTCTGCGCTGGCTGCGTGAGGTCGGATTGGAGCAACGTGCCCATCATCGCTCCGGCGAATTGTCGGGCGGCGAGCAGCAGAGAGTGGCTCTGGCCCGGGCGCTCATCACGGGGCCAAAGTTGTTGCTGGCGGATGAGCCCACGGGCGACCTGGACGGTCAGACGGCGGAAGCGGTTTTCTCTTTGATTGCGCGATTGCATCGCGAGCTCCAGCTCACTTCACTCATCGCAACTCATAACCTGTCATTCGCCCGTCGCTGCCATCGGGTACTGCGGCTGCAGGCGGGGCACGCTGAGGAAATTTCGCCGGGATCGCTGCCGGCGTGACGGAATGCTGCCGCAGGATTGTTGAGACTAAGTGCAAAGAATTGGCGTGCCGAGGTCAGCGACATTCAAGGGAGGAGGAACTGCCGGGCGTTCCTTCGGTAACGTGATCAAAGGTTTACACCATGGTTTTCTCTGTTTGGGATTCCGGGCCTTTGATTGCATAATGTAGGAATAAGGATAGACCGATAGGTTAGGGTAGACGGGTTCCAGGTTCGGTAGGGTCGGGCAGGAAGTTCTTCTCGGCCAGGAAGGTCAGGGGGAAGGGCATTATGTTCGAACGGTATACGGAGAAAGCCAGGCGCGTCATCTTTTTCGCCCGCTACGAAGCCAGCCAGTTCGGCTCGCCTTACATCGAGACTGAGCATCTGCTTCTGGGACTTTTGCGCGAAGACAAAGCCCTGACTAACCGTTTTCTGCGCTCCCATGCCTCGGTCGAATCCATCCGCAAGCAGATTGAAGGCCATACCACGATCCGCGAGAAAGTCTCGACTTCGGTCGATCTGCCGCTCTCGAACGAATGCAAACGCGTGCTGGCCTATGCGGCGGAGGAAGCCGAGCGGTTGTCGCATCGCCACATCGGGACCGAGCATCTTTTATTGGGCTTGCTGCGCGAAGAAAAATGCTTCGCCGCCGAGATTCTGCACGAGCGCGGCCTGCGCCTCTCGACCATCCGCGAGGAACTGGCCCGCAGCACCCAGGAGAAAGCCCAGCCACAGCGCCAGCGCGAATCGTCGCTGCTCAGTGAGTTTTCCCGCGACCTGACCCAGGCCGCCATGGACAGCCAA
>CAYOUY010000171.1:0-20766 GCA_964407245.1 uncultured Acidobacteriaceae bacterium
CCTGATTGACCGAAGGCTTGAAGAGTTTATCAGCACAAGGCAGGGCCAGCATTGGGAGTAGTGAAACTTTCCACCACGCGATCCTTTCCGCAGTTACAGTTGGCATGGCGACACGGCCCGTGCACCAAGATGCGGGTGCCAGAAAGCAAAGATCCGAACCGCTCCGCATGCTTAGCGGCTGCCTGCTGAAGGGCATCTTGATGATCGGCAGAAAAAATCGCGTACAGGTAAAGCTTGTTGCCGACTGCAATCGCGACCGTATATAAATCTGACGAGCGGTCTTGTTTTGAATGTTGCATTTTTTTAAGTCTCTTGTTTTCAACGAAATTTTACGAAACGAGCGCTGCTAGCCTGACACCGCTGTGGCCGCGCCCTCATTACTTAATACCGATAAGAGACTAGAAAACCCTCGCTTCAGTTGATTTCCGGCGCCGAAAGGAGCTCGGGAAGCTGACCGCTCCGGAGATTAAGCCCAGCAGGAGCTAACTTCCGAGGCAGGCTTTTCCGGCGGCGAGCAGCCCCGAAGCTTAACCGGATTAGCGAAAGGGCTCCGTCGCCCCGGCTAAATTGGGTCGCTGGGTCGCTTTAGTCCGCTGGCTCGATGGAGCAGGGGCGCGGCGGTGTCTTGGAAAAAATCTTGTTCAGGGGCCCCTTCGGCCAGCTGCTCGAGGAAAGCCTGTTTCTGCGCTTCGGGCAGAATGCGCAAGAACCTGGCCATCGAAAACAGCAGAGCTGGCTATTTGGATAATCGTCCGCTACATGGTTGATTATCAACCGTTATCTGCCGCGCACCAAACGGGTATCCGCTTGGCAACGGTTTTCGGGCGATGCCCGTGACTGAATTGGGTTAGCAGAATTAGATTTCGGTACTCGTAAGCAATCACGTTGCCGGAATGCGCTCACCTGCGCTGGCGATGCGCTTCCTTCACCGCGGTCAAGTCAGCCGTCCAGACATATCGCTTCTGTTTGCAAAGATCGAGCTTCGGGCTCGCGCCGATCTCTGGCACGCCGGCAAAATCAGCATGCTAGAGAGCAGCAAGAGCAGAAGGCTCGCACTTTTGCCCAACGGCGAGGCTCCCCTCAAGAATCGCCTTGTCAGATTGAATTGCATTCCTCTTGAAGGATCTGGGAAGCAGGCGACCCGTCTACCTGAGAAGTAGAAGCAATCTCATAAATAGTCGCGGTACACGTTCCTGTCGCATGCGCGGCACACAGGCAACTTGCGATGTGCAAAAGTTTAGTCAATCTGGGGTATGATGCCATTCTGCTGATCGCAGGTCCACTAGGATCGAATCTGCTGGGTTGGTTCGATGGGAAAGGGGGATTCGTCGCATGATGCGCCAAACCACAATTCTCCGCGAGCTCAATCAGGCCCGGCGAGATGTCGAGCAACAGCTCGCACCGATTCGGTCCGCGATCGACATCCTGATGGGTGGCCGATAGGCCGATGCATTTCGGCCGCCGGCCGTGCCAAGATCGCGCCAGCCCAACGGGCGCGGTGGCGGCGCCAGAAACGCGAGGCGCGCCGTGGTTAAGCTCTATCACCGGTTGCTTTGGTTGTTAGCGATCGCATTCGTCGCCGGTTTTTGGGCCTACGTCGTCCTGGCCGTCTGGAAGGCAGTGCATCCATGACCGACGAACGTTTCGCCGAATTCTGGGCCCGTGTGCGCGAGCGCGATCGGGCCGCCTACCGCTTGGTGGCGTCAGGTTGGATCATGGCCGCCGGCGTCTTCGAACCGAATTCAGCATTCCCGCAAGCTGACGAACACTCTGCCACAGCGTTTGGACTGCAATGCAGACCCATACCCTCAGAATTTATTCTGAGGGCTTCCATACACATAAACTGGGAAGGTGGCCGGAGCGGTCGGCAGTTGCGACAGAGAGCTATGCGCATTGGTGATTGTGAGGTTGGTGTTGGCGGGGACAAATAGGGTCGGTGGCACCTCTCCGGCGGGGCAGGAAAACGCGTTGTCGAAAATGGAGCGTTTAACGCATTGACTCGGAAGATTTGCAGCGCCATCTAAGAGGTGGTGTGCCCGTGCAGCACGCTTTCGTTGACCGGCAAAACAGGCCTTACGTGACCGCAGCAGAACGGGAGTTGTTCGTGTCCGGCGGTTGCTGAAACTGCTGTGTCCGTCTGACCCTCTCGATTTCCATACTTTTCCAAGTTGATCTCCGATCATCTTTCGCCGACCGACTGACCACGTGTAGGACACTGAGACATGTGTCGTCGCCGCGAGATTGACGACCTCCGAATTCCGACGCGAATAGGCGATAGGGCCATCGGCGGAGGACGTGACGACGACCTTCGACGGCACCCGCGACGACAGTTCCGTCTCGGCCTCGATGACGCAAGCTCCACGAGTCGGCGGAGAGCCGCGAACGCTCTCTTGCGCACGGTCACCGTCAGCTCTTCGAGGGAACTGCGGCCATCCGCGCCTGCATCTCGCGCGTCAGATGCGGCACCAACCCCAGCATCCGTTCGATGAGCATCAACTGGCCGCGGTGGTGCATTTCATGTTCTTTCACCGAGAGAATCATTTCGAATCGGCTTTTGGATGACGGGGTCATTCCTGGACGCATCTCAACCCGTTCGCCCAGGAAGCTTTCGCTGAGTCCTTCAACCCAGTCAGCCCATTTCGCGCCCGAGCTGCGCAGCAGTTCCAGCGTTTGAGTCTTGCTTCGCTGGGTCCTTTCTTCGGCCATCAAACGCTGCATCAGGGCGGGAAAGTCGAACCCGTCAAGCGAAGACCGGTGTTCCACGCTGTGAACCTGGTATTGAACGACGTACACCTGCGAAATATGAGCCAGCAATTCACCGATGGTCCGGGTGTTTGGGGCTGGTCGAAAGCCGTATTTTTCTTCAGGAATGTCCTCGCCAATCGTGATCGTGTTTTTTCGAACGGTGCGAAAACTTTCGGCTAATTCCCCGGCTCCATAGTAATTCACGCGATTTCTCCCTACAGGCAAACCAGCTGCCGTCTTGAGAGGACGGCTGGACCCAGAGTGTAACACGCTCGCGTTGCCGGGGGGGGTGCCTGAGAGTTGGACTGGCTAGGCCGTGCACGAATAGCTTTCGACAAGATAGGTTCTTCTACACAGGGAAGAAAGAGGGATAATACCGCAGCGAGAAGAAGACGTCGCAGGAGGTCTGCATGGCAATCCAGTTTACGTTGAATGGGAAAGCGCAGAGCGTGGACGTTGATCCGCAGATGCCCCTGCTGTGGGTTTTGCGCGACACGTTGAATCTGACGGGAACGAAATTTGGGTGCGGGATGGCGCTGTGCGGAGCGTGCACAGTGCATATTGACGGCGAGGCGACGCGGTCATGCATCACGCCGGTATCAGAAGTTGCCGGGAAGAAGGTGACCACGATCGAGGGACTCTCGGCCAACGTGAGCCATCCAGTGCAAAAAGCGTGGATCGATATGGACGTGCCGCAGTGCGGTTACTGTCAGTCCGGGCAAATCATGTCGGCGGTGGCACTGCTGGCAAGAAACCCCCAGCCCACCGATGCGGACGTTGACGACGCAATGAGCGGGAACATCTGCCGATGCGGTACTTATCTACGGATTCGCGAAGCGATTCATCGTGCGGCGCAGATGCATGCGGCGACCGCGGGGCACTCATTGCCGGGGAAGAGGGCGAAAAAATCGGCAGAGACAGCAGCGATGACGCTCGATGAGCCGCCCACTGTGGGCCCGACTGCAGGAGGTGCAGAATGAGCAGCGCGACGATGAAAGTGGATCGCCGGGAATTCTTGAAGGGCGCAGCGGCGGGAGCCACCGGGCTGGTGATTGCAATCTATCTGCCGAATCGGACCGAGGCACATGCGGCGGCCGCATCTGAGGCGGTGCCCTTTGCACCCAACGCGTGGATCCGGATTGGGACGGACGATACGGTCACGCTCGTAATTGACAAATCGGAGATGGGGCAAGGCGTGGTGACGTCCCTTTCGATGCTTCTTGCGGAAGAGCTGGAGTGCGACTGGAAAAAGATTCGCACCGTGTTTGCGCCGGCAGCGAAGGAATACGCCAACCCTGTCTTCGGAATGCAGGGAACGGGCGGGAGCACGAGCGTGAGAGGGATGTGGACGCCGCTGCGGAAGGCCGGCGCGCAGGCTCGAGAGATGTTGATCGCCGCGGCTGCGGAAAAGTGGGGCGCGGATAAGGCGGTGTGCCGCGCGGAAAACAGCCAGGTGATCCACACGCAGACGAAGGAGCGCCTGAGTTTCGGAAGCCTTGCGGAAGCGGCGGGAAAACAGCCGGTGCCTAGCGACGTAAAACTCAAGGAGCCGAAGCAATTTCGGATCTTAGGCAAGGAGATGAAGCGTTTGGATTCGGCGGACAAGACTTGCGGACGTGCGGAGTTTGGAATTGATGTACGCCAGCCGGGAATGTTGCACGCGGTGGTGGCGCGGTGTCCGGTGATCGGCGGGAGAGTGGCGAGCTTCAGCGCGGACAAGGCGAAGGCCGTGCGCGGTGTGAAGCACGTAGTGCAGATTTCGAGCGGAGTGGCCGTCGTGGCAGACAACACTTGGTCGGCGATGAAGGGACGGGACGCGCTCGAAGTCAAGTGGGAGGAAGGGCCGAATGCTTCGCTGACGAGTACGGCAATCGGCAAGATGCTCGAGGAGGGAGCGAGCAAGCCGGGCGGGGCGGTGGCGCGCCAGGAGGGCGACGTGAGGGCGGGATTGGCAAGCGCGGCGAAGAAAATCGAGGCCGTGTATCAAGCGCCGTTCCTGGCGCACGCGACGATGGAGCCGATGAACTGTGCGGCGCACGTGCGCGCAAGCGAATGCGATATCTGGGCACCAACGCAATTTCAGGGCGTCAACCAGATGACGGCCGCGACGATCACCGGGCTGAAGCCCGAGCAAGTGAATATTCACACGACGTATCTTGGCGGAGGATTCGGGCGGAGGGCGGAGCAGGATTTTGTGATCGAGGCAGTAGAGGTTTCGCAAGCCGTGGGTGTACCGGTGCAAGTGACGTGGTCGCGCGAGGACGACATACAGCATGATTTCTACCGGCCAGCCTCGTACAGCCGGTTCGAGGCAGGGCTGGATGCAGAAGGTTGGCCGGTGGCGTGGTCGAACCGGATCGCCTGCCCGTCGATCATGTCACGGTTCTTTCCCGCCTCGGTGAAGAACGGACTGGATGAATCGAGCGTGGAAGGAGCGGCGGATTTGCCGTATGCAATTCCGAATATTCTTGTGGACTACCAACTGACGGAGACAGGGATCCCGGTGGGGTTCTGGCGGTCGGTGGGACATTCGCAAAACGCGTTTTTCAGCGAGTGCTTTGTGGATGAACTGGCGGCGGCGAGCGGAAAAGATCCGTACGAGTTCCGGCGGCGGCTGCTTCAGAAGGCCCCCCGGCATCTGGGTGTGCTCGAACTGGCGGCGACGAAGGCGGGCTGGGGGGAAGCGTTGCCACCCGGGCGACACCGTGGGATCGCAGTGATGAGTTCGTTTGGGAGTTACGTGGCGGAAGTGGCTGAAGTGTCAGTAGACAAAAAAAGCGGCGAAGTGCAGGTGGAGCGCGTGGTTTGCGCGGCGGATTGCGGGAGGACCGTGAATCCGCTGACCATTGAAGCGCAGATGCAGAGCGGAGTCGTCTTCGGGCTGACGGCGGCGCTCAAAGGGGCAATCACCATCAATAAGGGGCGCGTGGAGCAAGGAAATTTCGACGATTACCAAATGCTCCGCGTGACTGAGATGCCGAAGATTGAGGTGCACATCGTGCCGAGCGATCAGCCTTCGAGTGGGATCGGAGAGCCCGGAACGCCGCCGATTGCACCGGCGGTATGCAACGCGATTTTTGCAGCGACCAGGAAGCGCATCCGTCGGCTGCCGATCCGGCCGGAAGATCTTGTGTGATGGTGCGACCTAACCCGGGTAGTGGCCCTAATAGGCGAGGATCTTGTCCGGCGGAACCTGCCCTCAACGTGGCGGGGATGGTACACCGAAGAATCTGCGAACCCAATGTCGCGCTCGATTCTGACTTGGAAAAGCTCTGGTCCTGGCGTCTGGAAACGACACCAGGCCGGGGTGCCGAGACTGTTAGGGAATTCTCTCCCTGCCTTGCGACATTCTCCGAGGGTACCACAATCGAGCCTCTCGCTAGATGCATTAAAAGCATTACTATCAGTGTGTTACGGACAATGCTATGGGTTTGGAATGCAAAATGACTATAATTTGCATCCAATTTGGAGTATCATTAACACGAAGGGAGAAAGCATGCCGGCAACAGGAGCAAGGAAGGCCCAGAGGAAAAACACCAGGAAGCCGAAATTTCAGGCGGATCTTGCGCCAGTTGAGGATCGCATGGTTCGTTCTCTAAAAGAAGAATTGCAACTGAGCAGCAATTCGGATTTTATGGCAGAGGCTGTCGCACTCTTTCGGTGGGCAGTTGCAGAGCGGAAGCGTGGCCACAAGATTCTAAGCGAAAGCACAACAGGAGAGAGAGAGGTTCTGTTGTTACCTCGTTTGGAAAGAGTGGCTCCTGCGGCTCTGCTGCCGCAAGTGAACATAACGTGGAATGAAAAGGAACTCGAGAGCCTGATGGAACTCACGCTGGCCGAGCCGGCTCAACCAACCGAAGCTTTGGTTAGGGTAATGAGGAACTAGTTGGGCGTCTTCGTTCGGCGGTTGGAAGAAGACGACGTCGTCGAGAACTTCGACTGCAATGACGAAGCGCTCAACAATTACCTCAAGAAGCATGCATGGAGCAATCAGCAGAAGATCTCGATCGGTGTCACTTACGTAGTAGTAGACGAATCGGCTCCCAAGACCGTGCTCGGTTACTTCACTTTGGCTACGTCCGCAATTCCGCGCGACTCTTTCCCTAAGAAACACGTGCGCGGGCTACCTGGGTACGACCTACCCCTGATTCTTCTGGCGCGCCTGGCCGTTGATCATCGATTCGAAGGAAAAGGATTGGGTCGGCTACTCCTTCGAGAAGCGTTTCGGATTAGCATAAGCGTTTCGGAGCAGGTTGGTTGTCGCTGCATCATCACCGACGCGTATCGACATAAGGTGTCGTGGTATGCGAAATACGGCTTCATTCCGCTTGAGGGAGGCGGCGAGGATAAGCCGACACAGCGAATGTTCCTGGACATCCGGACTCTCAAGGCGGCTTTGAAGACCTGAGTGTCCCGTTTGCTCCTCTTCACTTGGAACCCAGGTCGTCGATGACTGAGATTGTTCTCGCGATAAACGTGCAAGATTGCACGAGTGATGGTGGCAACACGGCAGAATAGTTTGAGGGCAAACAGGAGTGCTTTGGGTGTAGGTTCCTGTGATTCGCCAGCAAGCCTTTGGATGCCACCAAACTAGGTGTAGCGACTGAACTGGATTAGTTGCTGGCAGTTTGCAGCGCATCGACGGAAGCGGTGGCGTTCAATGCGCAGAGGGCGAGCCCACGAGACCCACTGGGGTGGTGCACACCGCGTAGCATGCACGACAGAGCGTGATCTGATTTAACTCAAAGTCCTCTCCGGAGTAGATTCGAACAATCGAGAGGTTGCAGCGGAGGCTAACAGACTCTGTCGCGAAGAAGCAGAATCGCTGCAAATCAGCAGCGAAAATGCTGGACACGTCTTAAAATACTTGGGTCTCTACAGCTGTCGTCTCGGCAGCGGGGGAAGAGGTCTCATTCTCAATACATCAACTCAATCTCAAGCGCATAGGTTGGCCTAAGCCTATGATGTGCTACCCTCCAATGCGTCTTGCCTGTTCTGCCAGAAGTTGGTAACTTCGCAAACCGAAGATGTTATGCAGGTCCGCCACCGAGAACCGCCAAATCGCTAAGAATTAAAAAAGAGCGCAGAGGTAATCAGAGCAGCCGGTAACGATCGTGCTATTTGTGCAGAATTTATTTCTGTTTTTCTAGAGATTTTCGTCTTCGAATTGGTAGAACAGAGGTGGAGGTCTATGCCACCAGCCAAAGAGTGGGTCAATCAGGTCCCATTGCGGATCAAGACCGAGGTGGTTGAGACCCTCTCTGCGCTTTCGCAATTCCATCGCATACCTGACGAGACGCTGATTCGAATCGCCAAGCAGAGGACCCGAGTTCAGGCGGCAGACCGCTGGGCCGCAATTCGTTTGCTGATCTCAAACCCTTGCCCCATTCCAGTCGTGCATGGGAAGCAACAGCCGCCTCGACGCCTTGGCGGACTTAAGACTCCCGCGAAGCTGACACTGATTCCAGGTGGGCGCAGGGTTCGCTGAATGTGCGGACAACCAGCCGCAGCTCCAATAATCACAATCCGATGGAGTTGTGTAGCTTGTGTAGGTGGTGAAGGATTTTGCATCGTAGAGCAAACAATCGGTACCTGGGATCGCGGTCACCTACACGCGTGTGAGCTGAGGGAGCGCTTCAAAGTGCACGTCTCGAGCAAACAGGACAAGCGAATGTTGCAGGACGAGGGCTGCGATCCACATATCGTTCGTCGGGATGGGAGTGCCTTGCTTACGAAGTTGCCGGTAAACAGCAGCGTAATGATGCGTGGTTTGCTCGTCGGCATAGAGGACACCGACACCGGACTTCAGCAAAAACCGGCGCAGGACAGCTTCGTTCCGTGGTCCTTGGCTGCCTGCACCGAATCCCGCACGCAATTCTGCCAACACGATGAAGGGCAACCAGACCTGTTCGGCGAACTCGACGGTCTTGACCGCGGATACATCGCCGCGGCAAAGGTCGGTGTAACGGTTGGTGTCGAGCGCCAGTCTCACGGCCATATCCTTTCGTCAATAGTATCCTGCGCAGCCTTGGCTTCGTCGAAAGCACGATCTTTTCGCCAGGTGCCTGCGATGTCGCTCAGATCGCGCTGCCGCCTGCATTCGCCGGTAACGCCCGCACCCCGGGCCATGGCCTCGATGGCGACTTCGTTCAGGCTTTTGCCCTGCTCACGGGCGGCTTGGCGAAGAGCTTCATCCAAAGTACTAGGCACCTTGCGGATCGTGTATTGCATGCAGTTATTGTAGGCGTTAGAGGCAGCTGATGCAAGCACAAGTTGTGCCCCACTTAGCTTAGGTTTCAAACTGTCCCATTTCCGCTGACATGGGACATATGGACACCATCTGCAATTCTTCTGCATTTGCAGCGACTGTGTTGCCTCCAACCGACCTTTGAAGCGAGAATGTGCACTCCGGGATTGTCCTTCCGAGCCATCCAACGAGGTGTGTCCATGGCTCTTGGCGCAAGTGCTGTTCTGGACAAGGCCACACAGATTCGTGCGGACCAGTTGAGCCTGGAGTACGATGTGCTGCCGGTTGTTCCCGAGTATGGGTACTGTCACAACTGCAAGTCATACCATCCGAGGGGGTTATGTAGGTTGTGACGGTTATGCACGATTTTTCATAGTGGAGAAGGAGACAGCGCCCTCGGTCAATCAGACCGCGAAAGCTCTGAAAAATCCCCGGGCACGTTCCTCGTCCAGGATCTCAGCGTTTGCCGAGTCCGACCGAGCCAATCTCGCAACAGAAATCCTGAACGGTAAACGGTCTATCACAGGAGATACAGCGGGGGACGCCAGTGCCGAGCGGCCGTATCCTGGAATGGCTGACCTCTAGTCTCTTACAGGCTGGAAGGGGTAAGGATCGCTGGCTTGTTCGTGCAGCGTGAAGGAAACGCCAGTCGGCGGGGAAGGTTCGGGGCGACCACCATCGCGGTTCCCCCAGTGCCCGCAGCGAGGGCTGTGGCTTTGCGCGAGATCTGTTCCATCCCGTGCTCATGAGCCTCAACAGCGAGCCGCTTCAATTCTGAACGCCCGAGGTCCGGATTCGCCTTCACTTCCACTTCGCCTAGCGCCAGCCGAGATTCACACTCCGCCCTGTAATACCCAAGCCTCTTGGCGATGTCAGACGTGAAGTGCAATTGTTGGCGCACGGCCGCGAGAGTCGGATGACCGCGCTCGTTCCCGCGCACGGCAGCCAGCATAACGCGCGCAGTCTGAATCGCAATCGGCAGTTTAAGCGCCGGGTCGGGACTGGTGCGACTCAGTTCGGTAGCGTGTTGAATCGCCTTGCGGGCGTCTTCCAGTTTGTCCTCCATCAGTAATGCTCGGCTCAGCTCTGTATAGGCACTGGTGCTGTCTGGATCGCTCTTCTCCTTTTCGAACTCCGCGATTGCCGCCCGCAGCAACGGCTCGGCCTGGTCCGGATGGCCTTCATCCAGTGCGAGCTCAGAAAGCTCGACTTGACTCTCCGCAACTGAATACGCCTCGCCAGCTTTCTTCGCGATATCAAGCGCGTCCTGATACTGCTGGCGTGCTCCATCGGAGTTTCCTTCGGCCTTCAGCACATCGCCGAGTACGTTCATGGCAGCGGTCAGGTATTGATAGCTTCCCTGAATTCCCCGCAGCCCATCCACCGCCTGTTGAACCAGTTTATGAGCCTCCTGTACGCGACCCTCGGTCAACTTCAAGTCCGCGAGTCGATACCACGGATACGTGGCTGGCTGATCCACTTCGGCTCCAATTTCAATCGCCTGTCGATAAAGCTTCTCTGCGTCCGATAGCCTTCCCCGCAGGTAGAGAATATCCGCGATGTTGCCGATAGTTGTAGCCGTGTTGAGCTTGTCTCCAGCCTGTTCGAAATGAAGTTTGGCCTGACGATAGAGCGCTTCACCGCGATTTAGATTCCCCTGGTTCGTAAAATTGATCGCCATATTGTTCAGGATGGCGCCGATCTTTTCGTGTTCTCCCAGCTCCTGAAGAATCCTCAAGGCCTTCTGGTAGGTTGCGATGGCCTGGTCGGAGTGGCCCAATGTTCCCTGGATGTCGCCCAGCAGGCGCACCGAGTCGGCCGCCGCCAGCCGGTTTCCCGCTGCCTGGAACAGATTGTAGGAATCCTCGCAAGCGGGCACGGCTTGATCCGGATGGTCGCTGTAATTCAGATTCACGCATTCGATCTGCTCCGCCTGTGCATAGAGCAGTTTCTTTCCCTGCGTCTGGGCCTTGCTCATCGCGCTTCGAGCTAGCCCGAGCTCGACCGGAACATTCGCCGGAACTGCTCGTTCCTCGGTCAGGTCGATGCGAGGATCATCAGATGCAGGCGACGGCAAGCGCCGCAACTGAGCAATAGTCTGCAGAGCCTGGCTCCCGTGACCAGCAGCTGTCTGTTCTGCGGCCAACTGCAACCCGTAATCGATATTGTCGGGGAATAACTCGAACAATGCGTGGTAGGTGGAGATTGCTTTTTCGTGGTTGGGCAGACTTTCATAGTAGTTTCCCTCAACCAACATCCGCTCCGAGCGCGGCAAATCGATGGAAAGGTCCAACGCCTTTTTGGCTTCTTCCTTTCTCTTTTGCTCGTAGCCAAGCCGAGCCCAGGCTCGCGAAAGCATCAGGTGGGCGAGCGAAAACTTGGGGTCTGCCCTCACGGCCTGCTCCAGTAAATCCTTAGCGGCCAGGGCATCGAAGTCGCGCAAGTTGGCCACGCCCAGTGCATAAAAGCGGGCCCCCTCGCGATCCAGAGGCAACGACGCCAGCACGCCCGCCTGCTCAGTGTTCTTGATGTCGGGAACTCCCAGTTGTTCGCGCAGCCGTGCGCCGATTCCGGAGGCGACCTGGAATAGATCGTTGACGTTGCCCGACTGTGCAATCTGAGTCAGAACTTCTCCCGTGCGGGCATCCTGCAAGCTCACGTCAAATCGCAACTGGCTATTGCCGGCCGTACCAATCGCAGTGTAGGAGCCGAGCACGAGCACGTCGCTGTTAAGCGACGCACCGATGCGGTCTGTCGTCTCGCGCCCCAATGTGCTGGTCTGCGACCATGGCGACGAAATACGGAGATTGGCCACTTCCTCGCCGGAAACGACTCTGAGCTTTTCGCCCGTTGCCAATTCTGTACTCAACATCTCGGAGATGGCAGTGCCCAGCCAGGCATCATCGGGACGGCCTGACGCATTGTGAAATCCGAGTACGGCGACCGATTTGCGAATGGGGATCGGCTGCGAGGCTTGACTGAGAGAAGTCGTCGCCGGACGCGAGCGATGTCGGAGCGCGTACCACCCGAGGCCAACTACCAGAACTGCAGCAACGGTCGCAGCATAGATGAGGTCGCGTCGGTGCCAATTTTGCGGTTCTGGTGACAACACGCTTGCTTCTGGCACTGCGGATTGGGGCGGAACTGGCGGCGCGGGGATCGACTTTTCTGTCACCACCGCCGGAGAATCCTCAACAGCAACCGGAGCTATAAAGCGATACCCCCTCTTCGGAAGCGTCTCGATGAAAATGGGATTCTCGGCGGAATCTCCCAGGGCCGCGCGCAGGCGCTTCAGCGCGGCTTTCAGACTGCCGTCGAACTCCACATAAGTGTCGGCTGGCCAGAGTTTTTCGCGCAATTCTTCCTGCGATACGACCTCGCCGGGGCGCTCCAGCAGAATCGTCAGCAAACGCAACGGCTGATCCTGCACACGGACCCGCACACCTTGACGCAGAAGTTCCCCACTGGCCGGGTCGGCCTCAAATAGCCCGAAACGGTAGCGCTTGGATGCCGCCGATGAACGCATGCCTATGTCCCTTGCCGGGTCAAAGCCCGGGGAAGGCCGCCGAACTTGGGGCAAAAGTGTAGCACGAAAGCTCCCCGCACAGGTCACCGATTCTCGCAATCGCATGAACCATAGAGGCTTATCGGGTCACCAAGGCATCACGATCTGGTCCTTTGACGAATTGAGAATCTTCGCGCACTCTGCCGCACGCGTGGCACCGGATTCGCGCCCAAGCCGATCCGGATTGCCCTCCGCCAAATTTCGCGTCAGGAAAAACTTTGCTCAGGAGGACCGCTATGCCGCTTCGCACCGGACCCGGCAACTTATCGCGCAAAACCTTCGTCGCCATTGCGCTGTTCACCGTGTTGCTCGCGCTGCCGAGCTATGCCCAATTCACTCCCAGCGACGACGCCTACGTCAACTCTACTGCCCCGACCACAAACTACGGAGCTGCCGGCACATTGGATGTCGAGAGCCCGTCGCTGACTTCCTACATCCGTTTCGATCTGACGGCAGTGCCTTCCTCCTACACCGGCTCATCGGTGGCGAAGGCAACGTTGAAACTCTTCGTCAACGGCGTAACCACCGCAGGGAACTTCAATATTGATCTGGTCGCGGGCAGCTGGAGTGAGAAGACGATCACTTACAGCCTGCAACCCGCCATTGGCAATACCATCGCGTCCGCGATTCCGCTGACGACAGCCAACAAGTCCGAGTACATCGAGGTGGATATCACCTCGACGGTGCAGGCCTGGCTCAATGGAACGGAGCCGAACGATGGCATTGTGCTGGTCGCCAACAGCCCGCTGAACGCCACATTCACGACGAAAGAAAGCACCACCACCAGTCATCCACCGGAACTCGACATCGTGTTTTACGGCAGCGGAGCGCAGGGTCCCGCCGGACCGACAGGGGCGCAAGGGCCGCAGGGCCCACAGGGAGCGACCGGTTCCACAGGGCCCATGGGACCAATGGGACCTGGCGGACCTGCAGGTCCAACCGGCCCGGCAGGCATCGTGAACACGGGCACCTGGTCGCCCAACACGCAGTACGTCGCCAACGACAGCGTCAGCTATGAGGGATCGTCCTGGATCGCGTTGCTGCCGAATCTCGACTCGGCGCCGAATCCGACCAATCCCAACTGGCAGTTGCTGGCTGCGAAGGGCATCAACAATCAGGGCGCGTGGGTCCAGACCGTTCAGTATCAGGTCGACGACGCCGTCACCGACGGTGGTGAATTCTGGCTGGCGGTCGCGCCGAACCTCGGATCGCAACCTTCTCCGCAGAACCCGAACTGGCAGCTGATTGCAGCAACAGGCGCGCAAGGCGCACCCGGGCCCACTGGCCCGACAGGTCCGACGGGACCAACTGGACCGGCAGGCGCGACTGGTCCTCAGGGTCCTCAAGGCCCAACCGGGGCGCAAGGTTCTCAAGGAGTCGCTGGAAGCACCGGACCAACAGGTCCTGCAGGCTCGCAGGGCCCTGCCGGTCCAATGGGGCCGATGGGCTTGACTGGAGCCACAGGCCCGGCGGGAGCAACCGGGCCTGCCGGTCCGATTGGGATAAACAATCGCGGAAATTGGGCGGTGGGTGTGGCCTATAACTTGAACGACGCAGTAACCGACCAGGGACAATATTGGCTGGCGATTGTCGCCAGTCCTTCCGTCGAGCCCTCGAAACAGGGCTCTCCGCCATCTTGGCAGCTTATCGCTGCACAAGGCGCGACTGGTCCTGCCGGGCCACAGGGCCCAGCCGGACCGCAAGGGCCACAGGGACCTTCAGGGACGGGAACCATTAACGGTGTTACCGCGGGAATTGATCTGATCGGCGGCGGCACTACCGGCGTCGTGTCGCTGAATCTGGATACCACGAAGGTTCCTCAACTCGCCGGGGCCAACACGTTCACGGCTGCCCAGACAATCAACTCGGGCGGGAGCACACCGAGCCTGAGCGTGAACAGCACCGCCTCTGCCGCCGGCGTATACGTTGCAGCGACCGCTGGCGCCATTTTCGGCGAGACAACGTCGTCGGCAGTGAATGGCGCCGTCGGGGGCACAGACGCAAGCTCTTCAGGAACAGGCACCGGCGTCTACGGCTACAGCGCGAATGGGTACGGCATGAACGGAGTCAGTCCGAACGGAACCGCCGTCAATGGCACCAGTACGAATGGCATCGCCGTCTTCGGCAACAGCACCAATGGCGACGCGGTTATCGGCAGCGGCGGCTCCGGGTACGGCGTCATCGGCACCGCAAATTCAGGCGAGGGCGTCTACGGAAGCACGATTTCCGGCGCGGCAGGAGTGGAGGGCGACAATAGCACGGCCTCCTATCTCGCGCCGGGCGTCCTAGGTATGCAATACGGAGACACGCAAGCTACTGTCGGCGTCATGGGCGTAACCAGCAGCGTCACTGGGGCTGGCGTATACGGCCAGAACGGGGCAAATCAGAGCGATACCGGACTAGGACTCGGCGGCATCTACGGTGCTGGCCTCTGGGGCGACGGCGGGACGAGCGGCTCCAGCACCAACAACGTCGATGCAATCGCAGTGTTTGGCACCACCGACCAGGGAATCGCCGGATTTTTCGAAAACAACGGGGACTATCCAGCCGTCGCGATCATTGCAGGAGGCTCCGCATTTGGGTTCTACGCGGAAACCACGGACGGGGTTTGCTACATGAACTATGGCGCCAGCTTCAACTGCTATGGAACAAGCAACGCGGTTGTTCCCATCGACGGTGGCCAACGCCTAGTTTCGCTTTCCGCCATCGAATCTCCCAAGAATTGGTTTGAAGATTTCGGCTCCGAGCAGTTGTCAAACGGCGCTGCCGTCATCAATCTCGAGCCGGAATTTGCCCAAACCGTTAACACCGAACAGAACTATCACGTCTATCTCACGCCCAACGGAGACTGCAAGGGTCTCTACATCAGTCGAAAAACGCCAACTTCGTTCGAGGTCCGCGAATTAGGGGGCGGAACTTCCAACATCACGTTCGATTACCGGATCGTGGCGTTGCGGAAAAAGTTCGAGGATATTCGCCTGATGGATCACACTCACGATCTCGATGCGGTGAAGCAAATCGAAAGCAGGCGAGCGGCACCTCACGCCCCGTTTGACGTAAACAAGCTGATTGAGAAGCGGCCGGTACGAAAAACGCGGCGAATCTCAGAATTGACGAACAAGTAGGGGCTGGAGCGCGTTTGCACCAGTCCCTAAATCGGCCGCACCGCCGAGTTTAGGGAGAGCGACGTCGGCCGCAAAGGCAGCCCTCCGGTGCGGGTTCCTCACGCGGCCGGACAGCAGGGAGCTGCAGCTCCCTGCTGATTTCATGGCTGTTCCGACAACGAAGGATTGAAGAGAGAACGATCGGCCAGAGAAAACTCGGCCAGACAAAGATGGGCCACCGCAGGACATCGCGAAGAGTGATTCAACAACTTTCAGGAGGACTCCGATGAAGCAGATTCAACGCGCAGTGATTTCCATGTTCTTGCTCTTCTGCTGCATCTTCAGCCAGGCTCAGCTCAGCCAGGCGCAGCAGACCATTGCCACCAATACGAACGCCGTTGTTCCGCCTCTGGTCAACTTTACCGGCACACTGACGGAACCGAGCGGCAGGCCTCTCAACGGCACGGTCGCAGTCACGTTCTCGCTCTACTCCGAGCAGACTGGCGGAGCTGCCCTTTGGATGGAAACGCAAAGCGTGCAACCCGACGTGCTGGGTCACTACACCGTCATGCTCGGATCCACCAGCAGCAACGGTTTGCCTGCCGACATTTTCGAAGCGGGCCAAGCCCATTGGCTCGGAGTGCAGGTACAAGGACAGGAGGAACAGGCACGCGTGTTGCTGGTGAGCGCGCCCTATGCACTGAAGGCCGGAGACGCGCAGACCGTTGGTGGACTGCCTGCATCAGCCTTCATGCTGGCGAACGGAGCGAAAGAAAGCAATCAGAGCGGTGCGACTTCGTCTCCGGCTGCGGCGTCGGCGAAGACCTCGCCGCCCGCCAATCCTGATGTCACCGGCAAAGGCACAGCGGACTATATCCCCATGTGGGACACCGCGAGCGACATTGTCAATTCGGCGATCTTCCAGAAGAGCGGCGCGATCGGCATCGCCACCACGTCTCCTGCGGCCACGCTTGATGTCAACGGCAAGGGCGCCGTGCGCGACACGCTGGTGCTGTTTCCCAAGAGCACCGACAACACCTTGGCGGTCAACGGGACGGCGTTTGCCATCAGCAGCGCCGGCAAAGTGACGTTTGTCTCCGGGCAGACGTTTCCCGGCGCTGGAACCATCACGGGGATCACGACCGCCACTGGCAGCGGACTGTCAGGCGGCGGCACGAGCGGCACTTTGAGCCTGAAAGTGCCGTCGGCAGGCATCACGAACGCGATGCTGCAGAATTCGAAGATCACGCTGAACGCGAACTCGGCGGGCGGATTGACGACACCGGGCGCGATGACGCTGGGCAACACGTACACGATTGGATTGAAGCCATGCTCGGCCAATCAGGTTCTCGAGTACAGCGGCACGGCGTGGAACTGCTCGGCGACCGGCACGGGAACCATCACCGGCGTGACTGCAGGTTCTGATCTGACCGGCGGCGGCACAGGCGGCAACGTCACGCTGAACCTGGACACAACGAAAGTTCCGCTGCTGGCAGCTTCCAATACGTTCACCGCCGAACAAATCTTCAACACCGCATCCGGCAACAGCCTTAGCGTGAACAACACCAGCGGGGCAGGTGGAATCGTCAGTACTGCCGTGGGCGCGGGCGTTGGCGGCTGGACGACTTCGTCAACCGCCTATGGTGGAGTCGAAGGATTCGATGGAAGTTCTTCGGGAACCGGTGGCGGCGTCTACGGCTACAGCCCGAACGGATACGGCGTGAAGGGCGTAAGTCCAGGCGGCTACGGAGTCGTCGGCAGCGCCACGACCGGCGCCGCAGTCTTCGGCAGTGCCGCCTCCGGCACTGGAGTCCTCGGAACCGCCACTACCGGCTATGGCGTCTATGGCTCCACGGCCTCGGGAGGCCTGGACGGCGTTCACGGAGTTGCGAACAGCAACATAGGATCTGGCGTTGCCGGCGTTAACACTGCGCAGAACGGTACCGGCATCTACGGCAGCGACACCCAGGGCTACGGCTTCGTCACGGACAGCCACGTCTCGCAGGGACGCAGCATGGGCGGTTGGGCAAAAGCCATGGTGTACCTCAGCGGTCCTTCTACAGTGGCGCGTTGCTTCAACAGCCAGATTGCAGGCTCGACGGCCTCCACGGCGCCTTGCGGAATCACACTTACGGGCCTGGCTAGCGGTTATGTCGTCGTCGATTTCGGTTTTGAGATCGACGATCGGTTCGTGATGGCGTCCTTTACGAACTACGGCAATGGACAAGTCTCTTACTGCCTGTCGTCGGATGGCTGCCCGGTCACATCGACCCAGGTCTACCTGTATGCAAGTAACTGTGTGAGTGGCGGCGATTGCTTCTGGGACCCGGTTTACATCGTCGTGTTCTGACCGTCGAGCACCGCGGCTACTCGCACTTGGTATCGATCGCTCCTCAAGGAGGACCTATGCAGATTCACACAGGACGTTCTGTGAAGCTTGTCAATCTCGCTGCCGCTCTCGCGCTGACCGTCGTCTTCGTTGGAACGGAAACTTCAGTGACGCAGGAGCAAAAAGCACCGTCCCCAAAACCGGCTGCGGCCGCGCGATCCGACAAGATGAACGCGGCTGATAACAGCGCCATTCCCAACGAAATCATCATCGGGAATGGCACTGCCAACACCATTCCCGTCTTCACTAACCCTCGGCAGATACACAACTCGCTGATCACTCAAACCGGAAACGGCATCAACGTCGCCGGCGCGGTGAATGCCGTGGCATTCACTGGCAACGGAGCAGCGCTCACCAACGTTCCCGCCGTGCAACTCGGGGGATTGCCTGCATCCGCGTTTGCTCAGACCGGCGCTCCCAACACCTTCACTGCCGATCAGACCATCAACGGCAATCTGAACCTGACCGGAAATATCAACGATGCGTTCAGCCCGCAAGGCAACCTCACCGATGCCAATGGACAACAGGGAGCGAACGTGCTCGGCGGCTTCCTCGGCGCTGCCGCCTCCGGAGGCAACAGCATTGCGCCGGGAGTGATCGGGGCGACGATCGGCGGGGGCGGTGGAATCTACGATCCTAGCTTGGTGCCTCAGACTTCGGCGATCAAGAAACCCGCGATGCGCAGTCAGATACTGGGCCGGTCGGGACAGCGCAATCCGTTCTTGCGCCCTGAGCGCCAGGGTGGCACGTCCGAATCAGCCGAGCGACAGAATGCGGACGGGAAGACTCTCAACCTGAACCTGGGGTACAACCAGATTCTGCTTGGCGGCGACTGGTCTACCGTCGCAGGTGGACTCAGCAACACGGCCTCAGGTTATGCCGCGACGGTGGGAGGCGGCGAGAATAATGGCGCATCTGCCAGCGAAGCAACAGTGTCAGGCGGGTCAAACAACACGGCTAGCGACATAGGCTCCGCCGTCGGCGGAGGCTATTACAACACCGCTAGTGGCAGCATGGACGAAACCGGCGCCGCAACCGTTGCTGGCGGTGCGGCGAACCAGGCAACCGCTGACTACGCAACTGTCGGCGGCGGCTGGCAGAACAACGCAACGGGTCCCGGCGCTACGATAGCCGGTGGCAGTCAAAATCAGGCTGCCGGAATAAACGCATTCAGCGCTGGCGAGTTGAACTCTGCTGCGGGAAACGTGAGCTTCGCCGCCGGCTGCAACTCAACGGCGAGTTACACCGGTAGTTTCGTGTGGAACTCTGCACTGGTTGAGGGGTGTTTCGGTGAGACCTTCCTCCAAGACAGCGGTCCCGGACAATTCGTTGTCGATGCCTACGGCGGCTTTTCGTTTTATACGTCGGCGAACTCGACCGCGACTGGCGCGACCCTTCCCGCCGGCTCCGGTTCTTGGTCTTCGCTGAGCGATCGCAACGTCAAAGCCAATTTCTTAACCATCGATCCCAGTTCGCTTCTCCAAAAGCTGGCGGCGATGCCGATCTCAACCTGGAACTACAAAACGCAAGATGAATCGATTCGGCATCTTGGCCCCACCGCGCAGGATTTTCACGATGCTTTCGGTCTTGGTGAAGATGACAAGCACATCTCAACCGTAGACGCCCAAGGCGTGGCCATGGCCGGCATTCAGGCGCTTTATCAGACTGTGATGCAACTGAAGCAGAACCTGGCCGACAAGGATCGAGAACTCGCGGACCTTCGTGCCCGCCTCGCAAACCTGGAGCAATCCACCTCGAGGAAATAAATAAGGACGAAGGCGAGAGTTGAGTCCATGCGACGAATCTCTCTGGTGGCGAAGATCACCTTGTGCGCTACCTTCCTGGCGGCGCACAAGGTGACGCCGTTGAACCTCAAGACAGGCCTGTGGGAAGTTACGACCACGACTGCGACCGACGAAAAAGCCATGCTGCCAGCCGCGCTTTTGGAAAAGCTAACCCCCGAGGAGCGGGCTCGGCTGGAAGAAAGAATGAAGGCCCGAAAAGCTGACCCGCAGAAGGCGACCATCACCAAACAGTGTCTGACCGAAAAGCAACTCGAACGCGGCATGCCATTTCGTCCAGTCCGCGATTCCTGTAACTGGACTGTACTGTCGTCGACCGGCAACAAAGTTGCGATGCGAGCCGAGTGCGTCGATGACGGAGCGAAGAGGGAGGGAACGGTCTCGATTGAGGCACTTGGCCCCGAAGAAGCTAAGGGTTCGGTGCAGTTTCTGACAAGCGGTGAGAATGCCGCTCCCAGCTTTACATCAACCTTCACCGCCAAGTGGATTGGGCCGCATTGCAAAACTCCTTGACAGACATGGCCCAGGCCAGTCTCGCGTGCGTCCTTTAAGACGGCTCACTCCCTCAATTCCACACCGTCCAACTGGTTGCAACGCAAAATGGATGAGAATATGACCGTAGCGGCCGAAAGCCCATGATCAACCTCCACCTCCACGCGGACTGAGCCAAACTTCCATGCGATACTTTGCCAGTCCGCCACGGTTGCGGAGCATAGATGAGGATCGCGGCAGTGCCGATGACTTTTGTCGCGGGCGCGGGAACCGCTTGATTTGCATGCTTCCCGGAACCGATTGGTCATAAGTCTCTGTTGCACGCATTGACTCCGTGGCCGGGGCTGCGGGTAATCGCCTGCACACAACGTTGCATGAGAGCATAATGCTGCTGAGGCGTCACGCTTGCGATAGTTGAACTC
>CAYOUY010000172.1:0-10466 GCA_964407245.1 uncultured Acidobacteriaceae bacterium
CTGAGAACTGACACCTGAGAACTGTTCTTATGACCTGGTTCAAGCGACAATCGGGCGAGATCGACGCCGCGGGCGAAAAGAAAGTCCGCACCGAAGGACTGTGGGTAAAGTGCGACAACTGCCGGCAGATCATTTGGAAAAAGGATCTGGAGGAGAACCTCAACGTCTGTCCAAAGTGCGATAAGCATTTTCGGATCGATGCCCGCACGCGGCTGATTCAACTGCTCGATGACGGGAAGTATGACGTTTTTGACAGCAACCTGGCTTCAACCGACCCGCTGAAATTTGTGGATCTGAAGCCGTATTCCTCGCGCCTGAAGCAGACCAAGGCCGACACTGGATTGAACGACGCGGTCATCAATGCTCACGGAAAGCTTAACGGGCGCGCGGTGATTGTGAGCTCAATGGAGTATGCGTTCATCGGCGGAAGCATGGGCGCGGTGGTGGGCGAGGCCATTACGCGGGCAGTGGAGCGCGCGGCCGACACGAAGATGCCGCTGATTATTGTGTCGGCGTCGGGTGGGGCACGGATGATGGAAGGTGTCATCAGCCTGATGCAGCTGGCGAAAATTTCGGCGGCACTGGCGCGGCTGGACAAAGCGCGGGTTCCCTACATTTCGCTGCTGACCGATCCGACCACGGGAGGGGTGACCGCGTCGTTTGCCATGCTGGGCGATCTGAACATCGCCGAACCGGGCGCGCTGATTGGCTTCGCCGGGCCGCGGGTGATCGAGCAGACGATCCGGCAGAAACTGCCGGCAGGATTTCAGCGCAGCGAATTTCTTCTGCAGCACGGCATGCTGGATGCCGTGGTTCCGCGCAAACAGCTCAAGCCCTACATCGCGCGCGCCCTGGATTTTATGGCAGCGTAACCTGCTCTTAGCCATTGGCTCTTAGCTCTTGGCTCAACCCTCCCGCCAAGCCCGGTTTGTCGCCCCACCATCTTGATAAGCTAAGGGCTAAGAGCTTAAGAGCTAAAAGCCAAGAGCTGATTCATGTCTTACGAAACCGCGGTGGCGAGCATGTTCGCGCTGGGGCACGAGCTGGCCCAGACGCCCGCGCACAAGTTCGACCTGGCGCACATGCGCGTGTTGCTCCAGGCGATGAAGCATCCCGAGCGGGATTTCGCTTCCGTTCTCATCGCGGGGACGAACGGGAAAGGCTCGACGGCAGCGACTTTGGCGTCGATTCTGCGGGCTTCGGGGCTGAAGACTGCGCTGTATACCTCGCCGCATCTGCTGCGGATCAACGAGCGCATCCGGATCAATGGAGAGGAAATTTCGGACGACGACTTTGCCCGTCTGCACGGCGAAGTGGATCGAATCGCGGAGCAGCTGGTCGCGCGCGAAGAGTTGCCGTGGCATCCCAGCTTTTTCGAGATGATGACGGCGATCGCGTTTGCGCATTTTGCGCGTGAGCAGATCGAGATAGCCGTGCTCGAAGTGGGCATGGGCGGGCGGCTGGACGCGACCAACGTGGTGGAGCCGGTGGTGAGCGTGATTACCGATATTTCGCTCGATCACCAGAAGTTTCTCGGCAACACCGTCGGCGAGATTGCGCGTGAGAAGGCAGGGATCATCCGGCCGGGCGGCGTGGTGGTGACATTGCCGCAGCAGCCGGAGGCGAACGACGTGATCGGTAACACGATTCTCGATCTGCACGCCGAGGGAGTGAGCGCGGTGCCCTATGTGCCTGCGTGTCCCGAGTTACGAGTCCCGAGTCCTGAGAAAAAACCCTTCACCGCCGGGCACGCTGAGGGTGCCGAGAACCCCCTTCAACGCTATCCGCTGCAGGTGATGGGGAAGCAGATTCTGGTGGAATCACCGCTGGTGGGGCGGCATCAGTTGCGAAATGTGGCACTGGCCGTGGCTACGGCAGAGCAGTTGAGCAAGAAAGGATTCGCCGGCATAACTCCCGAGGCGTTTGAGCGCGGAATTCGCGAGACCCGCTGGCCGGGGCGATTTCAAGTATTGGCTGCGCGTGATGGTTGGCCGGAAATCGTGCTCGATGTTGCGCACAATCCGGCGGGCGCGTGGGCGCTGCGTGCTGCCCTTTCGGAGCGCCATGTCGACCGCCCGCTGATTTTCGTTTTCGCCGCCATGCGCGACAAGGCAATCTCGGAGATGGCAGAGATTCTGTTTCCCTTGGCCGAGCGCGTGATTGCCACGCGACCGGAAAATCCGCGAGCGGCCTTGGCGGAGGAAATCCAGCAGACCGGCGCGCACACGGGAGCGGAGATCGAGCCCGTGCCCGACGTGGCCTCGGCGCTGGAGCGTGCCAAACAAGCCGCGAACGTCGGAGCGGTAATCGTCGTAACTGGGTCGATTTACCTGGTCGGGGAAGCAATGCGGATTCTGGGTTTGTGAAAAGCAGCATGAAGGATTACATCGAGTCACTATCGCTCGGCTCTGGCGCAATCCTTGTAGCCATCGCGTCGGCAGCTGTCGTTTGGTTGTTGTGCTCTGCTGGTCCAGCTTCTTTGCGAAAAATATGGGCCGTGGTGGTGCCCTTTCTTCTCGCCTATTGTCTTTATTGGTCGCCGGTGTGGATGGGTGCCGACCCTTCTGAGTATCATGCTTGGGCCGTCCTTTGTATTGGCGCGTGGTTCCTGGCAGGGGCGGTTGCGTCTGCGGCCGTCGTCTCGGTTTTCCGAAGAGGCGGCGCCAAGTAAGGTACGATCGGACATACTCAAACCGACCCCAGTCTTGATTCCCCGCTACATGGTTTTCCCCTAGAATAGAAACGCTGTGCAGGAAGTGAATTCATCGGTCGAGCAAATGGAGACGGGAGCGCCGGAGTCGGCGACGGCGGCCGCTTCCGCCTCGACTCGACGCAGCTCCGCCGCGGACGATGGACGACAATACGGCTGGGCGAGCCGGCTGCGGTCGTACTTCATTCTCGATCCGCTGATCTGGCTGTACACCCTGATCATGGGGCCGCTGGGCCTGCTGGCCGGCCTGTTCGATGGCGACGGCCATCTGATGCATTGGTTCGCGCGAGGCTGGTCGTGGCTGATCATGAAATCGATCTGGTCGCCGGTGAAGGTCATCGGCCTCGACAAGATCGATACCTCGAGGCCCCACGTCTATGCAGTAAATCACGCTTCGGCGCTCGATATTCCCGTGTTGTATGTGAACCTGCCGTTTCAATTCCGCATTGCTTTCAAAAAAGAGCTGCTGGCCTATCCCGTGATTGGCTGGCATTTGAAGCGGTCGGGGCAGATCTGCATCGATCAGCAGAATCCGTCGCGGTCGATCAGCAGCATCCGGCAGGCTCTGAAAGAGCTGAAGGATGGGGTGCCGCTGGTGATTTTTCCCGAGGGTGGGCGCACGCCCGATGGCGAGATCAAGCCGTTTCTCCCCGGGGCGTTCTTCCTTGCGATCAAAGCGCAGGTGGATATTGTGCCGGTCGCGCTGATCGGGACTTACGAACTGCTTCCGATGAATACGTACCACATCAAATGCCGGCCGCTGGAGATGCGCGTGGGTGAACCGATTTCAACGGCGGGGCTGACTGGGCGCGATCTGGAGACGGTGTCGAATCAGGTAAGGGCGGCGATGGAGCGGCTGTACTATTCGTCCGGTGCCGTGTCCGAGTGATGTGTTTGCAACCGTAACCTTTTTCCGCTCCCGTCCGTTATCCCTGGTGTACGGCCAAACCGCGGTGAATTCGTGAAGGACCTGAAGTGAAGGCTCTGAAGAAAGAAGCGGACGAGCGCCTTCTCATCGAGGCTGCGCAGCAGGATCCTGCCCGCTTTGGCGAGCTTTACGAACTTCATTTTGAACGCGTGTATGCCTATGTCGTGCGGCGCGTGGCCAATCGCACCGAAGCCGAGGATGTGACGGCGGAGGCATTTCATCAGGCGCTGGCGAATTTAGAACGCTTTGAGTGGCGCGGGATTCCGTTTGTGGCCTGGCTGTTCCGGATCGCGGCGAATTTGATCTCAGACCGTTGGCAACGGTCGGGACGAGAAATCGCGGACGACGAGAAGATCGAGTTGGCGCAAGCGAGTCCGGCGGAGATCGAGGAAGTCGAACGGCGGGCCACCCTGTTCCGCCTGGTGGATACGCTGCCGGCCGAGCAGCGGCGGGTGGTGGTGCTGCGATTTGTGGAAGAGAAAAGCATCAAGGAAGTGGCACGGGAGGTTGGCAAGACAGAAGGAGCCGTGAAGCAGTTGCAGTTTCGCGCGCTGACCAATTTACGGGCGCGCCTGGAGGGTGCCGATGCCTAAGCGCTCTCTGCATTCCGGGAATGGCGGTCAAGACAAGATCGAACTGAAGAAGACCGACCAGCTGAGCGTTAATCAGTTAAACAAGGCCGTGGACGTGATGCTGGCCCGCGCCGATGGGAAACTCGGCAGGATGAGTGCGGACGTTGAACCTCTGGTGCGTATCGCGGCTGACTTGCGCAATCTGCCGCGAGAGCGATTCAAGGCACGATTGAAATCTGAGCTAGAGGGGAAAAAGAGTATGTCGACATTAGCTGAACCCGTTGCGGCCGTGCGGGTGACCGCATCACCAAGGATCGCCTTTCGAGATCCAGCGCAGGCGATTGAGTTCTACAAGCAGGCTTTCGGTGCGAAGGAAATGTTCCGTTTCGTGATCAGCGAACGCGACCTGCACGCCGAGATCACGATCGGCGATTCGACTATTCACATCACGGGCGAATGGCCCGAGGGCGGCCGCTTCAGCGCGGAAACGCTGGGCAATTCTCCCATCTCGCTGAACATCCATGTGCCCGATGTGGACGCCTTCGCGGAGAAAGCAGTCGCAGCCGGAATGAAAGTGGTGCGACCCCTTAAGGATGAGTTCTATGGCCGCCGCGACATAACGATGGCCGACCCGTTCGGCTACCACTGGACCGCCTACGCGGTGAAAGAGGAAATGTCAGTCGACGAGATGCACCGGCGTCACGCCAGGCTGGAAGAGGGGCCTGAGGGTGGACGACTTCCGCAGAAAGGTGAGCCTACAGGCGTGAGCCCTGTCCCGCCTGGCTTCCGCATGGTGACGCCGTATCTGGTTGCCGAGGATGGTCCGGCGCTGCTCGATTTCGCCAGGCAGGCGTTCGGAGCAGTCGAGACGCTGCGCGCCGAGACGCCGAACGGCGGCGTACACGGCGAGGTTCGCATTGGCGATTCCATGCTCATGATGGGCGGCGGCATTCCGGGGCGCAAATTCGCGCTGTCGTTCCACCCCAACGCCCTGCACGTCTACGTGGAGGACGCCGACGCCGTCTGCAAGAAGGCCGTAGCTGCCGGTGCGACGCTGATTGGCGAGCCGCGCGATCAGGAATACGGCGAGCGCTCCGGCACGGTGAAAGATCAAGCGGGCAACTACTGGTACATCGCCACGCACAAGGGAGAGAGCCACATTCCCAAGGGACTGCACAGCGTGAACCCGTATCTGCATCCGCTGCGGGCCGAGCCGCTGATCGGCTTCCTGAAGCGTGCCTTCGGAGCGGAAGAACAGGCCAAATACACGACCCCGGACGGCGTCGTAGTGCACGCCCAGATTCGTGTTGGCGATTCGGTCGTCGAGATGGGCGAGGCTCACGGCAAATATGAGACCATGCCGGCGATGTTCTACCTCTACGTGCCTAATGTGGACGATGTATACCGCACTGCTGTGGCGGCAGGCGCGACTTCGTTCCAGGAGCCGGCCGACCAGTTCTACGGCGACCGCAGTGCCGGCGTGAAAGACAATTTCGGCAACATCTGGTACATGGCGACGCACTTCAAGGACGTGAAGATGTGAGGACACACGGAGACAAGAGCGAAACTGACGGGGCGGGCGGAATTGCCTGCCCCTTCTCACTTTCTGATGGGATTCTGCGTGAGTCCTGCGACGCACATCTGGATGCGTATCTGACGTCAGAGCTGGCAGACCCCGACCGACCGCCTTCTGCTGCTAGAATCCACGAGGATGGCTCATGGTATTCAGGCGACTTTGCCCTCGGCATCCGTTCCCGCCCGGTGCCATGCTGTGCCCAGCGAAAGTGAGGGGGTTTTCGTTGATCGCTCGAATTGGCTCGCTGCGTTACTAGTCTTGCTTGGATTCTGCTGCCGCGCCTGGATGGCTCATGCCACCTTCTTTAACGCCGATGAAGCCTGGCATTTTTCCGTTGCCAATCAGAATTCGCTTCTTAACGCTTATCAGGCGAGCCAGACCCTTTGGCACCCTCCGCTACTCATCTGCGTCCTTTATTTCTGGAAAACTCTTGGAACCTCGGATCTTGTGTTGCGCCTGCCTTGTGTGATTGCAGGGACGGTTTTCTGCTGGGTCTATTACAAGTGGCTGGAGGTGGTGTTCGGACGTGCGGTGGCATGGGTAGGACTGCTGTTTGCCGCCTTTCTTCCCACCATGATCGCCATGTCCGCGGAACTGCGGCAGTATCCCTTTCTGCTCATGTTCGTGGCGCTGAGTGCATATTTTCTCGAACGTGCTTTTGCCGCCGATTCTGCGGGAAGGATGCTGCTTTCTTCCGCCTGCTTGTGGCTGGCGATGCTTTTTCACTACTCGGCATTTTTGTTCGCAGCCAGCATGGGGCTGTATGCAATTTCTCGCCTGCTTTGGCAAAGGATTTCCCGCCGCGTCATTGCAGCCTGGGTTGTGGGCCAGGCGGGAGGCATCGCTCTTGCCGGCTTCTTCTATTGGAGGCAGATCGTGAAACTCCGTGCGATGCATGCCGGCTCGGAACCGTTTCGGCGCTTCGGGGACTGGTATCTTCCTCAGTTTTACTACCACCCCCCGCACGACCATCTTTCGTTCTTCTTGTTCCGGGGCACGTTTGGGATTTTTCGTTTCATCTTTGCCTGGGTGGTGGCAGGCCATATTGCCACCCTGCTCTTTTTTGCCGGCGCCACTCTGCTGCTGCGCCGCCGGCAAATTTCCGAAGGGATGTTGGCTCCGCGTTTAGCGGGAATCTTATTGCTTTTACCTTTTGTCGCGAGCTGGATCGCCGTGACTGCCGGCATCTATCCGTTCGGACGCACGCGGCACAGCATTTTTCTGGAGATGTTCGCATTGGCGGGAGTGAGCGTTGCGCTGGTGCGAATCGCTAAGCGCAGGACAGGGCCGGCATTAGCGATCGCGGCCGGCATCATCGTTCTGTGCCAATTGTTCGGCACTCAGCCCTGGCATGACATGCTTCCGCTCGCAGACAGCCGGCGCGAGAACATGGATCGCGCCTTGGCGTTTATCGAGAATAAGGTGTTGCCCTCGGACGTCATCTACGTGAACAAGCCGTCCGAATTCCAGATTGCCCATTATCTTTGCGATCAGAAGCCGGTCATGCCCGATCGTTCGGTCGCCGGATTCGAGTCTTTTGAGTGCCGTGGTCGGCTCGTGGTTTCGTCCTTTCCGAATGACGATGCCGTGCTGATGGAAACTTTTTCCACGAAGTGGCGGGAGATGGCGCGCGCCTACGCACTCAGACCCGGCAGCAAAGTGTGGGTATTCGCGGGAGGATGGTCCAGTGGCCTGGCTGCGGCATTGACGACCCGCTACCCTGAATTCTCCGGGATTCAGGCGCATTCCTTCGGCCACTACCTCCAGATATTTCCGCTGACAGTCGAATAGATTGGTTTGGCCATCCGAAGAGTCCGGGCGATACTACCAAGCCCGCGCTGCATGCTTCTGGGATGCTTCCCCGCGTCAATGTGCGATTGCAAGGCCGCACGAGGAAAAAACCCCGGCCCAGGCTGAATCATCTCCCAGGCACGAGGCCGGACTGGTCGCGGTTTTTCTCGAGCGAGTCCAGCAGGAGCTTCGGGTCGGAGATACGGAGCACGAGTTGCGTTCCTCCGCTGAGATGAAAGTTGCCGCGGGTTGAGCTGATGGCCGAGGATCGCGCGCTGCTTGTGAGTTCAATCCCTTTGATTCCTACGACGCCTTCGCTGGCCGGCCCGAGGGCCGGCCCGACAGCCTTGCCGGGACTGTTGGCCTCCACCACAGGGCCGTTTGCGATATCCGGACGACGAGATCCTGGAAACGCAGAAGAACGAATTTTTTGCCACTCATTCGGCCCCATGGGTGGCCGTGTTGCCCTCGGGTCGGGCAAGTCCACGTCGCTCGAGGCATCAGGGAGAGCAGCCCGCAGGGGCGCACCAATCGCACGGATCGTGGCCTGCAGGGGCAGTTCGAACCCATTCCTGAAGGCGATGCGATCAAAAGCGATCGCGACCTGGGCCCCAGACACATCCCGGGTTCGGGCTGTGGCCGCGGTGACATGCCCAACGATCTGCGTGCCTCGCGGCGCCACGATGTGGCCGTGGGCGAGCACGTCCATCGTCAGCCGGGCGGGGACCGGGTCGCCGGGCCTGGCTTTCCTGGCGTCGATGGACTTGGTCAGTTCGGCCACGAAAGCAGCCGCAGGCTCGATCTGGCCGGATGCACCGCTGGATGGGGTACCGGATACCGCGCCGGTTGCGGGATTCGCGCTCTGCGACAGGGCCGGAGGGGCACACAAGGCCACCACGACAATGGCCGCGCCCAACGAAACCAGCACGCCTGGCATGACCGCGTTACCTCTTCGCGCGAACTCTCAAGCGAAAAGACGATGCAAGTGCCGGAGTCCGGCTTCCGACTCCGGGGAGTGCAGCGATTATACGCCTGAAATTATCGGTCGTGACTGAGTCTGCGTTGCGATTGACGGGGTGGTATATACAGACGGCAAAATGGACCCTCCCCCCACCACAGAACACGCCGGTTTTGAACTTTGGGCCGGGGCCCGCCCGCCCGCGCCGGGAATGGGGGCGTGCGCGCGCATGGGGGCAGGTCAGTGCTGCGTGACCAGGTTTGCCTTAAGATCAGGATCGTCGGGAGCAATACTTTGCAATTTCTTCCAAGTTGCTGCCGCATCGTTCTGCCTGCCTATGCCGATGTACATGAATGCCAGGATTTTGTATGGAACGACTTGTTTCGGGTCAGCCTCGACAGCTTTCTGAAAGGCATTGAGAGACAAATTCATCTCTCTGGTTCCTGAATAGTACGTCACACCCAAGACAATCCAAGCGCGTGAAAAAGTTGGGTCAAGCGAGACAGCGCGCTTCAGAGCTGTGATTGCGGACGTGTAATCCTTCACCCGCAACGATTTCCATGCGTCTTGTTCCGATTGAAGCGCTTCCGAATTAGAACTGCCCGGAAGCTGTAGAAGGCTCTGCCGTGCAAGCTCTCCTACGCGCGCGAGCCCTTGTGAGGGCGTGGAAACGAGACCAGTCGTGGGAACGTCCGCGGGTACATGGAGAAAAATGTAAAGAGCGTGGTTATCCGAAATCTCTTTCTGAAATTCCTGATAACTCTTCAGCTGATCGAGAGTGATCGCGTTGACCTTAAGCAGCAGTCGGCGCTTCGTTACTAGCACATTTCCGTTCACCTCTGTATCGCCGTGAAACTCGGCAAAGTCCTTGTTAAGGTCTAGCGGCATTGGCTGCGCGGCCGACCACCCTTTGGGCAACTCGATTCGAGATTCGTAAAGCTGTTCGCCCACATCGCCAAGCCAGAGAGGCGTCGTACGATTTAGGTCCACATCTTTCACCTCCGGAATGGTCAACGGAGAAAGCGGGACTGCGAATCGATGTTTGTCGCCTCCGAAGAAATCCCTAAGGGTGTACTCATATGTGACCGTAAAGGGTTCCTCCGTCTTTTCAGGTGAACTGCTTCCTACGTTAGTTATGGTTCTACCCAGATGAGCGCCATAAAAGTTTCTTTGTGCGAAATCCTTCCATTGGGGCTCAGGTAGTCGGCGAAAAAGATACCGGTAATTGAGTTCGCTGTCGTCCCCCCGATATGTCGCCTCCACATGTGCTTGCAGTGTGCCGTCAGCGTCAAGCTTAGCGCTGACCGTGTTGGTGTATTTGCTAGGAAACGAGGGATTAAGGGGAGTAGTCTCAAACGCCACTTTATCGGGCATGATGACCAACGCTGGCTTCCCTCGAAGATTAGTTGTCAGGTAACCCATCGCCGTCACTTCTGGTGTCGTATCCATCCAAGTCAGCGTATTTCGCTGAGGCACAACGCTGATAACATGGTCGAATTGTGCGGGCATGGGAACGTCTGGATCGACCGTCACTCTGCTATTGATCAGGGCCGGATAAGCTCGAATTCCGACTGCACTCAATAAGGCTGCGAGGAGAGTGTGCTTGTCTTTACAATCCCCATACTGGTTCGCGAGAATCTCCGAGGCCGCATGAGGTTGATAGCGCCCGACACCAAGAACAATTCCCACGTAGTGATAACGCAAGCTAACGTAGTTATAAATAGATCGCAGCTTCGCATCATCATCACGAAGACCCTTAGTTAGCTCCTCAGCCTTCGTCTTCACGTCCGCTGACGGTTGAATCTTTTCCCTCTGCAGGGTCTCGTACCATCGGCCAACTTCCTCCCAGCTTCGAAAACTGCTTATCAGCACATCCGGTCCTGGCAGCTGCCCACGGATGGCATCGTAGCTCTGAACCTCTCTCTGTCTCT
>CAYOUY010000173.1:0-9245 GCA_964407245.1 uncultured Acidobacteriaceae bacterium
GACGATTTTGTTGGAGATGCGGTAGATCTCTTTCTTCTCGTCCCAGGAGCGGTCGGGGTCGAAATCGACGGCAAGCGTGGTAGCCAGCATTTCGGCGGCGAGTTCCTCGGCGTAGTCGCCGGCGGCGTCTTCGGTTTCGCCGAAGGAGTGGTGCTCGCTCAGGTATCCGTAGGTGTTGCGGTCGGCGGGGATGGCCACTCCGATGGACGATGCCAGCAGGCGGTGCGGTTCGCGCGTGGAGTTTTCCGCGACCACGGCAAACACCACCTCGCCAGGATGCAGGTACTTGACGCCTTCCTTGCGGGCAAGCAGTTTGCAGTTGGGCGGGAAGATGGAGGAAACGCGTACCAGATTCTGAGCGGCAATGCCGGCGTCGCGCAACGCCAGCTCAAAGGAGGTCAGTCGCTCGCGGTGTTTGCCGACTCCCTTGGTAAAGAAAATCCGCTTGGGAACCATGTCTTTGCCCAATTCCGTCGTCCTCCGCGAAGAAAATTTGACGTTAGGAAGGCACAATCTAACACAACCCTTTGTAAAGGAATGATGAATTTCATGGTACGCGGCAAAAAATCCGGCGGGAGGCGACAATGTGGCCTCCCGCCTGGGAAAGACTCTCTTCTTGTGAACTCAGCCTACTGAGCCGCTTTGACCGAGATGACGGCGATGGTGCCGTCCTTCTCGGTGCCCGTTACGGTGGCTTTGGCTCCCGCCTGCTTGTCGAGCGTGGCGAGCACGGCCTTGTCCGTGGTGTCGAGGGTGTAGACCTTGTCTCCAACCACGAGCGCATACTTGGAGCCTTTGCTGACGCAGGCGCGGGTGCAACCGGCAGCATCGCCGGGCATGGCGTGCTGGGCGCCGCACATAGAATCACTGACGGTGCCGGTAAAGGTGTTTGGCTTTGCGGAGGCAGAAACGGCCAAGCCTCCCGCCATGAATAGCGCGAGCAAGAGATATCCGAACGGAAGCAAACGAGATTTCATTGCTATTGGTCTCCTCAGTGATTGTCGCGCCCCTCGGTGAGAGGCCACTCTAGAAAGATGTTCTCATCCCCGGGAAGTTACAGGCAACCAGTGATAGCGCGCCGCGGCCGTGCAGTCTGCGCGCCCAAATTCGGAGACTCATTCAGCGGGGCAGTGAGAAGGCGCGAAAAAACGGGGAGGCGCTGGCGCGCATCCCCGCTCCTGCCCGGATTCACTTTTAGGGGAGGGCTCACGGGCAAATTCGATTGTTGCAGGCGCATAGAGTACTCCCTTCCATGGCTGCCGAAAAGAAAAATCTTGCGCTTGTTCCGAAAATGGGACGAAAGCGTCCCACGCTCACTACTTCGGGGCTTTGACTGAGTAGATGAGGTCGACGTCAACGCTCTTGTCGCGCTGGTTAGCCGTGACGTGGGGCGAAACCTCCCAGTCGAAGTTGGGAGGGAGCAGTTTTCGCGCTTCGGGCAAATACTGATCAAGGTAGCTGGCGTCGTAAACATCGCCCGGGCGCAGCCTCCAGGCGTCTCTCAGTTTGGCTGTCAAACTGTTGTCGAGGCCGCGAAACTCCAGATCACCCATGTGATAACGATCCCCTTCGTTCACTTGCAGAACCAGGGTTACGGTGTTTTCTGCGTCGTCAAAGCTGGCGGCGACTTTGATCGTCGCTACAACAAATCCACGTGACCCATACAGTTTTTGGATCTCCTTGAGATCCCGATTGAGCCGGACGGTGTTGGCGGACTCGCCGGACTGCGCGTGGAGCATTTTCTGGAGTGTGTCGGCAGGGAACTCCTTGTTGCCGGACCACTTCAGGTTTTTCAGCTTGTACTGCTGGCCGGGCGTGATGGCCAAAACAACGTCAACAATGGTCTGATTGCGGGGGCCCTCCTGAATCGCTTCCGCGCTGGGCTGCTGCACCGGTTTGGGCTGCGGCGGGCTGAAGGATACTTTCAGATATCCGCGTGCGTGGTAAATCGGTAGAAGTTTCTGCTCCACGAGTTGGTTCAGGCGCTGGCGCGAATATTCGTGATTTGGCATCTCGTCAGCGGCCGCTTCGAGCAACGCAAGTTCGGGAGCCACGGCTCCACTGAACTCGATTCTCCGCACACGAATCAGGACCTCGGCCACCTTGAAAACGATTCCCTCGACCGGTCCATCCTCTTTTCCAACCCGCTCATAATCCACATGACCGGGGATCGCGTTCCCGACCAGCATAGCCTGCAGAACGTCGGAAACCTGATCCGCCATACGGCCCGAGGTGGGGAGTTCACCGTCAAAAAGCGGCACGTGCTCCTTGATGCGGCGACGCAGTTCGTCTTCGGGGAACCAGACGAAGTCGACGAAGCGAACGGGAACAAATCGATTCGCGTCGGTGACGTGGATCTCCAGCTTCGTCCCCGTCGAAGAATACGAGTAGTTGTATGCGATTTCGCTAAATGCTCCTGTATCGCCCAGGTGGCGCGCAGCCTTCTTGAAGTCATCTTCGGTGACGGGAATTCCGAGATGCAGGCCGGTGGACGCGGCAATGGCCTCTTCTGGAAACCGCTCGCTCCCCGTGATTTTGATGGCGATTAACTGACGCTCAGACTCCGGCAGTTGGGCGAACGGCTTCTGCGAAGGCGTCGTCTGGCCCGCGCTGGGCAAAAGCAGCGCCCAGAAGAACAGAGCCACAACGCTGGAAGTAGCCCGCTTCATCGGTTTAGAGTCTGCACCAATTCCTGCGCGGGCTTGTGCTTCACGGCAATGTCAATGAAAGCCAGGGCGGCACGACTGAGAGCCTTGTCTTTGCGGAAGACCAGAGCCAGGTCGCGGCGCACCTGGGCATCGGCAATGATGACCGCGTTTACAACTCTGGCTCGCACGTCCTCCTCGACATTAGAGCGGGCGATGAAGCCGACGCCGACATCGGCCGCGACAAACCGCTTCAGCAGTTCGCTCGAATCGAGTTCCATGGTGAAATTCGGCTTCAGTCGCCGCTCGTGAAACAGTTCCTCGATCGCGTCACGTGTGTGCCCAGCCTTGGGTACGACGAGAGGGAAGCGGGCGACATCGGCGATGGTGGCCGACTTCAGTTTTCCCAGCGGATGGTGCGGCGGCGTGATGAGGATCAATTCATCACGATGGATGAGCACCACGGTCAGGCGGTTGTCTGTGACCGGGAGCGAAACCACCCCGAAATCGACGGAGTTGTCGATGACGGATTCCAAAATCTTGGCGTAATCGGCGCGCTTGATGCTGACCGAGACGTCGGGATACTGCTTCTTAAAATTTGCGAACACCTCGGGCAGGATGTGCAGGCACGTGCCCTCATTCGCACCGACAATGATTTCGCCGCGCGGCACACGCTCCATCTCCGCGATCGTTACCAGCATCGTTTTACGGGCGTCGAGCGTCTCTTCAACGTATTTCAGAAACGCCTTGCCCGCCGCGGTCAGGGACACCTTGCCGCCCGACCGGTCGAAAAGCTTCGCTCCCACTTCCTCTTCGAGTCCTCGAATCTGCGAGGAAATGGCGGGCTGGGTGCGGAAACGTTTCTCCCCCGCGCGCGAGAACGACGCGTGCCTTGCCACTTCGAGGAAGCTCTCGAGCTGGTCGAAGTCCATAAAGCAGTTGCCAGTAGCCAGTGGTCAGTTGCCAGCTTGCTTCGGGGAAGTCTGGCTATTTTCGTCTGCCCGCCACGAGCAGATACGGGAAGGGCACGTCTTCAGCCGTGCCACCAAAGTCGACAGACAGGCGGGCTTTAACCCCTGAGGGCCGCTTTTTTTCCCAACAGAAAAGCGAACCTCAGGCGCTGAAGCGCACAACGCTCGAAGCCGGGCAGCGGCACGAGTGGAACTCGTGCCCTTCCTAATCCGGCGCTACCGGAACTTTCTCAGTATAAAGTCCCGTTATCAGCGCTATAAGAAGATTCCGATTGCCAGTGCATAGCTCAGCCTTTAGACTTCTTGGTCCTCCACAACGCGACCGATTGTAGCAGTCGGGCGTCCGATTTCTCGCACGCCTTTTGTGCGAGAAATGGGAAGCGCAATCTGCCGCGACCTCTTCGAAGGCACTTATTTCCAGGAGTCCTTATGGCCGACGCCAAGGCAGTTCGCGAGTTCGCCAAACAGCATGACGTCAAGATTCTCGATCTTCGTTTTACTGACATCCCCGGGCTGTGGCATCACGTTTCGTTTCCCATCGACCAGCTCACCGAGGCCTCGTTTGAGGAAGGCTTTGGCATGGATGGTTCGTCGATTCGCGGATGGGCCGCCATTCATGAGAGCGACATGCTGCTCAAACCCGACCCGAGTTCGCACCTGCTCGATCCCTTCACCGAGGTGCCGACGCTGGTGATGATCTGCGACGTCGTCGATCCTGTGACCAAGCAGCGCTACGATCGCGATCCGCGCTACATCGCACGCAAGGCCGAGATGTATCTGACGTCAACTGGCGTCGCCGATACGGCATACTTCGGAGCCGAAGCCGAGTTTTTCATCTTCGATAATGTGCGCTTCGATCAGCGCGAGCAGTACGGCTTTTACTTTATCGATGCGGAAGAGGGCCGCTGGAACTCGGGCAGGGAAGAGAACAATCTGGGCTACCGTCCGCGCTACAAGGAAGGCTATTTTCCTGTGCCGCCAACGGACCACTACCAGGACCTGCGCTCCGAGATGGTGCTGACGATGCAGAGCTGTGGCATGGACGTGGAATGCCATCACCACGAAGTCGCGACTGGCGGGCAGACGGAGATCGACTTGAAGTTCGATTCCCTTGTGCGCTCCGCCGACAAGATGCTGCTTTACAAGTATGTCGTCAAGAACGTGGCCAATCACTATGGCAAAACCGTGACGTTCATGCCCAAGCCCATTTTCGGCGACAACGGCAGCGGCATGCACACTCATCAGTCGCTGTGGAAAGCCGGCCAGCCGCTGTTTGCCGGCGACGGATATGCAGGCATGTCGCAACTGGCACTCTGGTATGTCGGCGGTCTGATCAAGCACGGCCCGGCGCTGTCAGCGATCATCGCGCCGACCACCAATTCCTATAAACGCCTTGTGCCGGGATTTGAGGCACCTGTGAATCTGGCGTATTCACGGCGAAATCGCTCCGCGGCGTGCCGCATTCCCATGTATTCGGCTTCGCCTAAGGCCAAGCGCGTGGAGTTCCGTCCGCCCGACCCAAGCTGCAATCCCTACATGGCTTTCGCCGCTATGCTGATGGCCGGTCTTGACGGCATCGAGAACAAGATGGATCCCGGCCTGCCCATGGATAAAGACATCTACGAACTCGATCCGGAAGAATTGGCGCGAATTCCATCCATGCCCGGCTCGCTTGAAGACGCGCTTGATGCTCTTGAGCGCGACCATGCTTTCCTGCTGAAGGACGATGTGTTTACCGAGGAACTACTACGGACGTACGTGGATTACAAGCGCTCGAAAGAAGTGGACGCGATCCGGCTCCGACCGCATCCGTGGGAGTTTGCCCTGTATTACGACATCTAGGGAGGCTGCCGGGCGGACTAAGGCGTTAGATGGCTTGCCGGATGCCCGATTCCTTTACCACCCGCTCCAGCACCCTCAGGCGCTTACTCACTACTTGGGTGTGGGTGATCTGCGCCGACTCGGAGCTGCCGACCGACAGCAGCGCGTCCCCCATAGAGTCCAGGGCTGAGGCGGAGCGCGCGAGCACCATCAGGAGGTACTTCTCCGCGATCGGCCGGTCGGCGGGGTGAATCAGCGCCCACCAGCGACGGATGGACTCCTGCACCTCGGCTTCGTTCTTTTCTCCCACCACGAGAGAATCGATCAACCGATATACCTTGCTCTTAATGGCCTGATACGACACCGAGATCTCTTGGGGCATAGGGATCCTGATTTAATGGTATGAAGAAATGGAGCAATCGTTACGCCAAACCGTGGAGGCCTGTGGTGGCAGGGCTTTAGCGAAAATGAATGCCAGATGAAAGTACGGTGTATGGAATAATCGGGTCCAGAATATGGATTCTGGAAGGATGGCTAGCCCTTAGACCTAGCGCGTCGGGGTCCAACTTATCCAAATCGCTGACAAAACGTTGCTTGACAGTGACTAGTCTACAAGTATCGGCTGCGGGCGGACTCGCGTCCCAATTACCCACAAGGATCGACACCAGTCGACGACAGGCCAAATGCCACTATGGTCTCCGCCGACCATCAGAGGACGCGTACAATGTTGCGCTTTGGCAGTCGTCGCAATGTCGAGCGTACTCTCGAAATCATGAAATGCGGAGGCGAAATGAAAAGCTGGTCGGTGCTTCTGGCAATACTTCTACTTATCTCGTCTGCAGGCGCCCAGATTTCAACTTCGGCAAGCTCCCAGGGCACTTGGAAAGATTCCGATTCCGGCGGGCGGATGTTCTTCCCGCGCGACATGCTTTGGGGCTGGGCGCAGCTGGACTTGGCGCCTCCACATAACGAGGTCGATCCGAATCTGTGCGCCGGGGATGCCGGGGCTCCGCAATATGGCGGAGCCAACGCTCCCTGCAGTATGTTCGCTCGCTACATGCTGTCAGGGATGCTCGAAGTCCGTCCCTTTGGACGTGGGCTGCTGCGCCGTTTTATGGTGTTTGGCGCGCCGACATTCCTGTTCGGCAAAAACCTGCCGCAAACGCTTTACACCTGGTCGCCGGATGCCATCGGCATCGAACATTCCTGGGGCGCCGGAATCTATCTCAACAAGGGATTCGAATTCCGCGTCACCCAGCATTTCCTGTTCGATCGCCTCGGCGCACGCGACAAGACTCTTGGCGGCGCAGATCTCGGCAACAACGGCCCCTGGGGACGCTACATGACCGTCGGCGTGCGCAAAACCTTCGGCGCCCGCCGCTGGTAGAGACAAATTGACCGTAGATGCGGAGAAGCTTATGCCGTCGCCGGCACCGAAGATTGGGTAAAGCGCCGGACCACCCACACAATCAGCGCTACCAGCCCACCCAGAAACACGAACGGCAGCCCAAAAATCAGAAAGAGCCAAAGCCCGCTGCTGAAAACATCGACGTCGCCACCAATTGTGGCCCCGGGGTCGCGCTCGACACCGCCACCGAACACGGTGATTCCGCCGCCCACCTTGGTGTTCGCGGCCAGTCGAACTCCTCCGCCAAACACCGTGGCATCCGTGCCGACCTGCCCGCCCTCTTCCACGATGACGCTGCCGCCGAAGGCTGTTGCGTCGGTGGCTATGTGCCCTCGCACCCGAATGCTGCAGCCAAAGCAGGTCGCATCCAGGACCCGCTCGTTCGGCTCAATCACGATGTCACGACCGAATTGGGTTCGTTCGTGGCTGTCGATGGCCAGTGCTGGAGTCGTCAAGGCAGCAAAGCCCAGCACGCACGCTAAGGTCAATCCCGTTCGGCGCAGGTCGAAAAGCATAAGGCTCTCCTGATTCGGGAGCGCAGGCTCCGTGTTGGAGAAGAATTATGGCACAGGGTGAGAGAATAATCTGCACTTTCTGCGGTGTTTCTTTATAATTGTAAGTTTTTTAATCAACAGCCGAAGTCCTTATAGGCGGAGGTCATAAATGGCGGGCTCTTATAACGGTGTCGCTGTACCGGCGGACGGAAAGAGGATCACCTACAGCACTGGTAAGTACCAGATTCCGGACAATCCGATTATTCCTTTCATTGAAGGCGACGGAACTGGCCGCGATATCTGGAAGGCCTCCCTGCGCGTGTTCAACGCGGCGGTTGAGAAAGCGTACAAGGGCAAGCGCCGCGTAGTTTGGTACGAAGTGTTTGCGGGCGAAAAGGCCAAGGCGAAATTCGATAACTGGCTGCCCGACGACACCGTCGAAGCCATCCGCGAGTTCCGCGTCGCCATCAAAGGCCCGTTGACCACGCCTGTCGGCGGCGGCATTCGCTCCCTCAACGTCGCCCTGCGGCAGATTCTCGATCTCTACGCCTGCGTTCGTCCCGTGAAGTACTACAAGGGCGTGCCCTCGCCGGTGAAGCATCCCGAGCGCATGGACGTGGTCATCTTCCGGGAAAACACCGAAGACGTTTACGCCGGCGTCGAGTGGGAAGAGGGAACTGCCGACTGTGCCCGCCTGATCGAGTTCCTCAACAAAGACATGCTCAAGGGCGGCAAGAAGCAGATTCGCCTCGACTCAGGGGTGGGGATCAAGCCGATCTCTGTGACTGGAACCAAGCGCTTGGTGCGCATGGCCATCCAGCACGCGCTGGAAAGCGGACGCAAGACCGTGACACTGGTGCACAAAGGCAACATCCAGAAATTCACCGAAGGCGCTTTCCGCAAATGGGGATACGAGCTTGCCACCGAGGAATTCCGCGACAATGTTGTGACCGAGCGCGAGAGCTGGATTCTCGACAACAAGGACAAGAATCCGAATCTCACTGTAGCGCAGAATGCTGAAATGGTCGAGCCGGGCATGGAGTTCGCGCCGCCGGCCTTCCGCCAGTCTGTGGAACAGGAAGTGAAAGAGGTGCTCGACAAAATCTACGCGACCCACGGCAAGGGCGCGTGGAAGAAGAAAATCATGGTCAACGACCGCATTGCGGACTCGATCTTTCAGCAAGTGGTGACGCGCGCCGACGAATATTCCGTGCTGGCCACGCCGAATCTGAACGGCGACTACATTTCTGACGCCTGCGCAGCGCAGGTCGGCGGGCTGGGCATCGCACCCGGCGCGAATATCGGCGACGGCTATGCCATCTTCGAAGCCACGCACGGCACCGCGCCCAAGTATGCCGACAAGGACGTGATTAATCCCGGCTCGGTCATCTTGTCGGGCGTCATGATGTTCCGCCATCTCGGCTGGAACGAAGCCGGCGACCTGATCGAGCAGAGCATGGAGCGCACCATCGAGCAGAAGAAAGTAACGTACGATTTCGAGCGCCTGATGCCGGGCGCGACCAAGGTCAAGACCAGCGAGTTTGCCGGCCACATGATCGAGAATATGGGCGCAGCAGTGCTGGTGTAGATCTGTTTGTTTCTAAGAGCTTGGGAAGGGCACGGCTTCAGCCGTGCCATTAGGACCGTTTAAGAGCGGGGCTTTAGCCCCTGAGGTCTTTATAGAAAGGGAATCATTATGCGTAAGAAAGTCACCATCGTAGGTTCAGGCAACGTGGGCGCAACGGCCGCCCACTGGATCGCCTCCAAGGAACTCGCCGACGTCGTCCTCATCGACATTATCGAAGGCGTGCCGCAGGGCAAGGGACTCGATCTGCTCGAGGCCATGCCGATCGAGAAACGCGACTCCTACATCAAAGGCACCAACGACTACAAAGACACTGCCAAC
>CAYOUY010000174.1:0-3455 GCA_964407245.1 uncultured Acidobacteriaceae bacterium
GAGACTGATCGAGATAATGTTGAAAGGTTCGCTTGAGCGCAGTCCGGCCGGCAATGCGCTCGTAACGCGTAGAAGAAAAGCCGACAAAGGCAGAGCTGAATTGCGCCAGCAGCGCTTTCAGGTTGCGGCTGTTGAAATCGGCAGCTTGTTCGCGCTCCAGCTTAAGGATTTCCTGCGCTTGGCTCATAATAACTTCCTCGTCCGGATTTCCGGGAATTATCTTGCGGGGAGAATCGTACCACTTGTCACTGGTTTGGTATCCCCTGGCGGCATCAAGCATCTGGAAGGCGCCGGATTCTTAGTGCAGGCTTGCCTTTAGTCTGATTTCAGAACAAGATCACCTAACCCTTGCGCTTATTCCGGCAGCTTGCTACGGTTGCCGCTGTGGGAGGTCCGGACGCAGTTTTTCGGACCGCAGAGGAATTCATTGCCCTTGTTCCGAAGGCAGTGAGTTTACGTCCAGCTTTCCTTCCTGTGCTGCTCTGCCGTTCCTGAATCTCCGTCCGAATTCGAAAGGAGACCATGCCTACTCGAAAGCAACAGGTTCCTCTTGTCGGCAGCGAGCGTTCCCCAATTGAGGGGGCGCGGGAAGTAGGTCCAGCCAACCCGGATGAAAGACTTGAAGTGTCAGTCCGCATACGCTCTCGTGCCGGCAAGCACCCTCCGCTGACTCCAGCGGCTTGGGCACAGCCACTCGACAAGCGCAAGCTCCTGACTCGCGACGCACTGGAAAGGAAGCATGGGGCTGATCCTGCTGACATCCGGAAGATAGAGGCTTTTGCGCGAGAGCATGGGCTCTCGGTTGTGGAAGCCAGCGCGGCGCGCAGAACGGTAGTGCTGTCCGGAACGGTGTCGGCGATGAATGCGGCGTTCGCAGTGGAGCTCAAGCAGTTCGAATACGCGAATGGTACCTACCGCGGCCGAACCGGCCCGGTGCATATTCCTGCGGCGCTCAAGGAAACGATTGAAGGGGTGTTCGGCCTCGATAACCGGCCGCAGGCCAAGCCCCATTTCCGCAGGCACAAGGGAGGCAGTGGAGTGCGGGCTCACGCCGCCAGTGTGTCCTATACACCCCTGCAAGTCGCCAATGCGTACAACTTTCCGAGTGGGGTGAACGGTAGCGGAGAGTGCATCGCCCTGATTGAACTGGGCGGCGGTTACAAGCCCGCCGACCTGAGCAGTTATTTCAAGCAGCTCAATCTCTCAACCGTTCCCACAGTGTCGGCAGTATCTGTCGATCATGGGAAGAACCAACCTACGGGAAGCCCGGACGGACCCGATGGCGAAGTGATGCTCGATATCGAAGTCGCGGGCGCGGTGGCGCCGGGAGCGAAGATCGTCGTCTATTTCGCTCCTAACACCGACGCCGGATTCCTCGATGCGATTACCACGGCCATCCACGACAAAACCAATCAACCCACGGTGTTGTCGATCAGTTGGGGCGGACCGGAATCCTCGTGGACATCGCAGGCCATGACAGCCATGGACGAAGCATTCCAGGCGGCCGCCGCCGTAGGAATCACCGTCTGCTGCGCTGCGGGCGACGATGGCTCAACCGACGGCGTCAACGACGGTCTGCAGCACGTCGACTTTCCCGCATCCAGCCCGAACGCACTGGCTTGCGGCGGCACTCGTTTGATGGCTTCCGGTAACACGATCTCCAGCGAGACAGTGTGGAATGAACTCGCAAACAATGAAGGCGCAACCGGGGGTGGGATCAGCGATTTCTTTGCCCTTCCCACGTTTCAAGCCGGCGCAAACGTTCCCCCTTCGGCCAACCCGGGAGGCCAGGTTGGCAGAGGCGTGCCCGACGTAGCGGGAGATGCCGATCCGACGACCGGATATGTAACCCGGGTCGACGGCCAGCCGGACGTGATCGGGGGAACCAGCGCGGTGGCTCCGCTGTGGGCGGGGCTCATCGCTTGCATCAATCAGAAGCTCAAGACACCCGTCGGTTACGCTAACCCTCTGCTCTATGGCGAAGCTGCCAGCGCGAAGGCATTCCACGACATCACCTCCGGCAACAACGGCGCCTATAGCGCTGGCCCGGGTTGGGATGCCTGTAGCGGGTTGGGAACGCCGATTGGTGCCGCTATCTTGTCAGCGTTAGCGCCGTCGCAGACCCAGGCACGCAAGAGGGGAAAGTAGTTGATTGGAAATCACGTGGTGGCTTTCCAGGCCGCCGCCACGGCTTCTAACCTACAACGCCTTGATCTTCTCCAAACTCTTGCCCTCGGATGGATACGTGAGCGAGTATGGCTCGTGTAACCCTTCCCATCGCTTCACCACCGGCAGATCGAGGCCAAAAAGATCAAGCACTCTTCCGACGGTGTGATCCACCATGTCTTGCAAGGCTTGTGGCTTGGCGTAGAACGCCGGGACAGGGGGGCATACGATGGCGCCCATCTCCGTCGCTGCGACCATGTTGCGCAGGTGAGTCAAATGCAGGGGAGTCTCACGCACCATCAGCACCAGCCGGCGCCTCTCCTTCAGGCAGACGTCGGCTGCGCGCGTGAGCAATGTATCGGCAGTGCCCACAGCGATCTCGGCCAGAGTGCCCACAGAACACGGCGCGACTACCATGCCCAGTGTCTTGAACGAACCTGAAGAGAGCGCGGCGCCTACATCGTGAATGTCGTACGCGACGTCAGCCAGCGCCCGCAGATCATCCCGCGTCAGACTGGTTTCGTGGGCGCGCGTCATATCGCCGGCCTTCGACACGACCAAGTGGGTTTCGATCCCGGCCGCGCGCAGCAACTGCAGCGTGCGGACACCGTACACGGTGCCACTAGCTCCGGTGATTCCGACAATCATTCGCTGCTTGCCCATTTGTCTCACCTCCGATCGATTCCGAACCTGAGCAGCATAACCTGAAATTATCCGCTCCGGGCCTGAGTTGGCCGCGTTTTTACTCCCCAAGCTGGGAGACGGCACCTCGTGGCATTCATCAAAATTTCCAGATTGCAATCGGCTACGAATGTGATATAAGAAATCCGAGCGCATCATGCGACTGCTGGCCAACTCCGAAAGCTGTTTAGCTGGGTCGCGGGAAAAGCTCGCTCTGGGCCTTACTCTGCTGCTTATTGCTCTGCTCCTCGTGTCAGGAGCCAGCGGATGATGTAGCCCAGACAAAAAGGTTTCAAACGGGGCCATCATCCAAAGGATGATGGCCCCGAGCTCTTTTGCGGTTAGTTTTTCGAAGGAGGTGCGATTCCATGGCAGCAAGTAATCAACTCCAGTTCGCAATCGTCCCCGGGCAGGACGAGGATGGATATCGGGGCATGAGCATCGGCATTGGCGGGGAGCCGCGGGTCATGCTCGGCAAGACGCAAATGCGGGAGCTTTTCCAGTTCCTGATGCGAGAAGCGCGCAACCTCGAGGATGTTTGTTGCTGGCATCGATGTCACAATGCCGGCACGCCGTACCGAATTCGTGGAGTTGCTGTACGCGCGGTG
>CAYOUY010000175.1:0-30057 GCA_964407245.1 uncultured Acidobacteriaceae bacterium
CCGGAAGATATTCAGGGCATGGAAGTCGCTGTTGGCATTTTGACCTCGCGCGGCGGCATGACCAGTCACGCCGCCGTCGTGACGCGCGGCATGGGCAAGTGCTGCGTAGCCGGCGCGGGCGACATCGCGGTGGACGAGAAGAAGCGCGAAATGCGGGTGAAGGGCCAAACCTTCAAGGAAGGTGACTGGATTTCGCTCGACGGCACGACCGGCCGCGTGATCAAAGGCAAACTGCATACCATTCCGCCTACCGCAGACGATCCGGAATTGTTGAAGCTGCTGGGATGGGCAGAGCCCTTCCGCAAGATTGGAGTGCGGGCGAACGCCGACATTCCGCGCGATGCCATTCAGGCGCGCGCATTCGGAGCGGAAGGCATCGGCCTGTGCCGTACTGAGCACATGTTCTTTGCACACGATCGCATCCCGCATATGCGAGCGATGATTCTTGCCGACAACGAGAAGGATCGCCGCGCCGCGCTGAAGAAGCTGCTGCCTATGCAGCGCTCCGATTTCGCCGGGTTGTTTAAGGCAATGGACGGCTTGCCGGTAACGATTCGGACGCTCGATCCACCACTGCACGAGTTCCTGCCCAAGCGAGAGAAGTTGATGGTGGACATCGCGACACTTCCTCACGCGGGTGCCAAGCAAAAGAAAGCCTTGCTCGACGAGTATCGCGAATATGGCGCCAAGAGCGCGGGTGATCTGAAGAAGCTTTTGCCGACGCTGCTCGCCCGTGTGGAAGAGTTGCACGAATTCAATCCCATGCTCGGGCATCGCGGTTGCCGGTTGGGCATTACGTATCCGGAAATTACTGAGATGCAGGCGCGCGCTATCTTTGAGGCCGCTGTGGCCGTGGAGAAAGAAGGGGTCAAAACCCACGCCGAGGTCATGATTCCGCTGGTGGCTACGCTCAAAGAGATGGCAAATCAGGCGGCGATTGTCCGTCGCGTGGCCGAGGAAGTCTTCAAGGAGAAGGGCAAGGAAGTCCACTATCTGGTCGGAACGATGATCGAGTTGCCGCGCGCCGCCCTGGTGGCAGATGAAATCGCGAAAGAAGCCGAATTCTTTTCCTTCGGCACCAACGATCTCACGCAGACCACATTCGGATTCTCCCGCGACGACATCAATAAAGTCCTGCCCACATACTTGGCGGAAGGAATTCTGAAGCAGGACCCCTTCGCCGTGATTGATCGCGACGGAGTGGGCGAACTGGTGCGGATCGGCATTGAGCGCGGGCGCAAGACGCGGCCGAAGCTCGAGGTTGGGATCTGCGGCGAGCACGGCGGAGAACCATCGTCCGTCGAGTTCTGCCACCAGGTTGGAATGGATTACGTGGCCTGTTCGCCGTTCCGCGTACTGACGGCGCGGCTGGCTGCGGCGCAGGCCGGCGCCAGTGACAAGCTCAAGGTCGAGGGCGGCAGGACTAAGTAGGACTTAACCACAGAGGGCGCTGAAGATCACACTGGAAGACTCGGTGATCCTCTGTGCGCTCTGTGGTTATTGCACTTTCTGCAGGCGAGCGATCAGTTTCTGAGGGAGGTTTTCTTCGGATTCTGACCACAGCAAGCGCCCGCTGGCGCGAGTGTTCTTTTCCGCTTTCATGGTGAACTCCACGAGCTTCCCGACGTTGGCCCTCACCTTGCTCTCGGTCTCCTCTGTGAGTTCGACGCTCTCCTGCAGAAACGGCGAGTCGAGGCCGAAGTCAATCTGTACGTGACCGTTCGCCTGCGCGGCGCCGCCGTCGAACCCCTCGCCTTGCACGATGAATTTCACCGGACTCGGTGTAAGCCGCCACTGCCGCCCGGTTTCATCCGGCGCCCACAAATCCCAGTACGCAGTGAGCACATAAGCGTAATCGTCGTGAATCAGGTCGGCGGCGATCTCCAGCGCCGCTTCCGGCTCAATCCCGGGAGAGAAGCGCCGTTCCAGCACGCTGGCCTCATTCCACGAAACCGGCTGCACCACGGCATGGACGATTCCCGGACGGTGCGTGGAAAAAGGGAACTGCTGCAGCACCGCCAGCGCGTAGGGCAGCATCGCAGGCCCGGAAAAATCGGGAAACCAGAGACTGAGGTAGAGGGGATCGGGCACGAGGCTAGTAAACCTGAGTGATTCTCGGAATCAGTGTTCAATTGTAATGCGGCTTGCCCTGTAATGCGCTCTTACACCGAGTGAATAGGACGTCTTGGTGTTATGTACTGTCTTAAATCCGCAGATTTCGGACAATACGTTTGTATAGGCTGATTTTGACACTGGGAATTGAGACTGTTAGTATCTGAAGTCGGCCGCAAAATTCCCGCCAAAACAGGTCCCCGTCGTCTAGCCCGGCCTAGGACATCGCCCTTTCACGGCGGTAACACGGGTTCAAATCCCGTCGGGGACGCCAATCTTCTCAACCAGTTGCAAATCCCCTCCAGATTTTTGTAGGTCCGATAAGCTTCGGTGCTTGGTTTTGCTGCGTTTTTGTCGAGCAGCAGGCTCACAACCCGACTCTGCGCGTGGCGCTTCGACTGCGTGATCGCTTGCGCGTAGATGTTCAACGTGACCGAGATGTTCGCGTGCCGCATGAGCTCTTGCGCCTCGGCCATGCCACTGGCCTTCGACGGTACGCTTTTGGTCGTAGTAGTCACTCTGTTGGGGATGTCTCTGAGCGTATCCGTCCCCGCCAGCCATTGCGCGAATCGTGAGCACAGCCTCACGCTAGTGCTGTTCGAAAGTCAAGATCAAGTGGGGCAGTATGGTGGATTAGATTGGCGAGCACCGGAGTGAACGCACCAGGGACGATGTTGCCAGATTCGGGGTCCAGATTTATTGGATTTCCCAGAAGCTAACCTCTAGTTTGCGTGTGATACGTAAGCTGAGGAGTAATGGCTGCCAACCGAGCACTTGGAGACCCCGGCTGAAACGAGCGCGTCTGAGTTGCGTGGATCTCATGTGCTGATCAACATCGCTGCTGCGCTGGCCTGCTCCTTCCACCTTTGTTCGTTCACCCTAACCCGAGCAGCCACAGGATGAGTGCAATGGCCCCGAGCAGTCCAAACACCGCTAGATAGACGAACAAACGGTATCCGAGCGGTGGGTAAAGGAAGCTCAGCCAACCCCGCAATCATGGACCACACCCCTAGGAACCGAGGCAGGAACACGGACCTGAAAATCAGGCAGTCCGTCAGGACACTTGTTTAATCCGCTCCATCATGAGACTGGCCTTGCCTTCCTCGTACCCAAGATCAGCGCTCAGTCGGGCAAAGCCGCAGCGGCGAGCGTAATTGCATTGAGCACGACAGCGAAACCCGCTGAGCTTGCGAGTGCAGGCGCAGATTGGATCATCGAAAACTGCCTCGCACTTTCACTCCAGAGCCGTGATCGTGCGAGTCAACTCCCACTTGGGCTTGGGCGCCGATGAACACAACAGAGGTCAGATGCACACGATGGTGATCCCATAATTCAACTGTACCAGACTGATCCGTGGCTTAACTGTTGCTTGGCTTTCTCGATAAGCGTTCTGAGTTCTTCACGGATCGCAAGGGCGCGAAATTTCCGCTGATCATGCTCGGCATCCTCCACTGAAGAATGGATCCTGTGCTTGCGGTAGCGGCACTCCTCTTGCTGGATCAGTTCGATCTCTTGCCGAAGTTTCTCAGTGCGTCCGGCGATTGAACTATCATCCATGTGTGAACTATTTCCTTAGGCTGATTTTAGTTCACGAATCGCTTTTGCGTATTCATCAGTCGCGTTCTTTAGCTTTGCGCTGAAGTTGTTTGGATCGTTCGCGCCAGCCTTTTTGAGGGCGTCCAGAAGCTCTTGGACCTTCTTCTCGGCTGCTCTCACGTCCTCAATGGTTGACATTGGCTATGCCACTCGCCGAAGTCGGCCAGCAATGCAGGAACAGGCAGGCTGACAGTCCAAGCTTTTGATTCTACGAGAGTGTTGCACAGTGGTGGGCATCGAAGTCTTTACGCACTCGCAAAATAACGTCGTCGATTCTTTCGCCCGGTTTAGGTTCAGTGGTAAGTTTCTTCCCGCATCGGCTACAACTGGGGCTGTCGACACTGATGTTATTGAAATGCAGGTATCGTCCTTGGTTTGTCACCATCCCCCTCGCGGCTGATGCGCCAATGACTGGCGAACACTCTAGTCATAGAAACCGCGGCGAGTCTGTGACCTTAATCACACTTCCCAACGATCAGCTTGTCCGTGCCTCCCGGCCCTGCGTGGCAGTGTACTGATCTCTAACCCTCTATCTTCATGTACAGCCGAAGGCCGACTATTACCATCCCTGCGACGAGGGATACTCCTACACCGGCGCGGCGACGGTTGCGCTCCACCATCGCGTCCTTGCCAGCTTGCAGGTTCTTCGCGGCTAGGCTGCCTGCGCTAGCTTCTTTTCAGGGCTGCTACCGGCACTGCCGGTCGCCTAGCTGACAGTTCACAAAGCAGCGCAACTGCTGCCAAAACGGCCGCGGTGTAAAACGCCATCTGGTAGTTCTTGTACTTGTCGAACAACACGCCGGCGATGCGTGGTCCGATGATACCGGCCACGCCCCACGCGGTAAACAGCATCCCATAGTTGATGCCGGCGTTCTTCGTACCCCAGAAGTCGCATGTCGTGGATGCATTCACCGAAAGCTGCGTGCCAGTAGCACCAGTACACGACAAATACGGTTCCCGAGTCACGTGAGAGTGTGACGCCGGACACAGCGGCCATGTGTCCTCAGTGTGACCATTGTCCCATTAATCCGCTCGGCTTAGCGGTCCGAGCGGGCACACGACAGCAGCGACTCGGGTCTGACCAATCCCCGCCTCCTCGCGGAGGGTGGCCATGGAAAACCTTACTGGGTTCATCGCTGAACCTCCCTTCTGCGAGGGCCTTGAAACTTGCTATATTGACCTGCTTACCAGTTGCGCCTCCAATGTTCGAGCCGAGAAGGACTTCTATCTCTTTCGAGACGAAAGCGAAGCCAACCACTTTTATCTGATCTGGGAAGGCAAGGTTGCACTTGAGTCTGTGAAACCCACAGGCCCTTCTTTGATCGTGGAGACGGTGGCCAAGGGCGAACTGGTGGGATGGTCCTGGTTGGTTCCGCCCTATCGCTGGCGTTTCAGTGCACGCGCAGTCGAGCCCGTCCGCGCAATCGCCGTGGACGGCAAGTGTCTACGCGCGAAATGTGAGAAGAATCCCCACCTAGACTACGAATTGCTCAAGAGGACCATTGAAATCGTGGGTCAGCGTCTGGAAGCATCCCGCTTGCGCATGCTTGACCTGTATTCGGCGGACGGACAACGGGAACCGAGGTTTGAATTCAGTGGTTGATGTACTCACACCGCCGCAAGGCAAAGAGGGTTCACGCCGGGTTCCCAAGCGAGGACTGCAAAGCACAAGGAGAGTTCCTATGGCTCAAGACATTCTCAGCATCACGGATCATCGCACCAATCTTACCTATACTCTGCCCATCGACAAGGGAACCGTTCGAGCGATGGACTTCCGGCAAATGAAGACCGGTGCGGAAGACTTCGGGCTCATGACCTACGATCCGGCGTTCATGAACACGGCTTCCTGTAAGAGCGAGATCACTTTTATCGATGGCGAACGCGGCATCCTGGAGTATCGCGGTTATCCCATTGAAGTGCTCGCAGAACACTGCACATTCCTCGAAGTCGCTTACCTGCTCCTCTTTGGCGACCTCCCGAATGAGGCGGAACTGAAGGACTGGGTAACCGAGATCACCCACCACACCATGCTGCACGAGAATACTAAGAAGTTCATGGAGGGTTTTCGATACGACGCCCACCCCATGGCCATGCTGGTTAGTACCGTAGCAGCCCTGTCTACGGTCTATCCAGCGGCGAGAGATGTTCACAACAGCAGCAATCGCCTGCTGCAGATCAAGCGACTGGTTGGAAAGATGCCCTCCATCGCGGCGATGTCCTACCGGCACAGCGTAGGGTTCCCCTATGTCTACCCCGACAATGACCTGAGCTACACCGAGAACTTCATGAACATGCTGTGGAAAAAGGTTGAGCCCAAGTACGTCGCCAACCCAGTACTAGCTCGCGCGCTCGATATTCTGTTCATTCTGCATGCCGACCACGAGCAGAATTGCAGCACGAATGCCATGCGCTCGGTGGGCAGCTCGCATGCCGATCCGTACCTGGCCACGGCTGCTGCTGCTGCAGCTCTGTCGGGTCCCCTGCACGGCGGAGCCAACGAAGAAGTGCTCAAGATGCTGGACGACATTGGCTCGAAGCAAAACGTGCCTGCATACATAAAGAAAGTTAAGGAAGGGCATGGCAAGCTGATGGGCTTCGGACATCGCGTTTACAAGAATTACGACCCACGCGCAAAGGTTATCAAGTGGACGGCCGAGCAGGTGTTCGAGGTAACAGGACGCAATCCGAAGCTTGATATTGCGCTCGAGTTGGAACGGATCGCGTTGGAAGACGACTACTTCGTCAGCCGCAAGCTGTATCCCAATGTCGACTTCTACTCGGGAATCATCTACCAGGCGATGGGTTTTAGGCCGGAGATGTTTACAGTGCTGTTTGCCATCCCGCGCACGGTCGGCTGGCTAGCTCAGTGGCAGGAGATGCTCGTGGATCCGGAGCAGAAGATTGCCCGGCCACGGCAGATTTACACCGGTCATCGTACACGCCAGTTTGTACCGTCAGAGAGGCGAGTGCTGTTCGGCACAACTAAGGCCTAGCTCCTGGCTGACCGACAATCGCACGGGCGGCTGTTCTCGGATTCTGCGTGGCGGATCTTTGCGCAGTCTCTGACTTTAGAGTTGCGACAAAAGAGCTCAAAGAAAGGAAGTGAATATGCATCGCAAAGTGACGATCGTAGGTTCTGGCAACGTAGGCGCGACGACGGCCCATTGGATTGCCTCGCAAGGAGTCGCCGACATTGTGCTGATTGACATCATCGAAGGTGTGCCCCAAGGCAAGGGGCTTGATCTGCTTCAGTCCATGCCCATTGCAAAGAGAGACATCTCTGTGCTGGGCACGGAGAACTACGCCGATACGGCGAAGTCCGACATCGTGGTCATCACCGCGGGCATGCCTCGCAAGCCGGGGATGAGCCGCGATGAACTCCTCGACACGAACTTCAAGATCATGCGTGATGTGGTGGGCAGGGTGGTGTCCTACTCGCCAAATTGCATCCTGGTCATCGTGTCCAACCCTCTCGATGCGATGGCGCACGCCGCGTACAAGATAAGCGGCTTCCCGCGCAACCGGGTTATTGGCATGGCTGGGGTGCTTGACTGTGCCCGCTTTCGGACGTTCATCGCGCAGGAATTGAAGGTCAGTGTCGAAGACGTCACGGCCTTCGTTCTCGGCGGACACGGCGACACGATGGTGCCATTGCCGCGTTGCTCGACTGTAGCGGGAATACCCATCACTGAGCTACTCGATGGCCCGACCGTTGCCCGACTTGTGCAACGCACTCGTGATGGCGGCGCTGAGATCGTGAAGTATCTCAAAACCGGCAGCGCGTACTACGCACCAGGCGCAGCGGTGGCGGAGATGGTCGCGGCCATCCTGGGCGACAGACACAAGGTTCTGCCTTGCGCTGCTTACTTGGACGGTGAATATGGGGTCCACGGAATATTCATGGGAGTACCGTGTAAGCTCGGCGAGGCTGGCATCGAGCAGATCTTGGAAATCAAACTGACAAAGCAGGAACAGGCAGAATTCGACAAAAGCGTCAACGCTGTGAGGGCGCTGGTAGCCGTGATCGATGGACAGCTTGTCGAAGCCGTGACCAGCCGAGCTGCATGAATGCTGACCGGCATGTTGATGATGGCTGTGGTGCAGAAGCCTGAGTTAATCGCCAAGAAAATTGATGGCCCTCTTTGCTTCCCAGTAATTCAGCCATCAAGCCTCGAAATTATTGCCTGGCGCGAAGCGTAAGGGTTTGAAGCGATGCCTTGCAGCGTGGAAGGGTGTACCCGTCAGACCTTGGAGCGCTGTGCGAAGTGCGGCCGGGAAATCTGCGGCATTCATTCGGAAGACTGCGAAGGCTGCGGGGAAATATTCTGCCCGGCTTGCTATAGTCAGCACGTTCGCGATCAGGAAAGCGGCTGAAGAACGCCGGTAGCTTGCTGTGGTGTGTCGCGAACCGCCGACGGTCTCGATGTGGTTCATCAAGAATGGAAAAAGGACACCCCACGGGGCGTGGTTTGTCTCGTTGTTCTACTCTGACACAACATCACGCCGCGCGGGATGTCCGGCTCATGGCTCGAACGCGCGTTAACTGTAGGACCGAGCACCCACCGAAAACACCGGGCAAGGCGCATCGCAGGCGACCTTGTAAGCAACTCCTTCGCCCACGTGTTTGGTCAACGCTCCTGGCCGTTTCACACCAAGCACGATCATGTCGGCAGTCTCGGCCGCGGCTTTCAAGATTGTCTCGGCCGGAGAACCAAATTGCACCATGTACACTGGCTCATGCCAAAGCTCCGCTCCTACAGGTATGAGCGCGCGGAGATCCTTCTCCGTCGAAGCCACCACCTCGCTCTCATCAACCACGGGCATGGCTCCGGGTTCCGGCTCTGGCAGTACCAGGCCAGGCTCTGGCGCCACATGCAACAGGGTCAGGCGGGCCCGGTTTTCCTCCGCCAGAGATATGGCGTAGGTCAGTGCGTGCTCCGACTCTGGCCCAAAATCAGTGGCGAACAAGATGTGCCGCAGGTTGCCATCGATGTCCCAGCGGGTAGCATGCGGCCCCAGAGTGAGCACTGGGCACTCGGCATTGCGGAAGACCTCTTCCGCTACCGAGCCTAGCAGCAACTTGCCCAGTCCTTTCCGGCCGCCAGTGCCGATCACGATGAGGTCAATGGCATATTCCCTGACCAGCTTCGCGATCACTTGTGGAACTTCGCCTTGCACGATGAATTCTTCATGCTCGACACCCTTGGATGACGCAGAGCGCATCGAATCCGTCAGCCGTTGCCTGGCTGAGAGCTCGGCCTGCACGGGATCCGGCTGCGCCGCTTCGACAAACGGCAAGTGCGGAAGAACGTTGACCGTGTACAACTTGGCGCCGTAGTGGTGGGCCAGATCTACAGCATGTGGCAGGGCCGCCTGCGCCAAGGGCGAAAAGTCAGTTGCGAAAAGGATGTTTTGCAGTTTAATTCGGGTTGGAGCAATTACAGTTGGCATCATAAACCTCCTTCGGGAGCATCAGGTGGAAGTGCGGCAGGGATTTGTGCGACCTACCGTGTCCCCCGGGCTTCGATGCCGCCCCGAGGCATCGGAAGCGCGAGTATCTCTTTGCTCGGGTCGCAGTGCGACATCGCACATCGACCCGGCGGAGTTGCTGGGATTCACTCTTCCAGTGCTTCCTCCAATTCCTCCGCGACAGCGTGGTTGAATTCCGCCACCGGCATGTGCAGCGTGGCATACTCGGTCTTGCACGCCACACAACGCACTCCCGTGTCGAAGATCTCCCAGGTTTGATTACCGCAACTGCATGTGTATAGATCGACCATAAATGCCTCCCTGATATTGATCTGATCTGCCCTCCGCCAGATCGGGCCGCAGGGCTGATTTTCCCGGAGCGCTGGCTCCCGTCCTATGAGCGAGAGCAAGAGCATGTGCTTCCATTCCGCAGACGCGGTCTTTGACGGGCAACCGATGGGGAGCTGGAGCACATACCCTCCATCTTTGAGGAACTAGCTCAGGGTAGAAGTGGGGGGCCGCAGAGGTTCGCGGCTAAAGCAGGAGTGTCTTTTCGCTACTGCACTACTCATGCGGGACAGTATCTTCTCGCCGCTCGCTATTTGAAGTATCCTGCAGCGTTGGATCTCTAGCAGTGACCGGAATCACTGGTCTGAGCGACGATCAGAATCAATGTGGATCGTGTTCTCCTCGCCGGGTGATTGTGGTCACAGACTTGCTTCCCCGTCATGGGTAGTGTTTTCTGCGGCGAACGGTTCTCGCCAATGTAGGGAAAGGAGTCCCTCCCATGTTCGTTCGCGTTGTGGAAGTGAAGACAAAACCGGGGAAAGCCAAAGAAGTTTGCGGCACACTACACGAGAAAATACTGTCTACCTTGAAAGCCCAAGCTGGATTTGTGGACGAGATCGTCCTCGTGTCTGACCAAGAGGGTATATTGGCTCTCAGCTTCTGGAAGACGAAAGAGAACGCAGAGCAGTACAAACGCGAGGACTACTCGAAAATTAGCGAGGCGATTCAGCACCTGGTACACAGCAAACCCAAGGTGCACGCTTTCGACGTAGAGACCTCGACCTGCCACAAGATCGCACATGGCAAGGCAGCTTGACGGGAAAGACCACGGAAATTCGGCTTTGTGGATAGAACGAACACCTGAATGCACTTGACTGCTGTACTCCAGCGATGCTGGAGTCACAGTAGTGCGTCTGACTTTGAACCACTTGCCGTGTCACGACACCAACTAAAGCACAGACAAGTTTCTTGATCACCGACTGCCACATCCACATCCAACCTTTCGATCTCCTGCTGAGCCCAGCGGCGTTGGGGTTGATGAAAAAGGGCCAGCCCGATTTCGAACGGGTTATGGAGTTTACCCGCTCGCCAAAAGCCTTTCTGAACTACATGGATGAGGTGGGACTCGACCGTGCCGTGCTGATTAACGCGGCCGCACCTGAGGTCACCGGCTTTCCTGCGGGTCTAAATGCCATGGCAGCGAACTATGCCAAGGAGAACCCGCAGCGGCTGCTTTCTTGTGGTAGCCTGCATCCCCGATACACGACCAATGCCTTGGCTGATATCGAAGAGATGGTCCGGCTGGGCCTGCGGTTGATCAAGATTCATCCCCCGCATCAACTCTTTTATCCGAACGACTACCTGCGGGGCATGAAAGAGCTGGAGCTGCTGTATGGTGCGGCGCAGAGCAACGGCATTCCGGTGATGTTCCACACCGGAACATCAATCTTTCCGGGCGCACGCAATAAGTTTGGAGATCCCATCTACATTGACGATGTGGCCGTTGACTTCCCGAAACTGAAGATTGTGCTTGCTCATGGAGGCCGTCCGCTGTGGATGGACACGGCTTTCTTCCTGGTGCGCCGGCACGCCAATGTTTACCTCGATATCAGCAGCATTCCCGCGGCGCGCCTGCTCAAGTATTTTCCGCGCCTGCGCGAGATCGCGCGCAAGACGCTGTTCGGCAGCGATTGGCCTGGCCCCGGTGTGCCGGGCCTGAAGGAAGCGCTGGATGCTTTCCGGGCACTGCCCTTGCCGGAGGAAGCAAAGCGCCAGATCCTCGAGCGGAATGCGCTGTGTATCTGGCCTTAGTTCACCTGCCGCCGCGCCAAGTCGGGATTGGCGTAACGCTAGTCGCGTCGAGTGTCTTAGGATCACACGATTCTGTGATCAAAATCACTGACCTCCAAATCACTGGGGAGTAGCGTGAGCTGGTTTTTTCGTCACCCTCGCAATGCATGGGGGCGCCAGATGCAGGATAACGGTACTGGCCGCCGGGAACTAAGTTCGCCCATGAAGGTGCGCGAGCTGATCGCGCGACTGCAGAAAGTCAACCCCGACTTCCTGATTGTGGTCGGCGGTGACTCCCAATCCCTGATCGTTGTGAATCCAAGGCCAGGCTTCTGTCATCCCGACGAACTGGAACAGGAGGGAGTGGCGCACTTTACCGAGACAGACCTCAAATTTCTCCGAGAGTTGCACGTCAAATAGGTCCCTGCAACCTTACCGCTTAATTTTCCGGGGCAAGCTGTATTTTTCGAAATTTCCCGCAGCGTTCAGTGGCTCCGAAGCCGAAAAACTGCCGATGATTCGCCGGCGCTCGGCTAGGCATTGTGGGGCACCGGCTGGCGCGCTTCGTTCAGCAGCACCAAAGTCATATTGCTGCGCTTGGTGTCGCGCTCCGCTCTGATTTCCTCCAGCCGCAAGCGCCACGCCGTAAGATCGAAAGGCCCCGCAGGCTTGGCGAGATAAGCGTCAATCAACTCGCGGTAGAAACACACGATGCGCCCTACTAAGGGTACGGGATACTCACGCCCTTGGATCTTCAGGCAATGGACACCCAGATCAATGAGCGGCGGGATATCGTCGAGGTAAAAGAAGGCATTGTTCTTGAGTGCGACGTGCGGTTCCAGCAACGCCTTGTCATCAAACAGCTCCCAGCTTTCCAGGCAGACTCGGTAATCCAGGCCACCGCGGTTGGGACTGCCGCGGAACAAGTCCTTGCCGAAATCATCGGTAGTCCGCTCCAGCCGGTGATAGGGTGACATCCAACACTTGCCCAGGTAGGTGTAGCAGTTGTTTGCGTGGATCAGGATTTCGATGCCCACATCGACGTCTGCCTTCCGCGCCGCCAGTTCGCGTAACGTGAGTTTGGTGTCGGCCACCACTTGCGAGACCCCAATTGAGCGGTAGAACTTGACGTCCTCGTTGTTGACAATATTGGCGCCGATACTGGCATGGATGACGAGATGAGGGAAGCGGCGATGCACCTGCGCGATGGCGCCCGCGTCGGTCATAATCGCTCCGTCCACACCCCAGCCGACGAACTTTTCCATCTTCTCCAGCAAGGCGGGGAGCTCACACGATTGCATGTTGGTGTTGATGGCCACGCGCAGTTTGGCTCCGCCGGAGTGGGCGATGCCGATGGCTGCACGCACTTGCTCGTCGGAGAGTTCGTAGGCGTCGCGCCGCCGACTCCAGCCGCGTGCTCCCACATAGATGGCGGTGGCACCGTTTTCCACGGCCACCTTCACCATTTCCAGGTTTCCTCCAGGCGCCAGTAGCTCAATCATTGCTCACCTCAAAGACGAAAGAGTCGCAGCGGCTTCGGCGCGTTGGCCGATGTACTCGCCCCCACTGCGTCCGAAGTAAAAACCATTGCACAAACCCACGGCCGTGTGCTCTCGAATGACCTGCCACACCGACTCGTCCACTGTTCCATCACCGGCGAGGGTGCGCTCTATCGCGCTGCGATAGATTCGCGCAATCCTCAGACGGTACTCGGGGGTCTCGTACGCCGCCTCGATGCGAAACACCTTGTGTCCGGCAGCGAGCAGCATGGACAGGTGCTCCAGCATGCAAACATCCTTACCGCTGAGGACGCCCTTACCCACCGACCGCATGGCCCAGTCGCCCTGCCGGAGAAACAGTTGTTTTTGGCAGACCACCGGACATTTCTCCGGCCAATGCTGCTCATACTCGAGCAAGAAGCAGTAATCGGAAACGCCTAACGGCATTTTGCCGTGGACCAGAAGCTCTGCCGGAATACCGACGCGAGCCGTGATGGCTTCTACTTCATCCAGGCTGATCTCGTAATTCGGCGTAAAGCGGACCGCGCCATACTCCTTCAGCACTTCGGTCCCGGCGTCGGTGTACACGTTGGCAAATCCGCCGATATGCGCTGGGATGCCGGGAAACTGCTCGTGAAGCAGGCGCAGCACGCCCAGGTTATGTACCTCGACAGCATCGGCGCCAACCGCGGCTGCGGTCTCCAGCGCCAATTGCACTTTGGGTAGCGCATCATTTCGCGGCCCGGCGTACGAGGTCACGTAGGCGCGCAGACCCAGGTCCTTGACGCGGGCAATGCCTTCCTTAAGGTCATTCATGCGCTCGAGAAAGTTATCCTCGAAGATGCGGCAGTAAATGTTGCCCAAGTACACCGCGTCATAGGCGCTCAAGTCCGATTCCCGCAGGCTACGCAGGTTAGAAATTGTCGTATTGAGTTCAAAAGCGCCCATTCAACGTCCTTGTACGGTCCACATGGCCGGCAGTTCGGTTTCGCTGCACTCGGCTTTCTGCCCGCATTTCCAAGCGTCTACAGCCGAACGATACTTCCCGATGATAGCACCCACCATTTCGGCAGAAAGGCTGCGGCCCTGGACCTTGATCACGTCCACGCCTGCATCCAGGAAGGCCCCAATTTCGGCCACGCGGCTGACCTGCCAACTGGGGAACAGCCGCTGGTCAACTGCCACGCCATCTTTCAGCAGCGTCCACGGCTGCTGGCAGATGCGGAAACAACTGCCCACGCCGCCGCGCTTGACGCTGCCGCTCAAGCGTTCTGCAGGGATCGTCCGCTCCGCCGCAGCGAAGTTCATGTAACTCGGCATCCAGCATTTTCCCAGCTGAATGAACTCCTGCACCATGTGCAGCATAATCTCGACCTGGATCGCGGCCTTCGCCTTCACCGCCGCGATTTCCGCTGGCTCAACGTACCCTGGCAGCACCACGGCGGTTGCGCCCAGGTCCTGGTAGAAAAGGACATCATCCGTATTCAGGGCGCCGCAGCCGATACTGGCGGTAATGGCCAATTCCGGCAGTTTCCGCCTGGCCTTGCGCAAAAACCCGGCGTCGTTCACGATTACGGCTTGCAATCCCAATTCCGCCAGTTCGGTCAATTGCTGCAGCAGCCGTTGCCGTTCCAGCGGCTTGGGTATGATGTTTGCCGCAAGCTGCACCTGCTTCCCAAGGGCGTGGGCCAGTTCGATGCACCGTTGCAACTCCTCGCGTTCAAATTCACCGCGTGCGCCACCTCGGCTCCAACCCTTTAATCCCACATACACCGCGTCCGCACCCGCCTGAAAGGCCTGCTTGGCGGCGTCGAGGTTGCCGGCAGGAGCCAGCAACATCGCGCACGTCCTGGGTAAGAGGGTGCCCCGACTGCTCGCGGCGGAATGTCCGCTGGCGGTCAAAGATCCGTTGCCAGGTGTTGCAGTTTGCATATTCAAGTTGGGCCACCTATCCCCCTCGTTCTGTGACCAAAATCACACCGAGGTGTGACGGCATCATTTGGGGGTCCAGTGTGACACATGCCTTTCCAGACTTTCAATCCAGCCTAACGTCCGGTGCACAGGTGCCCTCTTCCCATGACAGCGGGGAAGAATTCTTCGCTTTTCCGCGCAGATCCAATTCCGTCACATCGCATTGCCCTGAAACGCGTCTGTCATTCTCGAAATGCTCAGCTGTGAAAGCCTCCACTCCCCGGTTGCGCCGCGAGCTGGACCTCCCGGATCGTACTCTCCCTTGAATATTCAATGCTTCTTCATGGATGTGTTCAAAAAGGTTCCGTACAAAGCTCCCCGATAGATGTCGTCTCTCGCTCGACTGAACCCTATCCTGTAAGATCCGTTCCCACCTCTCCGGCTGGAACAGCGAGACATTGTGGTTTCGCTTCCAGATTCCAATGCGCTTGACACATTCCATTCGTTTGGCAAGAAGTGCGATCACGTTGTCGTCAATCGCATCAATTTCCTTGCGCAAAAGTTTCATTATCTCAGGAAGCTGAGTCGGGCCACTCGAAGACACGTGGCGGAGCTTACGAATGAGCCGGCCATATTGTGCCGGCGTCATTTGTTGTCCGGAGTCACTAAGGGCACTGCGGGGCGCACAATGGACCTCAATCATCAGACCATCAAAAAGCAAGTCGATCGCCTGTTGCGCCACTGCCATGACGTATCTCTGCTTACCGCAGATGTGACTGGGGTCGCATATCAACGGCAAATGGGGTAGGCGCCGGCGCAACTCGATGGGAATTCTCCAAATGGGTTGATTACGATATAGGGTTTCCCCGTAAGTGGAAAAGCCCCTGTGTACCGCCATGATCTTTGTGATCCCCGCTTTGTGGATCCTTTCAATGGCTCCGATCCATAACTCGATATCCGGGCTCATGGGATTCTTGATCATGACCGGGGTATCCATGCCCCGCAGTGCATCGGCGATTTCCTGGACCGCGAAGGGACTGGTAGTGGTTCGCGCGCCGATCCAGAGGACATCAACGCCAGCTTTCAGACATGCCTCCACATGAGCTGGCTTTGCAACTTCAGTAGCAACGGGCAACCCTACAGCGTTCCCCGCTTGCTTTAGCCACACCAACGCTGCGCCCCCAACGCCTTCGAACGAGCCCGGACGCGTGCGTGGCTTCCAGACTCCGCCGCGTATGAGGGTGACCTCATATGCCGAAAGCTGCACGGCCGTCTGCAGCATTTGCTCTTCTGATTCCACGCTGCATGGACCAGCGATAAAGAACTTCTTACTCGCGGCGGAATTCCATTCAGGAAGCGAATCATGCGGCCGCGTACCTGTGTCCTTCACTTCGGGCGCATCATGGTCACAGACCACGCCAGACAATCTGGTTTCCTTGAAGATGGTTGGAGTCGCGGCTCGTTGGCGCCGCTCTTGCTCGCCATGATGACCTCCGCGCTCGACTTCACTGTGCATTCCGCGGAGTGCTTGGTGGTCAGGAGCGTGAATTTCCGAAGCATTGCACGCAGACCCCATGATGGCTACCCCCTTGGGTAGTTCGAACACGAGTGTGCCAGTCCTTGTTTAGCCGGGTAGCTCGGTATCTGAAACCAGAAGCCAGCAAGGGAGCCGGCTCCCACTCTGGTTCAGAAACCGGCGCATGGTCGAAGCGCCGGTGGCCGGCGGGAAAGCTGCGTCCGGCCCGTCGAGTTTCTGCCTCAATCCAGATGAGGCGGATAGCACCGCATTCTTTTCGGAAAGCGGGGGACCCTTCAGTGACGTGGATCACTGTATTCTGTGATTACTAGCACAATGAGGCCCGCGTGTCCACGCCATCATCCCCTTCTGGTCGGGCAACTGGAGGTCCGCCAAGAACGACGGCGGGTCAGTAATCACCGATCACTGTGATCTTAATCACAGACAAGATATCCCGCCACGCACCAGAATGGGCGCTGTTTTTTTAGGCAATTCTAACGTGGTTATCTACCCTAAGATCACCTCGGAAGCTGGTTTCAACAGATAACTACGCCTTTAGGGAGGCCACCTCATGGCAGCACCTGAGTCCAAAGTTGCACCTTGGCCGGCGATTCCCATAGCAAAGCCTGAAGAAGTCTATGCAGGAGTCAGCGACCAAGCCAAGGCGTATCCGCTCTTCCTGGAGTCGATTCTGCGCCAGGAACACAACTTCGAAAAACCGGAAGCGCTTTCCCGCCTGCGTGTGCTGGATTGCACGACCACAATGATGATCGGGCACTGGTGCTCGTCGCAGCTTGCCGAACTGGGGGCGGAAGTCATCCAAGTCGAGCCTCCGGGAGGAGATCCGCTGCGCAAGCTGACACCCTTTGGCCGCCAAGAGTACATGTTCGAAGACAAAGTGACCGGAGAGAAAGTTGGCGCTCACTTTCTTCACGAAATGCGCAACAAGTCTTCGATCACGCTGAATCTGGAGTCGGAGGAAGGCCGCAAGATTCTCAAGGATCTGGCTACCCATGCCGACGTCATTATCGAAAATGCGCCTCCCGGCCATTGGGATGGGTTGGGCATCGGCTATCGCCAACTGCGCGAGCTTAACCCGCGCTTGATCTACTGTTGGGTCGGCCAGCGTGGACAATGGGGTCCGCTCAAGGACAAGCCGGGCATGCTCGATCCGATTGCGCAGACAGCCTGTGGCTTCGTGCATGGTACCGGAGATCCCAAGGAATTCGGCGGACAGCCAACGCGTTCTGCGCTGTGGGTGGCGGATCACGTTGGGGGCAGCTGCGCGGCCATGGGCATTCTAGCGGCTGTGCTGTATCGCGAGAATGTTTCTGGCGAAGGGCAGTTCATCGAAGCAACCGCGGCGGAAGCGATCATCCGCATTCTGGATTACAGCTGGGCCTGGTACTCGATGGATGGCAGCATTCGTCCGCGGTATGGCAACTGGGATTTGGCGATCAACATTTACGCAGTGAACCCGTGCAAGGACGGCTACATGATGGTGGGCGGTGGCCATGACCGGCTGTGGTACCGCATATGGCGCACGGTCGGAGACGAATACCCCAACGTGGAGGAAGATATCCTGGGCGATCCGGGTCTGCGCGAGGTAGCCGACCGTTTGGCCCACAACCAGCAGGTGAAGACATATACCATGCTCGGAGAGTGGCTCAAGGACAACCCCCGGGCGGAAGCGGAACGAAAGCTCTCCAAGCAGCAAGTGGCGTCCGGCGGCGTGCTCTACATCAACGAGGTGGCGGAGTACCCTCACTTCAAGTATCGCGGACATGTGGCCGAATACGAGTCGCCGCACTACGGGAAGGTCCTCTACGGCACAACCCCGTACCTGCAGCACAAGACTCCGGGACGCCTGAAATGGCTCGGGCGCCCAACCGGCTACGACAATCAGGAAATCTATCGGCGGCTGCTCGGCTTCACCGGTGAGGATTTCGCCCGGCTGCAAAAAGCCCACGTCATTTGACGCAGGAGGAATGTGATGGCAACACAACCCGTTAATAAGGCTCAGTCATTTGAGGAGTATTGCCGAGAAACCTTCGATCCCAAGAAGCAGTTTTCCAAGCCCGAAGTGTTGAAGGGATACCGGGTGCTGTCCTGTACGCAGTATATTTTAGGTCCCTCCTGCGCTTCCTATCTGGCCGAACTTGGCGCCGAGGTTATTAAGATCGAGGCGCCCCGGCGTGGCGAAGCCATGCGTCATACCACGCCCTTCAACGAACCGTTTCTGTACCCGCTCTCCAAGTGGGTACCGGAGCGCGGCACGGGACTGGGCTTTTTGGGTGCCAACCCGAACGAGTATTTCATCTCCATAGACTTCCATCGCCCGGAAGGACAGGCGCTGGTCAAAAAACTTGCTGCAAAGTCCGACGTGTTTGTGGAGAACTACCGTCCGGGCACGTTCGATCGCTGGGGTATAGGCTACCGTCAACTGAAGGAGATTAATCCCCGGCTCATCTACTGCTGGTTGGGTGGCTTCGGCGGGTGGGGCCCGGGACGCGTGCGTGCTTCCTACGACATTCTCGGACAGGCGCAGGGCGGCAATTTTGGTATGACCGGCAAGCAGGAGTTCATGGGCGGCGCACCGGCGAAGCACACCATCTGGCTAGCCGATTACTGGGGCGGCATGATGGGAGCTACCCAGGTTCTGGCAGCGCTGTACTACCGCGACCATATTTCTGGCGAGGGAACGTTCCTCGAGTACTCGCAAGTGCACGGGGTCACGCGCCAGCTGGAGTATGCCTTGCCGCTCCACGGACGGCACGGCATAACCCGTGAGCGCTGGGGCAACTGGGACACACAGCTGTGCGTGCACGGTATCATCAAGTGCGGCAAGTCCTCGTACCCCGACTCCGACAATCCTCAGGAAAAGGAAGAGGGCTATATCCTGATCAGCGCCTATGAGGATAAGGACTTCGCTCGACTGTGCAAGGTGGTGGGCGAAGCCACCCTCGCTACTAAGTATGCCAAGGCCGATATCCGCATTAAGCCCGACAGCCAGATGGAGATTTATCCTGCTCTGGAAAAATGGGCAGCGGACAAAACCAAGGAACAGGTGGCCGCGGTGATGGACGCGAATGACATCCTGAATCAGCCCGTGTGGAACGCGAAAGAGGTTGCCAACCAACCGCACTGGAACGAGCGGGGAGCCGTGCGTTGGCTGGATGACCCATACTACGGTGAACTGCTGCACCAAGGTCCAGCCTACAAAATGTCGGCAACGCCGCCCCGTCTGAAGTGGTCGCTCAAACCGGTGGGCGCCGACAACGAGCGCATCCTCAGCGAGTTGGCTGGGCTTACCGCCGACGATCTCAAGCGGCTGGAAGAACAAGAATGTATTTGACGGAGACAAACTATGCTGCTGATATGCCCAAAGTGTAAGACCAAGAACTTTCTCGATCCGTATCCTTTTTGGAACTTCAAGGGCACAACTCAGTGTGCCGGCTGCAAGGGGATCTGGCGGATTGAGACCTCGGGAGGAGCGTGCGTGGCCGGACCCGAGGCAGCAACAGGCACGGCGAATTTGTTACCAGGGTTCGCCGAGACGCAGGACTATAAACCGCTGTTCGGCCCGGGGTTGACTCGTTCGGCGCCGCGTGCTCGCAAGGACTCGGTATGTAAGCCGATTCCAATCGAGCGCAACGTGCGCGGCAAGATCATCAGCGGACACCCGTTGAAGAAGGAAGATCTCGACGGCAGCAAGGCAAAATTCATCGGTGCCGGGTTGCATTGATTGAAGGATAACTGGAGGCAATAATGGCTACCTACAATACTGAGTGCCTGTGCGTTCGCTGCAAGCATCTGCGTCCCGCGCTTGATCCCAATATCCAAAAGGCGTACCTCGGCAAGTGCACGAAGCGGGAGTGGCCATTCACTTTGTCGATCACGCTGCAAGGCTGGACTGCGTGCGAGGTCTTCGAAGACAGTGGCAAGACCTATGTGCCACCTCAACCCGTGGTTGCGAAAGCCGCTCCCTCAACTGGTAAGGCTGCCGCCGCCAAACGAGTGGAGTTCTACTACAGCTCCGCCCAGAAGCCGGGCGTGACGTTCCCCTGCGACATCCCGCGGGCTCTGCAGCTGGTGAAGGAACTCCAGGAAGCCGGCGTGGATTGCAAAGCTATTGATGTGGCTGGGATAAAGGACCGATTCCCGATCTATCACAAATCAGTCAGCGGGCCGGATGCCAGCGTACGTCCTGTCTTTGGTTTCAAAGGTGCTCTGGTGGAAGATTTTGGAACCACCGTCCCGGCATTGCTGGTCTTCGAGGGCGACCGCTATCCCGTTCTGGCGTTTCCACGGACCGACGCCCAGCGCGGGACGATCCGGGTGGAACAGGCCTTGCAAGACCTGGTAGCCGAGACCGCCGCGATTCCGGCAGTCAAAGTCGGATAAGGAGAAATCTTCATATGGCCGACCATTTGCCGCCGCGCCAGCTGTGGCCGAAGCGCCTCTACACTCTGCCGGAACACGCAAGCTATCCTGACCGGTTCAACCCTACGGAAGAACTGCTGGGCAAGGCAGTGGCGGCAGGCCGGGGTGAGCGCGCCGCAGTCCTCTTCGAGGATCAGCGAATCACCTACAATCAGCTCCTTACGCAAGCCAACAAGTTTGCCAGCGCCCTCCGCGAGTTGGGAGTGCAGGAAGGTGACCGCGTCATCCTGCGAACGCCCAACATACCGCCGGCGTTAGTGGCGAACTTCGCGATCCTTAAGTTGGGAGCGGTCTGTACTCCAACGTCGCCCTTGTTTTCGCGCGCCGAGATCGCTCACGTCGCCAATGATTCGGAAGCGGTGGCGATCATCGTCAGCGGCATGCTTCTGGGAGAGGTCGAGGCAGCGCGTGAGAATTTCCAGACCATCAAGCACATCATCGTGGTCGGGGGCGATGCTGCCGAGGTTAAGGCCAAGGGATTCCTTCCGTACGGCGAGCTCTTGCAGTCGGGCGGGCCAACTGCCGATCCGGTACTCCGCAAACGCGAAGACGTAGGCCTGCTTCTCTACACGTCTGGTACAACCGGACGGCCGAAAGGAACAGTCCACTTCGTCGAGGAATTGCTGATTGTGCCCGATGGTTTCGGGAAATACGGCTGGCGAGTCACCGAGAACGACGTAATTGGAGGCTCCGCGCCCTTGGCGTTTGGAGCGGGATATTCCAGTTATGCAACGATCCCCTTCCGGTTCGGCGCGGCCGCATCGCTGATTGCCAAGTTCGACCCGGAAAAAATGTTCGAGACGATTCAAAAACACAAAATCTCGATCCTGACCCTGGCTCCAACCGCTTACCGAAAGATGCTGCAGGTTCCGGATGCGGAAAAGAAATACGACCTCAGCAGTTTGCGCGTGTGTACGGGCGGCGGCGAGAGTTTGACGGCCCCGACCTATCATGCGTGGAAGGAGAAATTTGGGCTGGAGATCTTCGAGGGGCTGGGAACGACAGAGATGATGTATGTCTTCGCGTCGAACGTGGTCAGCCGCATAGCCAAGGCCGGATCTTTCGGCCAGGCCGTCCCGGGCTACGAACTGAAGGTGATCGACGAAGAAGGTAAGGAAACAACGACCGGCAATATCGGTAGTTTTGTCGCCCGCGGGCCGACCGGAACGATCTATTGGCGTGACGCTGACAAGCAGCGGAACGCCATCACGTCGGACGGGTGGAATCGTGCCGGCGATTACGTGCTGGTGGATAACGACGGCTACTTCTGGTTCGTGTCGCGGGAAGATGACATCATCAAGAGCTCCGGTTACCGCATCGGGCCGGAGGAGATTGAGATCACGCTCGCCACCCACCCCGCCGTTGCCGACGTCGGTGTTATCGGAGTGCCCGATGAAGTGCGCGGTCAAATTGCCAAAGCGTTCGTGGTGCTGAAACCCGGAGCAACTCTCACCTCGGAAGAGCTGCTTGCTTTCTGCAAAGGCAAGATTGCCACCTACAAGCTGCCCCGGGAAATCGTAATCGTAAGCGAACTTCCGCGCACTCCGACGGGAAAGCTGCTCCGCCGCGTGCTGAAGCAGAAAGAAGCGGCTCCGCGGGCGATCGCTTAAAAACTGGGACTGGCGATAGCGTGTTTCAAAAATAGAAACTTTGAGAGGCCCGGCGAAAGCCGGGCCGTTCCTTGAAAAACTCAGTTTCGTATCCGGTCATCGCGCCGGAGTCTCAATGGCGGCGGTTTTGGTGCGATGGGAATTTAGCGATGCCGCAAGTCGTTCCCAAACAGCTGCTCCTTTAGGGGCAGGACGCCGAGCCCTGACTTTTTCCAGTTGAGACGATTTATGAAAGACACGCTGCGCCCAGGCCTCACTTTTGAGTTCAAGTTCCGAGTTCCCGAAAACAAGACCGTCCCCTACCTTTACCCCGAAGCTCAGGAATTCCAATTGATGCCCAAGGTGCTGGCCACCGGCTACATGGTTGGCCTGATGGAATGGGCCTGCGTCCAGGCTATCAATCCCCATCTCGATTGGCCGAAGGAACAAAGTGTGGGCACGCTGGTCAACTTTACGCATACCGCTGCCACACCGCCGGGATTCACCGTGACCGTCCGCCTGAAACTCGAGAAGGTCGAAGGCCGCAAGCTCAGCTTCTCGCTCGTGGCCCACGACGGCCTCGACGAGATCTCTGAAGGCACGCACGAGCGCGTTGTCATCGATGCCGCCAAGTTCAATAGCAAGGTGGCCGAGAAGGCAGGGCGGGCCGCTGGCACACAAACACCAGGGACACCGATCACGTATGAGTAGGGATGTTTTCAGGGGTGGTCCTCTTCGTCACCGACGATCCTTGACCTACGCAAATTTTCTTCGCTCGGTTCTTCCGGGATGGCGTAAAACTGTACCTGCATTCGTTCTCCCCGATTTCCTATGAATGATGTTCCTAGTCATCAGTGGCTCTGCGAAACCATTGTGGATCAGAGCTCAGTCGCCATCGTCTTTGGCGATCGGCAAGGCATTGTGCGATTGTGGAATGCGGGCGCAGAGGCGATGTTTGGTTGGACTGCGGCCGAAGCAGTCGGCAAGTCCATGGACTTGATCATTCCCGAGAAGCACCGCGCGCGTCACTGGGAGGGCTACGACAACGTGATGGAGAGCGGCGTCACCAAGTACGGGCGGAGCGTACTGGCCGTGCCCGCCCTTACCAAGGACGGCCGCAGAATCTCGATCGAGTTCAACGTCGTGCTGGTCAAAGACGCCGACGGGAAAGTCTTGGGCGTGGCGGCAACCATGCAGGACGTCACCGCGCGCTGGGAGCGGGATAAGGCTCTTCGCGCCCGCCTGGCTGAACTTGAAGGCAAGGCGAAACAGGTTTGATTCCCGTATAAGCTGTACCAGGCCGCTGTATTGACCTAATGATGCCGACACTTCGCACATTGCCGTGGAACACTGTTTTTCTTCTGTGCGCGGCATGGGCGCTGGGACAACCCGCGCTGGCCAGCACTTCAACTGGCCCGTCCTGCTCTACCGAAATCGTGGAGCTTCGAACCGCCGACGGTGTGCGATTGCAGGGACTGGTTTTTCGCGCGGCGAGGCCCAAGACCGCTGCCTTGCTCCTGGTCCACGGCTACGGCGGCAACTTTTATGAAGCCTACTTTCCCAAGCTCGCCGAGGCGGCGGTCCGTGCCGGCTACGACACGTTGGCTCTGAATATGCGCGACCACGATGCCGGCCCAAAGAAGTCTTCCTTTACCGATAACCGGGCGGACATAGCAGCGGGAGCAGCATATCTGCGTGAACTCGGCCACGAACGCCTCGTTTTGCTCGGCCAGAGCATGGGCACCAACCGCGTGTTGTACTACCAGGCCGCCAGCAGCGACCAGGACATCGCTGCAACCGTCTTGGTGAGTGGTCCCGGAGACCTTTTCGAGTGGAATGTCTGGCAGTTCGGGAAGGACAAGGCGCAGGCCACGGTCGATGAAGCCCTGAATTTGCAGCGCACCGGCCACCATGAGCAACTAATGCTGGTGGACCTGGGCCCGCTCGGCAGGGCGCTGTACACCGCCCAATATCTTCTGAGCATGCGTGGCCCCGAACGGGTCTCGAACCCTTACGTGAACGTGGCCAAGGTTAAGAACCCGATTCTCATTGTGCAAGGCGGGGCCGATAAGCTCATTGCACCAGATATCGGCAAGCGGCTGCAGATGGCGGCAGGTCACGCAGCAGTATTGGCAAGCATTGAGGGCGCCGGACACGGCTTCGAGAATTACGAGTCTTCGCTGAGCGAGAAAATATTGGGCTGGCTGAGCACGGTTGTACCCTGACACTGATCCGAGGTGTTCTATGAATCTGGAACGCATTACTACCCTGGCTGCTACCGACGGCCACAACATTCCTGCATACCTTCTTGCGCCGGAATCTGCCCACGGTGGCGCAGTCCTGATCCCCGGCTATGGTGGCGCAAAGGAACATATGCTCGGGATCGCCGTCGCGCTAGCCGAGGCTGGCATCGCCTCACTGACAATCGATTTCTGTGGTCACGGTGAGAATCGAACCACCATCGGTCCCGGAATGCGTGACGAGATGGAGTCCGCGATCGGCTACATGCGCCGCTTCGGCCAGACCGCAGCCCTCGGCATCAGTTTGGGTGGCCGCATGGCGTTGATGTCTTCCGCGGATTGCATGGTCGCCATCTCACCTTCGGTGGTCACAGTCATGTCGCCGCAAGGCAAGTGGATGTTTGAGAACTTCCCCAGTCCCTTTGTGCGTGAGCCGTACGCGGGGTACGTCCTGGAATTACTCGATGCCCTTGGTCCGGTACCACCCCATGATCGCCCTTGCCTGCTGCTGTATGCCGAGCGCGATATCCCGGCCCTTCTCGACGGCGCGCAAGGGCTAAAGGCGAGCCTTTCGAAGTCCGAATTGCGCTATGTCACGAACTACCTGCACCCCGAGGTCCAGCACGAAAATGGTCTTATCCGTTACCTGCCGCGCTGGTTCAACCACATGGACCTTAAGTTCAACTCCGAGGTTCCGGCGGTCAGCGCGGCCTGGCTGAACGAGCGCTGGAACAAGGGTCGGGTTGCCTAGCAAAGTTCTCATGAAGCTCCTGGGATCCTCCGTGCACGTCTGTATACTCTGTGGTTTACGCTTTTCGTTGGACACATCAAGTTCCGTTAAAGGTTGCTCGTGCAAAACATTGGCTTTGAGAAAGGAGCCCCAGTGACGAAGTGGGAGTATTTCGACCGGATGGTGGTTTTCGCCGAGAGCGACGAAGGTATGGTCAGCGGCCTGGATTCCTGGATCAATGGCGCCGGAGCGGACGGCTGGGAACTGGTGGGTTCGGTCCCGTTGATCGCCCCCAACAAAGACGGCGTTGCCTACGGAACCATCGGCATCCACATGGTTTTCAAACGGCCGTCCGCGGCATCAGCAAAATCGTGAGGGGGGCTTGTGTCGGAACTGCGCGGACGAGCCCTGATCGAAAGCCGGTTCGGAAAGTTGGGCTCGGGCCTGAAGGCGGTGGTGATCGGCGAACAGGAGTACGATCTCCCCACCTTGCTCGCCCGCATGGATCTCAATTTCGAAGATAGCTGGCCGATTGACGTGCAGGCGTTATCGGAGAATTGCTTCTGCGTCCGGTATTACGATGGACAAGATCAGCGCATTGTCGCCCACGAGTTCGACGCCAACTTCGCGTTCATTGCTGAAACGCGTGGCCACATAGCCGAATGGATCGGTGATGACGCGTACTACGAATGGTTTCGAAGCATATCTCGTCGACCGGTATTCGGCGAGGATGTCTAAGTCATCTGCACTGATATAGTCGGGATGAATACTCTGCGAAACCGGGATGTAATCGAGCGCCGCTTTGGGCCGCTCGGCAGTGGCGCGCAGAGCCTTGTGATCCGGGGGGTGACGTATTCTCTTCCGCAGTTACTCTCACAAATTGGCGCGGAGTTCGACGACAGCAAGCCGATCGACGCGGTGGCCCTGGCGGGAGAACATTACGTGCTCCGTTACATTGACGGACAGGACCAGCGCGTCGTGGCCGCTGAGTTCGATGCCGACTTTCGCTCGCACGGCGAAATAAGCGCCAGCCTCGCGGAATGGGAAGGAGACGACCCGAACCTGGGCTATTACAGCGGACACTGAGATGAATCGGCCAACCGCTGGGCCTCCAGAAGGGCATTGCTGTCCAGACAACGAATGTTTCATCCGTACGACTTGACCACTACAACATCCAAGTACAGCGAGCTGTTCGCAGACGGTAAGCGAATCGAGACTCTGTGGATTGCGCCTTCCCAGGCGCAAGATGCCACGCCGCAAAAACCTACGCTGGTGATGCTGCACGGCGGGCTGGGCTGCGTCGCACTCTGGAAAGATTTTCCCGAGCAGCTGGCTCAAACGACGGGCTGCATCGTCCTCGCCTATTCGCGCTATGGAAATGGCAAATCTCAACCGCTGGGTGAGAAACGGCCGGTCTCATACATGCACCACGAAGGGGAAGTTGTACTTCCCGAGCTGCTGGAGAAACTGGGCATTCAGAAGCCGGTGCTGATTGGGCACAGCGATGGCGGGTCCATTGCGATTGTCTATGCGGGAAAATTTCCCGATCGCGTGCGCGCACTGATTCTAGAGGCGCCGCACGTCTTCGTAGAAGACATTAGCGTGTGCGGCGCGGTTAACGCCAAAGCCCAGTACGAGACCTCGGATTTCCGCCACAAGCTTGCCAAGTATCACCAGGATGTGGACGCGACGTTTTGGGGATGGAATGACATCTGGCTTGACCCGCACTTCAAAACCTGGAATCTGGAGTCATACCTGCCACAAATCCGTTGTCCGGTCTTGATGATCCAGGGGGAGCAGGATAAATATGGAACCGTGTCGCAACTCGAAGCGATTCGGGCGCACATGCCACGCAGCGAAGTGCTGGTGCTTTCCAATTGCGGTCACACTCCGCATCGCGATCACAGGGAGACAGTGCTCGCGCGGATGACAGCGTTCGTTGCGGAAGTAGGGAAGGGTCCTCATCCCAGATCAATAGACAGACAGATCAGGCCCAAATCAGGCGGCTGACCGCGGATAGTAGGGGTGCACCAACTCCGCTCCGGACGAGAGGGCGTGTCGAGTCCTCAGCGGCCGGCCCAGCACGCGGGTCTTTTCTCGAGAAAAGCGGTCATGCCCTCCTGGGCGTCCGCTGCCACGGAATTCATGGTCATGATCTCCTTCACATAGGCGTAGGCGTTCGATTGATGGAGATCGACCCGCGTGTAGTAAGCCTGCTTGCCGATCGCGAGAGTGACCGGGCTGGCTTGAGCAATGCGCAAAGCAAGCGTTCGTGTCTCCTCGCGCAAGGACGCAGGTGGCACCACCTTATTTACCCGTCCCCATTCTGGCGCGCTTGCGACCGACCGCGCGGCTCAGGGCGACCATGGGCGTCGTGCAGAACAAGCCGATTCGCACGCCCGGGGTGGCGAATGCTGCCTCTTCGGACGCAATAGCCAAGTCGCAGGTTGCAACCAGCTGGCATTCGGCCGCGGTCGCGCTTCTTGCACTTCACGGAAGGGTCTTTAATAATTCTGGCGTGAGAACATCGCTGGGAACCGGATCATGTCATCATTCGATGAACGCTACGAGAAAGTGCTCGCGCTGACACATGCGCTCGCCAAGAACCGGGATCGCATGGTCGAGGCTGCCGTTTCCGATCTGCAATTTACCGTGAAGGATAGCGCCCAGGAGGTCGAGGTGGCCCGCGACCGCCTGCAGATGTACGAAGAGGCGCAGTTCCTGCGCGACCGTGTTCCGCTGGGTGGTCCGAGATCGCGCGTTTGTCTGTTGCTCGCATACAACGGCAGCGCGTGGCTCAACACCGCGATTACTTCCATCTATATCGTCGGCAACCGGGTAAGCGTCAAGTTTTCGTCGAAGGGGCGGCGCATCATGGCATTGACGAAAGACCTCTACCGGCCCATTTTCAGCGACTCGGTTGCCTTCTACAACGGGACCGGCAAGAGCTTGCTTGAAGACTCGCTCACCGACCCCGAAGTGACCGTGACGGTGGCATTCGGGTTCGACGAGAACATCCTGCCCTACGAAGAAGCGTTCCGCACTGCGGGCAAGAAGCTGGTATTCGAAGGGCCAGGACAGGATCCATTCATCGTGTTCGCCGATGCCGATCTGGACTTGGCGATGGATGACCTGATGGCAGCGAAGTTCATGTATTCGGGGCAGACGTGCACTGCGCCCAAGCGGATTTTCATCCAAGCCAGCATTTATCAGGAATTCCTGGAGCGGTTTGTTGAGCGCGTGCAGCGCTTGGTAGTGGGCGATCCGGCAGAGAAGCAGACCGACATTGGGCCGGTCGTGAGCACGGTCGCGGTGCAGCGTCTCCACGAGCAAATGGCCGATGCCTTGGACAAAGGCGCAAAGGTGTTGGTGGGCGGCCGCATCGAAGGCAATTTGGTCTATCCCACGGTGGTGAAGGACTGCACCGATAACATGCTGGGCATGCGCGAGGAGGTCTTTGCGCCGGTGGCCTTTACGTCGTCGTTCGAGAGCGCCGGTGAGGTGCTGGCGCGCGCGCAGAACCACAAATACGGATTGCGTGCCGCGGTCTATGGCGGCAGCGAAGCGGCCGGGGTAGCGAAGGCTCTTGTGGGTTGCGATTACTGCCATCCGGTGCCCAGCTACACTTTTGGCAAGTTCGGCACGGTGGCATATAACCAGACGCGCGCTGAGTCGTGGCGTGGGGCGTTTATCACCAGGCCGATTGGCGGATATGGTTACTCCGGCTGGGTCTGGGAGACCGTGGATGGGCGTTTCCAGATCAAGCAAGGTCCGAAGTTGCTGAGCACGGAAACGTCACGGTAAGCTTCTCCTGATCGGAGAGCCTTGCACACGCTTGTGGTTGTTGGACACCGCCTATGCACCGTCATCCCGAAACTCGGCGCACTTCAGCCGAGTGAGGGATCTGGCGCGGAGTGTTTAGGATCGCGGGCTGGGCGACACTCCACGCCAGATCCCTCGCCCCGCTGGTGAAAGCGCGGGGCGTCGGGATGACGCTGACCTAGGAAAGCTCTTGCACTGGGAAATGCCGGACTATCTGGTGCAGGCATTAAGTCGCTGCTACAGGCTACCGATGAACAAGCTACGAGACCGGGAGATAATCGAGGGCTGCTTTGGACCCTTAGGAAGCGGGGCGCAGAGCCTTGCAATCCGGGGAGTGAGCTATTCGCTCGCGCAACTGCTGTCGCAAATCGGCGCCGAGTTCGACGATAGCAAGCCAATTGACGCGCTGGCGCTGCCGGAAGGACGCTACGTGCTTCGCTATCTCGACGGACAGGACCAGCGCGTCGTGGCTGCGGAGTTCGACGCCGACTTCAGATTGCTCAGCGAAACCCGGGCGAACATCAGCGAGTGGGAAGGCGAGGGCCCCAACTCGGCTTATTACAGTGGGCACTAGACTATCGCGATTCCGCGATATGTCTATGTCATTTTCACAATTGGCGCATCCCCAATGGTCCTCATCCCGACCAAGCCAGCGTAGGATTTACTTGCCAACCCAACACGCTGGCCGTTTCTCGAGGAAGGCGGAGATGCCTTCTTGCGCATCTGCCGCCAGAGAGTTCATGGTCATGATCTCCTTGGCGTAGGCGTACGCCTTGGGCTGGTCGAGGTCGATCTGCGTATAAAAAGCCTGCTTGCCAATCGCCATGGTGACCGAGCTGGATTGAGCAACACGCAGGGCCAGAGCGCGCGTCTCCTCGCGCAGGCGGGCTGCCGGCACTACCTTGTTCACCAGTCCCCATTCGAGGGCGGTGGCAGCCGAAACCATGTCGCCAGTCATCAGCATCTCCAGCGCGCGCTTGCGACCGATCGCCCGGCTCAACGCGACCATGGGCGTAGTGCAGAACAAGCCAATCCGCACGCCCGGCGTGGC
>CAYOUY010000176.1:0-13285 GCA_964407245.1 uncultured Acidobacteriaceae bacterium
TTGCGTCCAATGCCGGTCTTGCGCGGGCGCACGTTGAACACGCCGAATCCTCGCAGCTCAATGCGGCTGCCGCCAGCCAGAGCCTTCTTCATGCTCTCGAAGACAGTCTCCACGGCCAGTTCGGCCTTGGTCTTGGTAATGCCGGTCTTGGCCACCACTTCGTTGATAATGTCGAGCTTGATCACAAGCGGCTCCCGGGTGCAGGCGCACGATGATGCTTCAAGTCATTGATGCTAAGGGAGATAACTGAGATTGTCAACGGGAGCATCTATCCCGTAAACTGGCAGGCACCCAGCCAGTGGTTGAGTAACCGTACATTCTTGTTGTCGTCCTGAGGAGGGCGCAGTTTGCCCGACGAAGGACCTGAGCGAGCCGCGCGAAGCCTCGTGTTCTCTGCGAGGCCTAGATCGCGCGTTTGGATCGCATCCATATTAAGGGAGCTGCATGCTCAAGAGTGACCGCTGGATTCGCAAGATGGCTCTCGAGCACGACATGATCAATCCCTTCTCCGAGAAGCAGGTACGCGAGGGGGTCATCTCCTACGGGCTGTCTTCCTACGGCTACGATCTGCGCGTGGCCGATGAGTTCAAGATTTTTACCAACGTGAATTCCTCCATTGTCGACCCGAAGCATTTCGACGAGAAATCCTTCGTTACTGTGCAGACCGATATCTGCATCGTCCCGCCCAACTCCTTCGCCCTGGCGCGCTCGGTCGAATATTTCAGGATTCCGCGCAGCGTGCTCACCATCTGCGTCGGCAAAAGTACGTACGCGCGGTGCGGCATTATCGTCAACGTGACGCCATTCGAGCCGGAGTGGGAAGGCTTCGTCACGCTGGAAATTTCCAACACGACGCCGCTGCCGGCGCGCATTTACGCTAACGAAGGCCTTTGCCAGATCATCTTTTTTCAAGCGGATGAAATCTGCGAAACCAGCTACGCTGACCGCAAGGGCAAATATCAGGCGCAGAAGGGGATCGTGCTGCCGAAACTGTAGAAGCCTTCAGCAAGTTTGCTTATGGTCGGCGCTACCAAAGACGAAATGATGCGCTCACTGAGCGCGATGAATCTGCAATATGATGAGTTTCGGGTTTGGTTTCCGGACGCGGGCGCCAAGCGCTTCCGGATCACTCTCGAGGTTAAGCAGCCGCATCAACTGATTCATCTGGCCCGCCTCGTCGCGCAGATAGACTATGATCCCCGTCACCTTAACGCAGCTTCTTTATGGATCAGGGCATGGGGTATGTGGAACCCGCTGGTCGAGGCTATATCCCTTAAGACTTTCGAACAGCTCCGCAGGAGTTATGGAGAAAACCGCTCCTTGGAGCTGGCCCCCGGGACTTATTTCCGGCACGATGAGTTCGTCGAAGCAGTCTGCTGCCTGCTGCAGCCGATACTGGTAGGCTGGGACGCTTGTTACGTTCCCACCTGGACTTATGGCCATCTCGACTTCTTCGTTTTCGTCAGCCACGACAGCTACATTGAAGTTCAGGCCAGGACACCTGAAATGTCCGAACGGGTGGGAAAAGCTCTTTCTTCCTGGATCGATCCGCCGTAGAAATAATCGTGAGGGCCTTTACTTCTCGCCCTCTTTGTACATGTATTTGATCGCGGGCTTGTAGATCATCACGTTGGGCTCGCCTGAGTCGCGGTTTACCTTGAGGCAGTTCTTGTCGTACCACTCAATCACGCCTCGAATCTCCTCACCATCCTGCAGCACGATGACCATCGACGTCCGCGCCTGCATCTGCTTCTGGTAGTAGAAATTCTCGGCGTTGGTCTGCTCTGGAGGCGCCGGTCGCTTGCCCCCGCCCATCCCTTGGCGGTCGCCACGGTCCCCTCCGCGATCATGCGAGCGCTCGGGACGGTCGCGCCGTTCCTGCGCCGCCACCGGCACCGGATGGTGGTTGCCGTGGTTCTCAATTCGCGGCAGAGTCGGCCGGATCAGCTTGCGGTTGGCGAAGCTTTCCTTTTCGCCCACGTCACCGGCTCGGACAGGTTCCATGGTTTCCTTCATCGTGGCGCCCCTCGCATGCACGCATTCGCGCAACAGACCAGACTCGCTCACCTTGGGATGCTAGATCAACGAAGGCGTGAAATTTTACCTACCGTACCACAGGATTCTGCCCCTGACAATCCTCCGATCGTGCCACGGCGCCAGAGGTGTGCCGAAACTTGCATACCCCTGGAAGATGCAGAATAAAAGAAGATACCGATTAAGTTGCACTTACCTGGCGAACTTAGCCCGTGCGCGAGAGGTCCACGCCCCTGCGCTCCCGGCCGAGCCATGTGACCGTCGCCACCAGGCTGGCGACCATCACCACAGTCCAGCCGAGCACCGGCGCAAACCTGCCGCCGTAATAAGCTTCGGCGGATTTCGCCTGGATCACCGAGTTGCGCGAAGAGAGAAGGTTGCCGAGTTGATACGCCAGGCCCGGAAGCGTCCCGCGAACCGCTGGTGGCGACAGCTCGTTCAAGTGCGCGGGAATCACTCCCCACGCTCCCTGCACCAGGAACTGCATGGCAAACCCGCCCATCGCCAGCATCGGCACGGTATGCGAAAACGCCCATAGCGGAATCACGGGAATGGTCAGCAGAGCCGCGACAATGATGGTTCGCCTGCGTCCCAGCCGCTCCGACCATGCCCCGAACAAAACTCCGCCGAGCAACGCGCCCAGGTTGTAGACGATGGCGACAAAGCCCACTGTCCGCGGCGTGAATTGCATGTTTTTTTGCAGGAATGTCGGATACACATCCTGCGTTCCATGGCTCAGCGAGGTGAAGGCGAACATCAGCGCCACCAGGAATACGAACAGCCCGGCATTCGACAAAATGTCTTTCCAGAGGTGGCCCTGTGCTTCTCGCGGCCGTTGCCCCTGCAGCCACGCAGGTGACTCTTCCACCTTGCTGCGAATGTAGATCACCAGAAACGCCGGCAGCGCTCCAATCACGAACATGCCGCGCCAGCCGACAAACGTAAAGAGCGTGCCATAGATCAGCGCCGCGATCAGATATCCCAGCGCGTAGCCTTCCTGCAGCAGCCCTGAGAAGAAGCCGCGGCCCTCGGCCGGCAGCGTCTCGAATGCCAAAGCGGCACCTACGCCCCATTCACCGCCCATGGCAATTCCAAAAAGCGCACGCATGATCAGGAAAATCTTGAACGATGGTGCGAACGCCGATCCCAGTTCAAACACCGAATACGCGATGATGTCGACCATCAGCGTTGGCCTGCGCCCGAACTTGTCCGCCATCAGTCCGAACAGAAACGCACCTAAAGGACGCATCGCCAGCGTCAGAAAGTTCGCCTCCAGAACTTCTGAAGCCTTCAGGTGAAACTGCGCCGCCAGCGCGCTGACACAGAAAACCAGAATGAAAAAATCGAATGCGTCCAGCGTCCAGCCCAGAAAGCATGCGATGAACGTGTTCCGCTGCACGGGCGTCAAACGGCGGAAGTGCTGTATGAATTCCATGATCTTGTGGTTTCGCAACGGCTCGGGAAGGGCACGACTTCTGCCCGCCGCGTGGAAGAGCGGCGCTTCAGCGCCGCGTCAAGCGGCCAGAAGAACCACGGGCTTTAGCCCCGGAGGTTTCGCTCTCCTGCCAGCCCTGCGGATGCTATAGCATAGGCTGTTCATTCAACAAGCAGCGAATTCCATGCCCGAGCTCGATCTCCCACAACGCCAGGTCACCGACACGCGGATGCTCACCGGGTTCTGGTATCGCGCTCTGCCCGCCGACCGCGTCCGTCGCAAGCACCTGCACAAGGCAACCCTGCTGGAAATCCCCCTGGTCATCGGCCGCGACCGCCTCGGCCAGCCCTTCGCCCTGCGCAACGCCTGCCCGCACCGCGGCATGCCGCTCAATGGCGGCAAATTCGACGGCGAAAATCTAGAGTGCCCTTATCACGGCTGGCAATTTGACGTGCACAATGGCCAATGCCAGCTGATTCCCTCCCTCACTTCCGATCAGACGTTGAAGGTCGATCGCATCTACGCCGGCAGTTATCCCTGTGAAGAGCAGGACGGTTTTGTCTGGGTCTATATTCCTGATCCCGGGCCACCGGGAGCGGGGTTCGCGGGACCGCCCGAGGCCCCGGACGCCGCCCCGCAGATCGAAAAATTCAGCGACAAGTACAAGCTCGCTTATTTGCAGGCGGAAATGCCCGTCAGCATCGACCACGGCATCATTGGTCTGATGGACCCCGCCCACGGCCCGTTCGTGCACCAGGCGTGGTGGTGGCGCACGCAGCACAGCATCCACGAAAAGATCAAAAACTTCGAGCCGATCCCCAACGGCTTCCGCATGAGCGCGCACACCCCTAGCTCAAATTCCGCGCCCTACAAGCTGTTGCGCCTCCACGCCGACGCCGACTCCATTACCACGACGATTGATTTCGTGTTGCCCAATGTACGCACGGAGATCATCCGCGCCGGCAAATACTGGTTTTCCAGTCTCACGACAGTCACACCAATCACGCGCAGTCAGTGCCGCATCGACGTCGTCGCCGCCTGGAATATTTTCCGCTGGGTGCCCTTCGGCCCGGAATTGCTAAAGTTTGTCTTCGCGAAGTTTGTCGAGCAGGACCGCCGCACCATGGAACTCCAGGCCGAAGGCCTGAAGCACAACCCACACCTCATGCTCATCGACGACGCCGACCGCCCCGCCAAGTGGTATTTCCAGCTGAAAGCCGCGCATCTGGAAGCGAAGCGAACCGGTGCGCCGATGAAGCATCCAGTGTCAGGCCCGGTCACATTGAAGTGGAGGAGTTAGGCCGAATTCTCTCATCGCACCTGGTGCAAAGGATCGACCAGGTCATGGGCAACTACTAATGTTTGCCGTCTCACCGCACACCGTGCCACTGACCGAGCAACTTGTCAGACTGCCGGTAGAATCTGAGATGGAGACGTTGATGGATAGATTGGACGCGCAGCTTCCTGTCGGGAACTGACCGGTTTGAACCGGCGAAAAAGCAATATCCCCGTCTATCGAAGCAGTCGCAGTTGTGGTTGTGCCGCTCTCAGTTGCTTGTGCGTCCAGCGTTAGGTTGGGGTTGCCATTGATGACGAGGGTGCCATCGGAACAGCTGGCCGGTGTCAAGGTGAGACTCAAACTGGCAGAGGAAGAAGATTCACTGGCGCTTCCGTTGATTGTGATCGTCCCACCATCAACACACCTGTAAACAAACGATGTGATGGTGCAAGTTGAACCTGAGCATGAGACACCTTGCGATGTCACCGCCGATGAGACCTTCCCGTTCCTGGAGAGAGCTGCGAGCGGACTAGATTTGCGGCCCGAATCCAACGAGGTAGGGATCTGTCCCGCCACGTCTTCCAAAGCCTCAATTGCATCCGTAACCGTCTCAGTACCGAGCTGTTGTGCCTGAGATTGTGTCAGGTGGTTGGGATTGGAATTGGAATTGGAACTTCCGCCGCAGCCAACGAAGAGCAAAGCAGCCCCAATTAGAGCTAATGTGGACGCCTTACTTATCGGCGACATGAACCCTCCTTTGCCCGGCGATCATTCGCGGGGGCGAGAGAACCAGCGACCTGCATCGTAAGTCCACGATTCTGCTCCGTCAGTGAGCGCGGTCACTAGGTAACGAGCTGAAGTAAACGTGTTTCCTGAGCGGCACTTTAGCACCGCGTAAAGTCGTTTGGCAGATGGGGTTTTCGCCGTGCCTCTACTCTGCCACCAGCCAGTCCATCGCCTCTTCGCGCGTCTTGAACGCGGGCAACTCGCGCTGCGAGAAGCTCTTGATATTCTCGTAAAACACGTGTGGCAAACTCTCCGTGCCGACGAAGGCACTCCGCTTCACATACGGACGATCCAGCACCAGCACTTCCTTCAGGCGCGTCACGACCGTCTTATCGAATTCGGCTCCAGTGAGGTCGCCAAGTGTGAGCATCGAACCGGGAGCGTGCCGGGCAATGATGGCCCTGACCTGTTCCAGCAGAAAAAGCATTTCCTTGCCAGTGCAGTGGCTGAAGTCAATGACGAAGATCGCCTGCCCTTTATGCTTAATGAACCGCAGGCGATCTTCTCCGACATTGCTGACGGTGTCATCGGAGCTCATGCCAGCAACCCCTCCACCACGCCATAGGATGAGTCCAGCGCGGCATCCAGCGCCCCGGCATCTTTTCCTCCGGCCTCGGCCAGATCCGGACGCCCGCCGCCTTTGCCGCCAACTTTCTGCGCCACTGCGCCGATCACCTTGCCCGCCTGCACGCGATTCGTCAAGTCCTTCGTCACGCCCACAATCAGTGCGACGTTCCCATTCGACGCCGACCCCAGCACCACCACGCCCGAGCCGATCTTGTCGCGCAACTGATCCACCAGCGTGCGCATCTGCGCCCGCTCCAGGTTGTCCACGCGATGCGCCAGCACCTTCACGCCCTTCACATCCCTGACTTTGTCGCCGATGTTCGCCGTACTCGACGACGCCGACTTCATCCGCGCCTGGTCGAGTTCCCGCGTCAGCCGCTTGATCTCTGCTTTGTCTTTCTCGCGTTCAGATCTCAACGCTTCGGTCAGAGACACTTCCGACTCTCCGCCAGCGAGGCTCGCCACGAAGTTCTCAAGTTGATGATCCTTCCGGAAGTGCAGCAGCGATCCCTCACCCGTTATCGCCTCCACACGTCTCACGCCCGACGACACGCTGCCTTCCTTCAAAATCTTGATCAGGCCAATCTCGCCGGTCTGTGCGGTGTGCGTGCCGCCACAAAGTTCCGTCGAAAAGTCTCCGATGCGGATCACGCGTACACGATCGCCGTATTTTTCTCCAAACAGCGCCATCGCATGATATTCGTTGATCGCCACGTCAATCGGCACGTTCTCGACCACTTCGATCTTCGTGTTGCGCAGCACCTGCTTGTTAATGATGTCCTCAATGTCCTGCAGTTCCTCATCTTCCACCGCCGTGAAGTGGGAAAAATCAAAGCGCAGATGATTCGGCGCCACCAGCGATCCCGCCTGCTTCACATGCTTGCCCAGCACCTCGCGCAGCCCGGCATGAAGTAGGTGCGTCGCGGTGTGGTTGCGCATGGTCGCGTCGCGGATGTCGGTGTTCACGACCGCATCAACCTTGTCTCCCACGCGAAGCACGGGGTTGCCCCACCCTTCTTTCGCGTTCTTTGCGAAAGAGGGTGGGGATGTCGAACTCCCACCTTTCACCACCACCTGATGCGCCCGCACGCCCTGGATCGGGTAATAGCAGCCCTTCACCTCGGCGACCACGGTATTGTGATCGTCCGAATAAAAAAATCCGCGATCCCCCACCTGCCCGCCCGACTCGGCATAAAACGGCGTGTGATCGAGAATGATCTCGCCCTCTTCGCCAGCCTTGAGCTCCCGCGTGCCCTGGCCATTTTTTATAATGGCCAGCACTTCGCAGTTCTCCGACCGCGTCTGCCGATAGCCTTCAAACTCAGACTTCGGTAGCTGCTGATACGCCGGATTGGCAGACTGCTTCGCCGCACCTTTCCACGATGCCTTCGCCCGCTGGCGCTGCTCTTCCAGCGCGCGGTCGAAGCCCGCCTGATCGAACGCAATTCCCTGATCCCGTGCGGCATCCTGCATGAAGTCGAGCGGCATGCCGAATGTATCGTATAACTTGAATGCTTCTGCACCTGCCAGCTGCCCCGCCGACTGCTTCAGCCGTGCTTCAAGCTTCTCCAGCCCAACATCGAGCGTATGTGCAAACCGTGTTTCCTCCGCCAGCACCGCCTTCGCCACCCGCTCCGCCGTTTCATTCAATTCCGGATACGCATCCCGCATCAGATCGCGTACTGCAAAAACCATTTCGTGCAAGAAGGGTTTTGTCTGCCCGAGCAACCGCCCGTGCGTGATCGCGCGCCGGATAATTTTCCGCAGCACATACCCGCGGCCTTCATTCGACGGCAGCACGCCATCGGAAATCAGAAATGTCGCGGCGCGGGAGTGATCAGCGATCACCCGCAACGATGCAGCCGACCTAGCATGCGCTTCCTTCTTCAACTCTTTCGAGAGCGACGTCCCCGTCAACTCCGCCGCCCGCTTGATCAGAGGCGTAAACAGATCCGTCTCATAATTCGAAATCACTCCCTGTAGCACCGCCGCCAAGCGTTCCAGTCCCATCCCCGTATCAATCGACGGCTTCGGCAACGGCGTCAGCTTGCCCGACGCATCGCGGTCGAATTGCATGAAAACCAGATTCCAGATCTCGACATATCGCCCGCAATCGCAGGTGAATGCGCAATCGGTGTGGCCTTGTTCCGACGCCCTAGGGCCCATGTCGTAGTGAATCTCGCTGCACGGCCCGCACGGACCGGTATCGCCCATCTGCCAGAAGTTGTCCTTAACTCCTCCGTCGAAAATGCGATTCTTCGGTACCCCTACTTTGATCCATGCCTCCTCAGCCTCTCCATCTCGCGGGATAACCCCAAGCTCAGGGCCTGCTCCCTCAAAGATCGTCACATACAGCTTGTCTTTCGCAATCCCGAACCACTCGGGCGATGTAATCAATTCCCACGCGTAAGCAATCGCATCTTTTTTGAAGTAGTCGCCGAAGGAAAAATTTCCCAGCATCTCGAAGAACGTGTGATGCCGGTTGGTGAACCCGACATTCTCCAGATCGTTGTGCTTGCCTCCGGCGCGCACGCACTTCTGCGAGGTCGTCGCGCGAGAGTAGTCGCGCTTTTCAAGGCCGAGAAATACGTCCTTGAACTGATTCATCCCCGCGTTCGTGAACAGCAGCGTGGGATCATTCGCCGGGACGAGCGACGACGAATGCACCTCCTTGTGCCCATTTTGCACAAAGAAGTCGAGGAATTTACGGCGGATTTCGGACCCAGTCAGCATGAACCTCTAATTTTAGCGAAAGACAAACCACTAAGGACACAGGGACACAGAGGCCCCTTGCAAGTTCCTCCATGCTCCGTGTGTCCTCTGTGGTGAAACCGCTCCTCAGTTCTTGGGAGTCTCGGCCGGCTTGTCAGCTGGCTTAGTGGTGTCCTTTTTGCCTTCCAGCTTCTTCACACCTTTCTTCATCTCGCTTCCGGTCTTTTCGGCGGCTTTCCCGGTGTCCTTTGCCGCCACCTTGGCGCCCTTTTCTGTGTCCTTCGCTGCAACTTTAGCGCCCTTCTCGGTATCTTTGGCCGCCGTCTTCGTGCCTTTCTCAGTGTCCTTCGCGGCCGTTTTGGTCGCGTCTTTCACCTTCGTTCCGGTGCCCTCGGATTTGCCCTTATCGGCAGCGGCAGTTCCGGTGTCTTGGGCAAACACAAACGGTGCGCATGCCAGCAAAGCAGTTACAAGGATTGCCGCGAATTTCCTTTTCATAGTTCCTCCTCATTCTTCTTTAATCAGATGCTAGGTGTGTGATGCGAGTATGCAACATGCTCCGCCCCAGCGCAAATCTCACGGCTATTCTGCTGCCAGTCGGCGTCATCCCGAGCGCAGCCGTTTTTCAGGTGGAGCGAGGGATGACGCAATGTGCCAAGGCTCAGGCCGTTTCGCTCTCCAACGCGCTCAGCGTGTCCTCATTCACATCCCACTTCTTCAGGATCGTCAGGATAGTTTTCGTCCCGAACCCGGCCCGCACCAGCTGACGAAAGATGCGCGCCGCCTGTTTCCGATCTTTCGGTTTCTCCAGCCGCTTCCGCCGCAAATATTCCCGCGCCTGCTTTTCCTCATTCACGCCCTCAAACGCCGCGCCCACCGCCTTCTCGATCACTTCCCCGTGCACGCCTTTTGCCTTCAGGTCGGTGACCACCCGCATGCGGCCGTAGCGCTGATTGTCGCGCCGCAACGACGAATATGCCGCCGCATACTGCGAATCATTCAGATAGCCGTGGTCTTTCAGCCGCCGGATCACCAACTCCACCAGCGTCTGCCCATACTCCGACTCGGCATCTTCCACCCGCGCTCGCATCATGCGCTTCAGCTCCGCCACCGTCCGCATGCGCCGCGCCAGCGCTTCCACGGCGTATTCGTACAATTCGTCTTCGGTGTAGGACCTTTTCTTTGGACGCGAAAACGCCATGCGCTAACGATAGCGCAACCGGAAGCGGTACGCGAACGGCCGGAAAGCGGCGCTGCAGCGCGAACCTATGCTGCCCTCAAAATGACGGGCCTTAGCCCCCGCCGTCGGCATATTCTGAATGCTGCGCCGCCGCCCGCCTCACGATCTCGCGCGACAGCTTCCGCGCCCATCGCAGCTCCGTGCGAATCTGCTGAATCGTCAGGCTGAGCATCCACACCGCCTCGTGGAAACGATGGCCCACCTCGGCGCGGACCGCGCGCAGCGTGCTCTCCTCCCGCGCCAGTTCTTTCTGCAGAAACCGCTCCCGCCGCCGCAACTGTTGCTCGAACACTCCGGCCCGCGCCTGCCACGACAATGCAATCCAGGTTAAGAACGGCGGCCGCTCCCGCTCTGTTGCCCAATCTTCCCGCTCGAGCGCGTCCGCCAGTGCCGCCCGCCCGCGCCCTGAAGTCGTGTACACGCTGCGCTCCGGCCCGGCCGCCGGGTCGTCGCTGTCTGCCGCGCGAATTAATCCCAGCCGCGCCAGCTTCTCCAGCGAGTAGTACACCTGGGGCCGCGAGATGCCGGCCCAGTCGCGCACCTGCCGCCGCTCCAGCTCCACATTGGCCTGATAGCCGTGCATTGGACGCTCCGCGAGAAGACTGAGCAGAACCAGGTCGGGCGTCGTCAGTGCACGTTTCTTAGACGCGGGCATCGCGCGCCTTTCGCTGCCGGCTCCAGTACCACCACTGGGCTTGCTGGCGCGGTAAATGCGGACTCCGCGCCTGCGCTGCCGCGGCCCGGAAAACGTCAAGAACGCAAACGTCCTGCGACTGGCCGGTGACCTCGCACAGCCTCTCGTAAAGCTTCTCCGGATTGCGGCGCGCCAACTGCGCCACACTGTGGACTCCCAGCATTTCGAAGTCACGGGCGATGGCCGGACCGACCGAAACCAGATCGCGGATCTGGCGTTTCTGCGTGCGCATAAGAATCCTCCTTGACAGGACCAGCAGAGTTTAGTAAGGTTTACTAGTCTAATTAAGACTACGTAAGCCGTCAAGGAGTAATTTGATGCGGACCGCAACTTTCGCTTTGCCTTTCGCGCTGCTGCTCGCTATTTCGCCTTCGCTCAGGCCGAAGGCTCAGGAGAAGACCAAAACTATGAACGTCAAAAGAATCACTCCCGTACTCTTTGTTCCGGAAGTCGAACCCTGCGTGAAGTTCTGGGTGGAGCGCTTCGGCTTCCAGAAGGCCGCAGAAGTACCCGATGGCAACAAACTCGCTTTCGCCATGCTGCAGAAGGGGAATCTGGAACTGATGTACCAAAGCTACGCCAGCGCTGACAAAGACGTCACCGCCATCGGGCCGCAGGTCCGCAAAGGCCCCTCGTTCCTCTACGTAGAGGTTGACAATCTGGACGAGACCATCTCAGCCATTCAGGGCTCCGAGGTCGTGATGCCGGTACGCAACACGTTCTACGGGTCAAGAGAGATCGGCATCAAGGATCCAGCCGGCCACTACGTCACCTTCGCCCAGTTCGGAGCCGCACAGCACTGAACTTCCTGAAACGCCGAGGAAAGAGAGGCAGAAAAAAAGGGCGCGCTTTCGCGCGCCCATTGCAAGGAGGACAACACTCTAGAAGGCAAATATCCGAAACCTGAAGTCCAACGCCTGACGCCGGTTCTTACCTTCCGCCAAAGCCCGCCGACTGCATCGACTGCCGCGAAATGTCCGACGTCGACGCGATACCCTGCATGCGCAGCTTGAAGTCGTCGGCGTTCGAAGCATTCTCAAGGGCGGTCTCGTAATTCACCAGCCCGGCCTGGAACAAATCCCACAACGACTGGTCGAACGTCTGCATGCCGTATTGCGAAGTACCGGCCGCAATCGCGTCGCGAATTGACCGCGTCTTTTCCGGCACCAGCACGCATTCACGAATGAACGCGGTGTTGATCATGACTTCGACCGCGGGCACGCGGCCTTCAGCATCGCAACGCCGCACCAGTCTCTGGCTGATAATGGCCCGCAGCACCGCCGCCAGCTGCATGCGAATCTGTTTTTGCTCCGGCGGAGGGAAAATCGAAATCACGCGGTTGATGGTTTCGACCGCGTCCAGCGTGTGCAGGGTCGAGAACACCATGTGGCCAGTCTCGGCCGCGTGCAGCGCAGTCTGGATCGTTTCCAGGTCGCGCATTTCACCCACCAGGATCACGTCCGGATCCTGACGCAGCGAGGCGCGCAGCGCCGTCCCAAACGACGGCGTGTCCACGCCGACCTCGCGCTGGTTCACGTATCCCTTCTTGTCGCGGTGTAGAAATTCGATCGGATCCTCGATCGTGATGATGTGTTCCGCGCGCGATGCATTCACCCGGTCCACCATCGCCGCCAGCGTGGTCGACTTACCGGATCCGGTCACGCCCGTCACCAGCACCAGCCCGCGCGGCATGTCGCAAATCTGCTCCACCACTTTGGGCAGAAACAGTTCGTCGAGCGCGCGAATCTTGGTTGGAATGACGCGCAGCACCAGTCCCACGTTTCCACGCTGCTGGAAAATGTTCACACGGAAGCGACCCAGGCCGGCCACGCCGTACGCCATATCAATTTCCGTCGTCTCTTTGAATTTCTGCTTCTGCCGCGCCGACATCATGCTGAACGCCATATTCAGCATGTCTTCGGCCGAGATGCGCGGCTGGTCGGTCAACGGCACCAGGTCGCCGTCAATGCGCAGGTGCGGATAGTTTCCCACCTTCAGGTGCAAGTCGCTGGCTCGCCGTTCCGTCGCAATTCGCAGCAGATCGTCAATATTCATGAGGAATCCTGGTTTCGTATCAGGGCACGACTTCAGTCGTGCCGCAACGGCCCGCAGACGAGAGAGGGCTTTAGCCCCTGGGGGCAAGGCACGAACTCTCTGAGCATCATCGCCCGAACCGTCACGTTCCCCAAGATGACCTAAGTAACGGCCGGGAACGGCAGCGGGACACCTCCCTGCGTGTGCTTTTCGCGCACGGCACCAGTACAACTCCGCTCATTGACTTGCCCCTCGTTCCCGCCTACCATGTCGTGGCTCATGATCGGCCGCACCATCTCGCATTACCACATCCTCGAAAAGCTGGGCGGCGGAGGCATGGGCGTGGTGTACAAGGCGGAAGACACTCGCCTTCACCGCGTCGTCGCGTTGAAATTTCTCCCCGAAGACACCGCTCAGGACGCCGCCGCCCTCGAGCGTTTCCGCCGCGAAGCCCAGACCGCCTCCTCGCTGAACCACCCCAACATTTGCACGATTTACGACATC
>CAYOUY010000177.1:0-5194 GCA_964407245.1 uncultured Acidobacteriaceae bacterium
AGGCGCTGTTCGATTAACTGAAGATCCCTGCTGCTAATCTGGCGGCGCGAGCCGAAGACCTCCGCAGCGCAGGGCAGACGGTCATGCTGGTTGCAATTGACGGCAAGCCAGCGGGACTTGTGGGAGTAGCCGATCCTGTCAAAGCGTCGAGCGTCGAAGCCATCCGCGAGCTGCGCGCGCAGGGCATCCGCATCGTCATGCTCACCGGCGACAGCCGCACCACGGCGGAAGCGGTCGCGCGCCGGCTCGGCATCGACGAGTTCGAAGCCGAGATCCTGCCGGATAAGAAAGCAGAGGTGGTGAAGCGCCTTCAGGCCGAAGGCCGCATTGTGGCCATGGCGGGAGACGGCATCAACGATGCGCCTGCACTCGCTCAGGCGCACGTCGGTATCGCGATGGGCACCGGCACAGATATTGCGATGGAGAGCGGCGGAATCACGCTGCTCAAAGGCGATCTGCGCGGCGTGGTGCGCGCTCGTCGGCTAAGCCAGGCCGTGATGCGTAACATCCGTCAGAATTTATTTTTCGCCTTCATCTACAACTTGCTGGGAGTGCCCATCGCGGCGGGAGTGCTCTATCCGTTTTTCGGATTGCTGCTGAGCCCGATCATCGCGGCCGCGGCGATGAGCTTCAGCTCGGTCTCGGTGATCTTGAATTCGCTGCAGCTTCGGAAGCTAAAGCTGTGAATGAAGACCGCCGGGAGACGGGAGGCAGAGGAAAGGAGGCGACAATGAGACGGCTAATTTCATTGCCGTTCGCACTTTCATTAGCCTTTCTTATTGGTAGGGCAGGTGGACAGAACAACGGCTCGATTAAGGGGACCGTCATCAACGAACACGGGGATACGGTGAAGGGAGCGAGAGCGTACGCTGTTCCGGTCGGAGAACCGATGCTGGGCAAGGTGCCCCAGAGCGAAACCGACGAAACAGGGCACTTCACAATAGCGCACTTGAGATGGGGACAATATTCGCTATCTGCGTCAAAGGAGGAGGAGGACTATCCTGACCTTTCTAGCGGGTTCTACGCAGGATTCGGCGCGAAGCTACTGACGGTGACGTTGGAGCCGAGCCACCCCAGCGAGACGGCCACAATCCGGCTTGGCCCGAAGGCAGGTGTGCTCGTCGGCACCGTAAGAGACGCGGTTACCGGAAACGCTATCAACCCATGCGCTGAATTCAGACGCGTGTCGGAACCCAATAATTTCCTGATGGGCACGGGACTCATAAATGCGAAATACCGCGTCTTAATCCCTTCGAACGTTGACGTAACATTGAAGGTCTGGCTAGCGGGCTATAAACCGTGGTACTACCCCAGCACCAATGGGTCTGAAACCAGCCCACTTCGCCTACGGCCTGCGGAAGAGAAAAAGCTGGAAATCCAGCTGTATCCGGATCCAACGGCGCGGGATGCGGGATGTGGCATGCCTGTCGGAACCATCATCAAACCGTGAAGGAACCGGTGAGGCTGGCCACCCTAGAGTCTCACCTTAGAGCTTGTTGAGGTACTCGACCACGTCCTGCCTTGTCCAGTCCACCGGCCCGATGAACTTGCGCTGCACCACGCCCTGGCGGTCGATGATGTAAGTCTCAGGGAACTTGAACGTCCCATAGAGTTCGTTGGACTTCTGTTGCGGATCGCGCACCGTGAGCAGGTCCACGTTGTTCTTCTTGAGGAAGTTGTGATAGCTGCGTTCGTCGTCGTCCACGCTGACCGCAACCACCACCACGCGGTCCTTCAGACCGGATTGCAGCTTGACCAGCGAAGGCATCTCTTCGACGCAAGGCGGGCACCAGGTGGCCCAGAAGTTCAGCACCACCACCTTGCCGCGAAGGTCGTGCAGCACCACCTTGCGGTCGGCGTCCTGCAGGGTGAAGTCGGGCGCCGCATTGCCCACCAGACCAGGATGAGACCCGCGGCCGCAGCCCGTAGCCGCTGCCAGCATCAGAACAAAGAAGACCGGGATTCTGCGCATCAGCACCTATAATAGAAGGTTTTGGGATAAGTATGCAGCCCTCATTGTCAGATTCGGCGCCTTGGAGCGCCGCTGCCGCTACGCAAACATTACGGCGCCAGGTGCGGATGCGTTTCATTACCGCCACTCCTTTGAACGTCGCGGGCGGGAGCGGAACGTTCGTCGGCATCAAGACGCTGGCTATGGCACTGCGCGAGGCAGGGGTGGTTGTGAACTTCCTGACCCCGCGCCTCCGCTTGCCGATCTTTACGGTCGAGCGGCTGATTTTCAATCAGATGCTCAGCCGGCGCGTGCCAGACGGTTGCGACGTCGTTGTGGGCTTTGATATGGACGGATACTCGCTGCCAAGGCTTAGCCCCGGTTTGCACGTGGCGTCAATCAAGGGCGTTATAGCGGACGAGATGCGGTTTGAGAGTGGGGTAACCCGGGCGACGATGCAGATCCAGGCTTCGTGCGAACGCCGGCACGTTGAGCGCGCGGACATGGTCCTGACCACAAGCCTGTATTCCTCGATGAGGATCCGCGAACTCTACGGGGTGCCTGCGGCGTGTCGTGTTGTCCCCGAGCCGATTGACCTGCGCGAGTGGCGCCGTTTGCTGGGCCTGGCAAAGCCACAGATTGATTCCGGCAAGTTCGTGGTGCTTTGCGTCTGCCGGTTCTACCTGCGTAAGCGGGTCGACGTTCTGCTGCGGGCAGCGGCACGACTGCGCCGGACAATTCCGGGGCTCGAAGTGCGAATTGTCGGCAATGGCCCGCAGGCGCGTCAATTGCGGGACCTGCATCACGAAAAGGGGCTCGGGGGCCGCGTCGTCTGGCTCAAGGACATTTCGCAGCTCGAACTCGCTCGGGAGTACAACCGCTGCGACGTTTTCTGCCTGCCCAGCGTACAGGAGGGGTTCGGAATTGTCTTTCTGGAAGCCATGGCCGCCGGTAAGCCGATCGTGGCTGCGCGCGCCGGGGCCACGCCGGAAGTTGTCGAGAACGGACTGCTGGTCGAGCCTGAGAGCGAGGAAGTTCTGGCGGGAGCGATCGAGCGACTCCACCGCGAGCCCAGGCTGCGCCGATTGCTGGGCGATTGCGGAGGCAGGGCGGTCGAGAAGTTTGATGCTCCCAACGTTGCCCAGGCGTTCTTGCGGGCGGTTGACGTCAGTTGATGACCGGCTATCGCGATTCCGGATTTTGTAACTATCGCGGGGCTCGGGCAATCAGAAGCTATGAGAGCGAAAATGGTGTTCCTGACAAGACGGGCCGAGTTTTCTGCCTCCCACTACTATCACAATCCGGAGCTCACACCGGAGGAGAACCGCCGCATCTTTGGCAAGTGCAACAACCCGCACGGCCACGGGCACAACTACACGCTCGAGGTCACGGTGCGGGGTGCGGTTGATCGACGCTCGGGCTTCGTCATGGACCTGGGGGAGCTGAAAGAAGTGCTTAACCACGAAGTGCTCGATGCCATGGACCACCGTTTCCTGAACAAAGAAGTGCCGGAATTTCGCGACCGCATTCCCACTACTGAGAACCTTGCCATTGCCATCTGGCAGCGGCTGGAGCCCAAGCTGAAGCAGGCCGAGTTGCACCGCGTGCGCGTCTACGAGACGCCCGACCTTTATGCGGATTACTACGGAGAGCCATGAAGGCGCACCTCACCCGCCGCTACCGGTTTTCCGCTTCGCACCGCCTGCACAGTGCGGAGATGTCAGTGGAGGAAAACCGCCGCGTTTACGGCAAGTGCAACAATCCGTACGGGCACGGCCACAACTACACGCTTGAGGTAACGGTCGGCGGGCAAGTCGATCCGCGCACGGGAATGGTCTGTGATCTCGTGGATCTCGACGGCTTCGTCGGACGTGAGGTGCTGGATCGCTTTGGACACGAAAATCTGAATTGTCTTGAGGCTTTCAAGCGCGTAGTGCCGACTACCGAGAACCTCTGCGTGGAGATTTATCAGCTGCTTGCCCGCGGCTTTCGCGCCGCTACTGTGGAGAAAGTGCGGCTGGAAGAGACCATGATGAATTCATTTGAGTATTACGGCCCTGAACTCGAGGAAGTAGCGAGTAGGGGTTAGGACCCAAAGGGAGCGAGATGAAAAAAGACTTGGAACCCGTCAGTCTCACCGGTGCTAGCACGCAGGATCTGTTGCGCGAGTTGATCGTACGCCTCGGCGAAGACCCCGGTCGCGACGGCCTGGCGCGCACGCCCGAGCGCATGCAGCGTTCGTTGGAATATCTGACCCGCGGCTACCGCGAGGATCCGGAGAAGCTGCTGAAGGGCGCGCTGTTCAACGTGGACTATGACGAGATGGTGATCGTTAAGGACATCGAAATGTTCAGCCTGTGCGAGCACCACCTGCTGCCATTCTTCGGCAAGGTGCATGTGGCCTATCTGCCCAAGGGCAAGGTGATCGGCCTGAGCAAGCTGCCGCGGCTGATCGATATCTTCGCCCGGCGATTGCAGGTGCAGGAGCGCTTGACGACGCAGATCGCGGAAACCATCCAGCAAGCCATCGAGCCCCAGGGCGTGGGCGTGGTGATCGAGGCGCGCCACCTCTGCATGATGATGCGTGGGGTCGAGAAGCAGCATTCCTCAGCGGTCACATCGTCCATGCTCGGGGCCTTCCGCGCCGAAAAAGAGACGCGCGACGAATTCCTGGCTCTGATCCATGGCAGGGGAGTGAACGGCAGCTGACCGTGATCGGGTGATCTGGAGATCGGGTCAGCGAATCATCGACGTAATCATCGCTGACGCGGCACCTTGCTGATTTCATATGCCTGCTTCCTCGCGCGCAAAAAACTCCGATCCGCTGCGCGGCAAGGTTGCCGTCGTCACCGGCGCCAGCCGTGGCATTGGGCTGGCGATCACTCAAGCGCTGGCCGATGCCGGATGTCGCCTGGCGATGGCAGCTCGCTTCGGCGACCCACGCCGGATCCGCAATCTCGAACAGAAGCTCGGCGCCTTCGTCCGCTCCTGCGAAGTCCGCGACGAGCGCTCGGTCAGCGAGTTCTTTGCCGCCGTTAAGAAACAATTTGGACATGTGCATGTGCTAGTCAACAACGCCGGACTCGCAGGCCCCACCCGCAACGTGGCCGAGCTCTCGACCGCGGACTGGCGCGAAGTCATCGAGACTGACCTGACGGGAATGTTTTTGTGCACGCGCGCCGCCTTGCCGCTGATGAAGCGCGGCGCCAGCATTGTGAATAATCTCTCCGTATCAGCGAAGCG
>CAYOUY010000178.1:0-25687 GCA_964407245.1 uncultured Acidobacteriaceae bacterium
GAGGAGACTGGCGGCCGCTTCTCGCATGGAAAAAAGATCGCTGGCCGATGGGCCTGTTTCAATACGGCAACGCTTTGCTCCCTGATGGAGGCAATACGAGTTCCTGCCTGGCCGTGACCACCGTAGCGGTGGAGACCGACGACATGGTCACCTCGCTTTATGGCCTGTAGGCAGAGCGGGTGCCCCATTTCTCGCGCTGTTTGCGAGAAGTGCGCCGGGTGCCCCACTTCTGGCCGGTTTTGCCAGAAGTGGGGACTTTGCCGCACGCTGTCAGCCTTGCCGTAATATGAACCCCAGCCCGTGCCCTCACTCCGCTACTATCGCCGCATCTTTAGCGCCTACCTTCTTGGCGGCGAGAGCCATCTCACCTTCTGGCATGAAACGCCCGCACAAAATCCGAATGCAACCGCTGGCGAACTCGGTGAATACTACATGCAGTTTGCCGAAAAGGCCGACTACAAGGGCGCTTACGACAAGTCCGGAATTCCGCTCCTCGACTATCACGGAAAGATCGGCGTGCAGTGCAACCCCATCGCCATCGCGCAATATGGGCTGGGTAACTACAATTTCTTCCGACGCAGCGGCGATCCCGCTCGTCGCGAGAAGTTTTTCGTGACTGCGGATTGGTTGTGCTCACATCTGGAAGCCAATTCCCGCGGGCTCGCCGTCTGGAACCACCACTTCGACTGGGAGTATCGCGAAACGCTGAAGGCCCCATGGTATTCGGCACTGGCGCAGGGACAAGGAATTTCGGTTCTGGTGCGCGCATATAAGGAGTCAGGCGACACGCGCTATATCGACGCCGCGCAGCGCGCCCTGGCGAGCTTTTGTAGACCGGTCGCAGAGGGCGGCGTGACCTTTACAGACGATCGTGGCGATCTGTGGTTCGAGGAGTACATCGTCTCGCCGCCCACGCACATTCTGAACGGATTCATCTGGGCCTCATGGGGTGTTTACGATTATTTTCTGGCAACGGGAGACAGTTCCGCACAAGGCCTGTTTGCGCGTGCCGTGCAGACCCTTCTTCGCAACTTGGATCGCTACGACCTGGGATTCTGGTCGCTTTACGAACAGGCGGGAACGCGCCTGCCCATGGTGGCCAGCGCCTTTTATCATCAGTTGCACATCGTCCAGTTACGGGTGACGCATCGTCTGACGGGAGAGAGCGAGTTCGTGCGCGTCGCCGACCGCTGGGAGAACTACGCCCGCAACGCAAGCAACCGCAGGCGTGCTCTTCTCTACAAGAGCGCCTTCAAACTCGCTTACTACTGAGTAATTCCGCTCTACAGAAGATTCAGATCGTAGCTCATCGGAATGACGATGTTGGTCTTGACTGCAAAGCGCTGTGCTCGCTCGATTGCGACAGGCCCTTGTGGCGTCACTTTCGCCAGGAACTCGGCATAGTTTTCGAACCTCTGTTCTGCCTGAAACCGCTCATGCCGCCGCACGCCGAGGCGCTCCATGACCTCCGCGCTGTGCTGGACCTTGTCTTCTTTCGCGCCGTAGTAAATCCATTCCGAGCCGGGCGAATGGTCCATCACCACGACGTCGCTGGCCAGGGCTTTGGCATGAGCTAGCGCTCTCTCGGGATCGGTCATCTCGTGCAGACAGAATTCGAAATAGACCACATCGCCTGCTAGCTCGACCTCCTCAAATCTGCGGCCAACAGTCTCCAGAGAGCCCTGCAGCCCCTGTGCGACAACGCTCTCCGCAAGCTCGCGGAGGGCCGCAACGTCCTGATCAATGGCAACGATTTTCTTGGCCCCGGCCGAGGGAGTCAGCAACTGCTTCACTCCCGCTCCGACGAAAAGCACAACTTTGTTCTTGAAGTCGTAGAAGTGAAGAAGGTTGTCGGTAAGCCGCGCGTAATCGGTGGCCAATGTTGCATCCTTATGAAACCGGAGAGTCTGTGAACAAGCTTCTCAAGAAGGCTGGGGCGGTGTCGAGGGCTGTTCTGTGCGGTGCTGACGCCGGAAGGTCGCGCGCGACTATCCCAAACCGGCATTTCTGCGATAGCCTCTACCTTCACGTGAAGATTCTTTACGTCTCGCAATATTTTCCGCCGGAAATGGGCGCTCCCGCAGCGCGCGCCGCCGAACTGGCGTTTCACTGGGCCCGGAGCGGCCATCACGTTTCCGTGCTCACGGGATTTCCCAATCACCCCACTGGAGTTGTCTCTGCCGAATGGCGTGAGCGCATGCGCCGGCTGACTTATCGCGAGGAAGTCGGACGTGTGAACGTCTTCCGTACGTGGCTTTGGCCCTTGCCCAACCGCAAGGTGCACGAGCGCATGCGGAACTACGCGTCGTTTTGCCTTTCCGCGGCTCTGCGCGGGCTCCAATTGCCGCGTCCCGACGTGATTATCGCCACATCACCGCAACTGCTGGTGGGTCTGGCAGGCTGGTGGCTGGCTTTCGCGCGAAAAATCCCGTTCGTTTTCGAAGTGCGCGACCTGTGGCCGGAGTCGCTGACCGCCGTCGGAATGGGCGACGAAGACTCCCTGCTGCATAACGCGCTGGGGGCGATCGCCAACTTTCTCTACCAGCAGGCCGATCGCATCGTGGTTGTCTCCCCTGCGTTCCGCGACCATCTGGTAGAGCGTTGGCGTGTCCCTGCAAAAAAGATCGCCGTGGTGGAGAACGGCGTCGAGACTAGTCTTTTCGCTCCGGCACCGAAGACAGCATTGTGCGCCCTGCGCAACGAACTTGGCGCCGAGGGCAAATTCCTGGTTTGCTATATCGGCACCATGGGCATGGCTCATGGACTGGAAACTCTGCTCGATGCGGCCGCGGCCATTCGAACTCAAAATCCGGGCGTGCTGTTTCTTCTGATCGGAGAAGGCGCGGAGAAAGAACGGATCGAGGCCCTGGCGCATTCCCGTGGGCTCGCAAACGTTCATTTTCTCGATCAGCAGCCGCGCGAAAAAATTCCGGCGTTCATCTCTGCTTCGGATGCCTGCCTGGTCCTCCTGAAAAAGACCGATGTGTTCAAGACCGTCATTCCCACCAAGATGCTGGAATTCATGTCGTGTGCCCGCCCCGTGATTCTCGGCGTCGAAGGTCAGGCGCGGCAGATTATCGAGGAAGCCAAAGCTGGGCTGGTGATCGAGCCGGGAAATGCCGCCGCGCTCACGCAGGCCATCCATCAACTGGCCGCCGATCGCGATCTGGGCGCGGCCTTCGGGCGAAACGGTCGAGACTACATTTTGCGGAATTTCTCTCGCACCTGCACCGCAGAGAAATACATTCAGGTTCTCGAGCAGTTGCGGGGCAGACGAGACGGTTACGGATGAACCGTATAGATGCTCACGGCTGTGGCCGCCGAGATCGCCGCGCTCATGGTTTCTGCGGCCAGCACGCGGCCGCCGCTGACGGGCACAAAGAGAATGTCGTCGGCCTGCAAAGTCACGTCGGGCACTTTCGCCTCCAACATCTTCTTCAGCTGGAGCGGAGTTTCGATCATACCCGAGGGTGTTTTGCGGATGATGCGCGCCCCGCCCATCTTTGCCGTGCGATTCGTGCCGCCGGCCAGAGCCAGCGCCTGCAGCACGGTGAGCGTGCCGTTATCCACCAGCAGGCCACTGGGCCGGCCAACGTCGCCTACCACATAAATAATGGGCGCTCGGGGGACGTTAATGGTGTCGCCGGGCAGCACATCCACGTTGCCGCTCAAGTCGTCGGCGAGATTGCGGGGCAGGTCGACCTGGATCGATTCCGGCTGCCCCCGCCGAATGATGGCGATCTTGCGCGAGGCGGCCGCGGTGAAACCTCCGGCCTCGGAAACCATGGTGTAAAGCTTGCGATCCACCACATCGGGGTAAATGCCGGGTTTGGCCACTTCACCGAGAACCGTCACACCCTGCGATGCAGCTTCATCCACGAAAATAGTGACATGCGGATTACGCACAAAGCCGCCATCCGCCAACCGCTTTTCGATCACTGTCTGCGCTTCTTCCTGGGTCAGCCCCTCAACGTGCACGTAGTCGATCAGCGGCAGGTAGACGTCGCCAGAATTGCTGACGCGGGCTTTGGTGGCTAATTCCGGTACGTTGTACACGCTTACCTCGATCAGATCGCCGCGGCCGAGCTTCACCAGCGCGCCCGATTGGTCGGAAGTATCGGTCGATGGAGGTTGAGCCAGAGTCCCCGCCGTCTGGCCTGAAGAAGTCCGGGGCGAGGCAGTTGGTGTGGCCGACTGCGAGTTAGCCGCAGCTCCTGATGTGTTGACAGCAGCTTGCGAGGCCGGTTGCGCCGCCTCCTGCGTATTGCTCGTATTGTTTTGGTCCACCGGGACGGCTGCTGATTGCTGAGCGGCCGCCACGCCGGCAAGGCAACACGCAGCGAAGAATAGTAGAACGTAACGGACCTGGCGGGTGCAACTCGATGTGCCCGACTTCATCGACTCCCCTAGCGTAAGAGATCAGGATTTGAGCAGCAGTGTAGCACAGGAGTTGCCGGTGCGGCCGCGTCAGAACGGCCTTCCGGATGGGTTTTCCACAGCTTTTTCCAGCGCGAGCATTGAAGTCACGCTTTGTTGCTGCTAGAGTCAACCCACTACAACGTCAACAGGTACCAGTTCACTAACTACTTAACTCTGGTCATCGCTGCAATACTGGAGCGAGCGCGATCAGGCATGATCTCCGAGTGATCTGTGTGCATGTCTGCTCGCCGAGGGTGGCGTAGTTGACCACTATTTCGTTAGGCTTGTTCTTTTTGTCGCTGCTGCTGGCTTTCGTGCTCACGCGGTACGTGCGCGACTTTGCCACCGTTCACGGCTGGGTAGCCGTGCCCACGCAGGATCGTCACCTGCATTCCAGCCCTTTGCCACGCCTAGGCGGGGTAGCCATTTTCGTTTCGTTTTCCTGCTGCATGGGCGTGGCTGGGGTCTGGGCCGTTCGAAATCCTCAATTGCACTCTTCCTCCTTCCTGACGCGGATGACGACCATCCTCGTACCGGCGGCGCTTGTGTTTCTATTGGGCGTTTACGACGACCTCCGCGGCGCAGGGCCATACCTCAAGTTCTCGGTGCAGGGAATTGCGGCCGCCATGCTGTACATGGGCGGACTGCGCATCGTAAACATTCCTGTGTTGTTCGGCGACCGCGCCCTGCCCTGGTACATCGGCTTGTCGTTCACCGTGGTTTGGGTGCTGGCCATTACCAACGCGTTCAATCTGATTGACGGCCTGGATGGACTGGCGGCCGGATCAGCTTTGTTCTCGACCATGGTGGCGTTCGTGGTCGCATTGCTTCACGGACCGCCGCTGGTCGAGTTGATGACGATCGCGCTGGCGGGCGCGATTCTGGGATTTCTGCGCTACAACTTCAATCCCGCGACGATCTTTCTCGGCGATTCCGGCAGCCTGCTGATCGGCTTCCTGCTCAGCGCTTTGGCCTTAGATGGCGCGCAGAAGGCCCCGACCATCGTCGCGGTGGCGATTCCGATCGTCTCCTTCGGGCTGCCGATTCTGGAGACGTCTCTGTCCGTTATTCGCCGCCTGATCAGCGGCCGCCCGGTGTTTACTGCTGACCGCGAGCACATTCATCACAAGCTCTTGCAGCACGGACTCACGCATCGCCAGGTCGTGATTTTGCTGTACGGCGTTTCCGCGGTCTTCGCGATGTTGAGCCTGTTCCTGCTGTGGCCGACCGGCAGCTCTCTCGGTCTGGTGCTGGCCGTGTTGGGCATCGGCATTTGGATCGGCGTGCAGCACCTTGGCTATCTCGAGTTTGGCGAACTGGCCCGCGTGGCGCAACGGACTCTCGATCAGCCGCAGATATTCGTCAACAACCTGGCGATTCGCCGCGCCACCGAGGAGCTCAAAGTCGCGCGTGATTTCGAGCAGGTGCGAAAGATTCTTCTGGCCGCTTTCGGCAGCAATGACTTTGACGGTTTTGAGCTAAAGCTCGAACTGCTGCCCGGCGAACTCGTTCTCTTCGATGCGGCGGATTCTGCGCGGCGTAGTGCTCTGTCCTTCCGCTGGACGAAGCCCAAGCCCGCAGCGGCCAAGACCACGAACGCCGCGGCGATCTGGACTGTAGCATTAGAGCTGCTGAGTTCCGCCAATCGCCGACGCGGAGCCCTGTTCGTGCACAGAGCGTATTCCGATCGCGACTTGCAGCTTGATGTGAACCTTCTGACGTCGTCGTTTCCCACGGCGCTGGCCGACGCGCTCGATCGCACGCTCGTACACTCAGCCCAGGTGATCCCGCTACCAGACCAGGAAACGCCGCTGATTGCCGCGCAGGCCGGTTAGTTTCCGTCGTTCCCAGCGGACCAGCTACAATTCTGCGTTGCTCCCATAACCGCGATGAGAATTCTTCACGTCGTTGGCGCCAGGCCAAACTTCATGAAAGCGGCGCCCGTTCTGCGCGCACTGGCCGCGCATAAAGGCGTTGAGCAAACTCTGGTTCACACTGGGCAGCACTACGACGACGCCATGTCAGGAGTCTTCTTCGCTCAGCTGGAGATGCCCGCGCCGGACTGCAACCTTGAAGTCGGTTCCGGCACTCACGCGCAGCAGACGGCTGGAGTGATGCTCGCCCTAGAGCCTGTGCTGCTGGAACGCAAGCCGGATCTTGTGCTGGTTTACGGCGATGTCAACTCCACCGTGGCGGCCGCGATGGTCTGCGCCAAGCTGGGCATACGCGTGGGGCATGTGGAGGCCGGATTGCGCTCGCGCGATCGCAGCATGCCCGAAGAAATTAACCGCCTGCTCACTGACCAGCTTTCCGATCTGCTCTTCACGCCTTCAGCCGACGCCGACGAGAATCTGAAACGCGAAGGAGTTGATGTCGTGAAGATTCACCTGGTGGGCAACGTTATGATTGACACGCTGATCCGTCTGCTGCCGAAGGCGCCGCAGAATTTTTCGCAAGCCACCCAGCCGTATGCGCTGGTCACTCTGCACCGCCCCTCGAACGTCGACGATCTGCCCTGGCTGCGCGATTTGTTGGCCACGCTGGAGGACTTGAGTGGACAGCTCCACGTTATTTTCCCTGTGCATCCCCGCACGCGTGGTCGGCTGGAGGAACTGGGCGCCAACTCTGTGTCAGTGCGCGACAATGGTGCGCGGCTTCATCTTCTGGATCCCCAGCCTTATCTCGAATTCCTCTCCTTGCAGCGAGGCGCAGCGCTGGTGATCACCGACTCGGGCGGCATTCAGGAAGAGACGACTTTCCTCGGCGTTCCATGCCTCACGGTGCGGGAGAACACGGAACGGCCCATCACTTTGAGGTTGGGGACGAATCAACTGGTGGGACGTGATTTGCGGAGGCTGCGCTCGGCCGCGGCAGAAATTCTGGCGCAGGATTCAACTCGGCAAAGCTCAACCCGGGCGGCACACCTGCCCGATCCGAATCGCGTGCCCCTGTGGGATGGACACTCCTCCGAACGCATCGCAGAAGTCATCCTGCGAAGCCGAAGCTAAGCGTGGCTCAACCGAATCAGGGTTGCGGGGGAACGGTTCTGTTTACAGCTTGGCGCTGGCGTAGGAGTTGATTTCGCAGTTCAGGCAAACTTCTTCAAAAGCAGGTGCTGTCCATTGCATGTGATTATCCCCATGTGTTCAACGGATATCCCGCGAACAGTTTTGTAATCATAGCCAACATCCGAGGTTAAATCAATAGCTCTCTTGGGAGATGTGGCGCGACTCCCCGCGTCCGATAAGGCCTTTGACGTGTGTCGGATACGTAGTTGCAAAATCCTGCACAGTGACAGCCAGACTGGCATTTTCGTTCCTCGTTTTGCACACGGAGAACCACTGCTGTTACTTTCCGAACTTTCGCTTCCTGTTTACCTTCAATGGCACCCATGGAAGCGAGGATTCGTCAATCATGTTTGGCAAGATCGGACTGGGAAAGACCCGTTTTGGCAAGAGCATTTATGGCACGGCCTTCAAAGACGTCAATTTTGTTCCTTTGCAGACGGCCACTTTTTGTGTTCAGTGTGAGCTGATCAGCACCAACAGCCGAACTTATTGTCTCGCCTGCGGAAGCCACGCGGTGATCGGCCTTTCTCGTGTGCTGGGCGGATCGCTCAGCTGTGAGCAGACCGCGCACCTGATCACCGACGCCGAGCTCGACAGCCTCGTCCGCGATCTGCTGCGCACCGTTCCCGACCCAACTGCGGTGAATGCCGATTGGGCTTCCGGCTCTCATTTCGATGATCGTTCCCGCGTGCCGTCCCTGGCTTTGCGCAGCCAGCTTCGCGTTGCCAGTGCTGCCCATCCCGTATCTGGTTTTCGCGCCGTTTCCGTTCCTGGGGAAACCGAAAAAGAGATCGAGATTCAGCCAGCCGAACTAGATCTGGAGCCAGCCATCAGCGCTATTACCGACCGCGCCCAGCATTTGACCGGCGCTACGGGAGCGGCCATCGCCCTCCGCGCCGGCGACGAAATCGTCTGCCGTGCCCGCACCGGCCGAACGGCTCCCGACCTCGGAGTCCGACTGCAAACCGATTCCGGCATCTCGGCCGAGGCTGTGCGCTCGGGCGAAATCATGCTCTGCCACGATGCCGAGCGCAATCCCCGGGTCGATCTGGCCAGCTGCCGCCGCCTGGGTGTTCGATCCATCCTGGTCTCGCCCCTTCGCCACTACCGGCGCACGTTGGGAGTTTTCGAGGTGCTGTCCTCCTCTCCCGGGGCCTTCGACGAGCGTGACGTCGCCACTATGCAACTTCTTTCAAGCATGATGGTGGCTGCCATCTCCCGCATCTCCAGCCTGCGGCGGGCCCGGGTTCTCCGGCCTGCGGTTTAGCGACGGTCCGTCCATAGGTCGTTACTGCCCGTAATGGGTCACTGTCGTCCTTTCTACTTTTCTTCCTTGCTTACTTTTCTGGAATTCCGGGCTAATATGGTGCAGAGCATTTCGGGCCCCTATGGCGGTTACGACGGCGTTGCGACCGACTCTTCCGAATCGTCGCCGCCGTGTGCGGCACAAAGTACAAACGCCCGCCTACGCCAGCTTCACCGCACAGTCGAGAGGCCCGATGCTCGACCTCCACGAGATCCTCAACATCAGTGAAGACGGCGTTGCCCTCCAGTGCAGTTCCCGCCTGGAGCCGGGACGGAGCTTGCACCTCTGCCTTGATCTTGCCGAATCCGCGGGGCCCGTGCACACCATGGGTCGTGTAGTCTGGTCTGACGCTACCGCGCGCGCCGGCTTGTGTTTTTCCGAACTGGCTCCCGCTTCGCTGTTGCGTTTGCGCGAATGGCTTTTTCTGAATGTGATGACCGGCGCCGCCAACCGGGAACAAATAGCTCCTACGGTGCCTGTAGCCGAGGCTCCTCCGCTGCCCAATTACACTGACACTCTCGCGGCCCTGACAGCGGTGCAGCGGCAGGTGGAAGCGCTAGGCTCAGATCTTTCGGGGGCTCTGCGACTCGTGGCCGAGCGCGCGCAGAATTTCTTGCGTGCCTCCGGCGCTGCAATCGCACTCGCTACGGAAGTCGCGGACGTGATGGAATGTCGCGCCAGCTCCGGAAAGGACGCTCCACCGGTCGGGGCGCGGCTGCAGGTGGGCAGTGGTTTTTCCGGTGAGTGCGTGAAGAGTGGAACATTGCAGCGCTGCGACGACGCCGAACTCGACGCGCGTGTGGATCGCGAGAGTTGCCGTGCTTTGGGCGTTCGTTCCATGCTGGCGGTTCCGCTGCGCCTGGGAGAGAAACCAGTCGGTATTCTCGAGGCCTTCTCGCCGCAACCAAACTCCTTCGCCGAAAGCGACGGGCGCGTGCTGCAGCGGCTCGCAGACACAATCCTGGCCGCGGTCAATCGTGCGGCTCGCTCGGAAAATCTGGCACCGCAGTCGGCTGCTGCCGAGCGCTTCGCGCCGAAGCCAGGCAGCGTTCTGTTTGCCTCCGAGCCACAGCAGAACGACAAAACGGCGTCCAATGTTTCCGAAGAAAAAGGTTCGGGCGGATTCAGCGTGCTGCGTTCGCATCTGATTATCCTGATCCTGGCGGCCTGCGTGGTTTTTCTTGCGCTGGGCTATCTGTCGGCGCAGTGGCTCCAGACGGACGTGGCCCCATGGCTGCAAGGCAAGCTTCACGCCCGCGCCCACGCCCAGCTGGAAACGGTGCTCGCTTCATCGTCAGCCTCCGCGAAGCCGCAAGACACTCCGGCTACCGCGCCCGCTCCGACTGTCGAAACTGCAACGCTGGATCAGCTGAAACAGCTGGCTGAGAACGGAGATGCCACGGCTCAGAATTCCCTTGGTCTCCGCTATGCCACCGGCGATGGCGTGAAACTCGACGAGCGCGAGTCTTTCCGCTGGTTTACCCGGGCGGCGGAGCAGGGCAACGTCGCAGCCCAATCGAAATTGGGATCCCTCTGCCTGAGCGGACGCGGCGTTGCACAGGATTACAGTCAGGCATATTTCTGGATGGCGCTCGCCCGCGCCAATGGCGACGAGCATAGCAAGGTACTTGCACGCGTAGCCGCTGCCAACCTGACCCGCGACCAAATCACCTCGATCGAACTGCAAGCGAACGGCTGGCTGCAGCAGCACCAGTTTCCCGCCAAGCCACCAGCGGGCCACTAGCACGAGCCGGGTGGGACGGCTGCCCCGGCCGTCCGGTCGAGCGTAAGCTCGACAGTTTATAGAGGACTCCCCACCAACGCGGGTCTAAAATAACAGCAGAGTGAACTTGTGCCCACGCTGCGCGACATTCTCGACGAGCGAGTCCGCGAGGCCGAGGTTTCTCTCTACGAGAAACTCGACAAGAATCGCGTCCGCTGCTTTTCCTGCGGCCACTGCTGTCCCATCCCCGAAGGCCAGGCCGGCGTTTGCAAAGTCCGCTACAACCGCGGTGGCAGTCTGTATGTGCCCTGGGGATACACCGCCGGAATGCAATGTGATCCGATCGAGAAGAAACCATTTTTTCACGCTTATCCGGGAGCCCTGGCCTACAGCTTCGGGATGCTGGGCTGCGATCTGCATTGCGCCTATTGCCAGAACTGGGTGACGTCGCAGGCGCTCCGCGATCCCAACGCCATCTCGCCGCCACTCGAGGTCTCTCCGCAACAGTTGGTGCGCGATGCTCTTGCGCAAGGCGCGAGAGTACTGGTCAGCACTTACAACGAACCGCTCATCACCAGCGAGTGGGCCGTCGCCATCTTCAAGGAAGCCCGGGCCGCTGGGCTCGTGACTGGATTCGTTTCCAACGGCAACGCCACGCCGCAGGTGCTCGAATACATTCGACCGTGGATCGATCTGTACAAGGTCGACCTGAAGACTTTCGACGACCGACACTATCACGAACTCGGTGGGCGCATCGGGCCGATTCTCGACAGCATTCGCCGTATTCATCAAATGGGGTTGTGGCTGGAAATCGTTACTCTCCTTATCCCTGGCTTCAACGATTCGGTCGACGAACTGCGCCGGCTCACTGAATTTGTCGCCGGAATTTCGCCCGATATTCCCTGGCACGTGACCGCATTTCACACCGACTACAAAATGCAGGGTGACGACCAGCGCGATACTAATGCCGAGGACCTGCTGGGCGCTGCTGAAATTGGCCGCCAAGCGGGGTTGCGCTATATCTACGCCGGAAACCTGCCCGGCCGGATCGGTAACTGGGAAGATACGCGCTGTCCGCAGTGCGGCGAGACTCTGATTCAGCGCCACGGCTATCTGATCGAAGACTATCGCCTCACTCCCGAGGGCCGCTGTCCGTGCTGCTCCCAGCAGATTCCCGGCCGCTGGGCCGCCAACTTCGACGGCCAGATCACCGACCACCCGTTCCTCCCACGCAAAAAATCAAAAGCTGGCCGCTCGCCATTGTTTACAATCACAGGTCGTTAGAATTGCTGGGCAACTCGGAAACTCTTTCGTTCATGCGGAAAGCGATCGTTTTCTTTGCGGGTCTGTGTTTCGCGTTGTTACTCGCCTCGTGCTCTCCGCGCGACTACCTGACGCGCCGTCTTGCCACCGATTTGCTCGCTGCTTCCGACGCATTCAAGACGCCGCAGCAGTACGTGTTGCAAACCGGCGTCCTCTCCAACAAGGAATACGTCTCGCCGGAATACCTCGTACTCCAGCATCGCGGGTGGATCTCGGCCAGCGCGGCCGCTTGCACGCCAGGCCTTGCTCCGCCACCGTGCTGGGAAGTCATGCTTACGCCATCGGGTGTGGAAACGGTGCGGCCGCTAGTACCGGCAGAAACAGCGGACAAGCCGTCATTGGTCATCCCCGTGGCGCGAAGAAAACTCGTCAGCATCACCGGCATCAGCCGACAGGGAAACGCCGCCGACGTCGACTTCATCTGGAAGTGGGTTCCGCTGAACGAAATCGGTGCCGCTCTCTACTCCGCCGACCTACGCTACAAATCCACAGTTGCGTTTCGCAACTACGACGACGGATGGCGGATCGTGCAGAGCTCCACTTCCTCTCAGACACTCGACGATGCGCTCAAAAGCGCCGAGCCTTTGCCGTGAGCGACTCTTCACCAACAGCCGAGCCCGGCTGGCTGGCCAAGGCCGCGGCCTGGCTTACCCCACGGCGCCTGCGTGCGCAGGCTCTTTTGCTAGCGCTGTGCGCTTGGGGAGTGTGCGCCGCGGATTTTGCCACGCCCGGTTTCTTCGATCGCGCCGGGAATCTGAAATTTCAGGATTTTCTTCCACTTTACGTTTCTGCACGCTGGATCGCCGCGGGCCGCAGCGCTGAGTTGTACGACCAGGGTGTCGTGGCGTCGGAAATTCGCACGATCATCGGTGAGCCTGCCGGCACGCGCTTGCCGAATCTTTATGGTCCACACGTAGGTCTTGCTTTCGTACCTCTGGCGCGTTTTTCGTTTCCGGTGGCAGCACGCGTCTGGGTCACGTTCAGCCTGGTTCTCTACTTTGCGTGCATCTGGATGATCTGGCGTTCCTGCCCTTCTCTGCAGCCGCATGGTCGGCTCGTTGCCACCGCCGCAGCCGCGTTTCCTCCGCTGTTTCATTTCTTCGTGCGCGGCCAGATTTCGGTTCTCGTGCTCGCCTGTTTTGTCGCGGCATTCCTGGCGTTCCGCTCAGATCGTCCCTGGCTGGCGGGAATTGCGCTCGGACTGCTGGTTTTCAAGCCGCAATTTCTGGTCGCAGTTCCGCTGGTGCTGCTGCTGGCGCGTGCGTGGGAATCATTCGGCGGATTGGTTGTCTCAGCGGCTGCGCAATTTGGGCTTGCATGGATGTACTTCGGCTCGGCCGTGATGCGTTCGTATTTCGAAACGCTGTGGCACGTCTCGCGCTGGATCGGCGCGGCCGAACTTTCCCTCGCCCCCATTCAGATGCACTCCCTGCGCTCCTTCTGGACGCTGCTCATCCCCTGGCCGCAGCTTGCGCTGGGGCTGTATCTGCTCACCTCTGTCGTGGGCATCGCTGTCGCGGCTGCCGTGTGGAAATCTGCATCGCCAATCGCTCTGCGATTTTCCGCGTTGACTCTTGCTGCGGTGCTGGTCAATCCGCACTTGTTTGTTTATGACCTGGTAGTAATCGCGCCCGCTTTGCTGCTGATCGTGAATTGGATCCTCCGTGATCCTAACCATGCTTCATCCAACGCTCTTCGCCTGCTCACTTATTTGGCTTTTGTGTTGCCGTTGTTCGGGCCGCTTTCCCGCTGGACCCATCTTCAACTTTCGGTTCCGGCATTCGCAGTGCTGCTGTGGGTCCTCTGGCGCTGCCTGTCTTCCGCTGCGGAGGAGAAACCGGGTCATAAACTTGCTCCGAACGAATCCCGCGTTGTATAACGCTTCTTCCCACCGGGAACCCTATGCCAATCCTGAAAACTGTTTTGATCACCATCATCACATTAACCTGCACGCTTGCGCTCGTCGGCCAAACCCAAGCCCAGGGCCGCATCCAGGCCCAGGTCGAGGGCATCGTCCAGAAAAAACCGCAGAGCGCTGTCAAGGCGAAATTGACTCTCGACGACTTCTTCAACTTCGTCAGTTTTACGGCACTCGAAATCTCCCCCGACGGCAAGTCCGTAGTTATCTGCACCGAGCGGGCGGACTGGGACCAGCAGATTTTTCGCCACGACCTCTGGCTCTATCGCGACGACGCCAACGGCGGCACGCTCATCCAGTTGACGCAATCCGGTCACGACACCGAGCCGAAGTGGTCACCGGACGGGCGCTGGATCGCATTTCTCTCCGAGCGCAAGACGTCGGCTGAAAAAGCCGCAAGTTCCGACTCAGACTCCGATTCCGACTCTGATCCAAAAGAGCCACCGGCCCAGGTCTATCTCATCTCGCCCGCCGGCGGTGAAGCTTTCGCCGTGACCCAGGGGGAAGAAGAGGTTCATGCCTTCGACTGGTCGGGCAACTCGCAAACCATCTATTTCGCTACGCGCCAGCCCTGGACCAAGACACAGAAAGACGACTACAAGAAGGAATGGAAAGATGTGGTGCAGTACCGTACCGCCGAACGTGGCGACACCCTTTTTTCACTCGACGTTCCCGCCGCAATTGCCCGCCACGCGGCCGCACCGGCGAAGGCCGAGGCAGATTCCGAAAAAGAGAACCAGGATCTGACGCCCGGTGCGGTGGCGATCGCCACCATGCCGCTGCGCGTGGATCAACTGCTCGCTTCTCCCGACGGCAGCAACCTCGCGATCCTGACCAATGCCATCAACCAGCGCCAGGAAAAGACCGAAGACGTGGAACTCTACACATATCCACTCTTCTACGCCCGCACTTTCAACACTCCACCTCCTTCACCGGTCCGCCTCACAAATAACGAGGCGCTCGAAATCCATCCCCGCTGGGCCAACGACAGCCGCCACATTTTTTTCAGTGTCGAAGTGGGAGATCCCTTCGGCCCGTATCGCGATCTCCAACCGCATCTCTATTGGGTTGACGCCTTCAGTAAGAAGGTTGAGCAGTGGGCCAAAGACTTCACGGGGCAGATTGTGAGCTATGGCCCTTACGGTAGCGGAGTCGTTGTCACGGCGCGTCTCGGCACCGAAGTGCAAATGTACACTGCTGCCAATCCCTCTGACTCGCTCCACATTTTCGCCGGACAAACAGGTACATACGAAGAAGTCTCGACCGGACCGCGCACTCTGCGCGTTGCCTTCGAATACTCTTCGCTTACCCAACCAACGGAGGTCTACCTGGGCGAAGGCCCTAACCTGCTCGGCAGCGCCCGCGCCATCACTTCCTTCAATAAACTTCTCGCGGAGCGCGAACTCCCGCAGGGCAAGCCCTATCAATGGAAGGCGGACGATGGCACCACCGTCGAAGGCATGCTGATTTACCCGCCGGGCAGCTTGGAACAAGGCAAGCCCGAAGCGAAGCATCTGCCCATGTTCACTTTCATTCATGGAGGCCCGGCCGATGCCGACGGCAATCACTTCGAAGCCGACTGGTACCAGTGGGCCGCGCTGGCCGCTACGAACGGATGGCTCGTCTTCGAGCCCAACTATCGTGGTTCCACCGGATACGGCGACAAATTCCTGATGCAGATTGTGCCTGAAATGGTCTCGCGTCCGGGCAAAGACATTCTCGAAGGCGTCGACGCGCTCGTGAAGGACGGCATCGCCGATCCCGACCACCTCACCATCGGCGGCTACAGCTATGGCGGATACATGACCAACTGGCTCATCACCCAGACCACGCGCTTCAAAGCTGCCGTCACCGGCGCCGGTGCGGTCGAGAACGTCGGCAACTGGGGCAACGACGACACCACTGCCGACGACGCTTACTTTCTCGGCGGACGCCCCTGGGAGGCCGCGCAGCGCTATCACGACGAAGCCGCGATTTTCCAGATCGACAAAGTCAAAACACCCACGCACATGGTCGCCGGCGCCGACGATATAAGAGTCGCGGTACTCGAGGACTACCTTCTCGAGCACGCGCTCTACTCGCTCGGCATCCCCAATAAGCTGTTGATCTTCCCTGGCGAAGGCCACTCACTGGCCAAGAACCCGTGGCACGGAAGAATCAAGGTGCGCGAAGAGTTGAAGTGGCTGGAGAAATACGGCGGCGTGCCGGCAGGGAACTGATATCAGCGCCGGGAAGGTCGCCCCGGTCTTGTTCGTAAATCCTAAACTATCTTGAAAACTACGGCGGCTGGTCTTTTCTGGCGTATACTCTCGTACCTCATCCCGGTGCTCCAACCCGAGTTCGGATCAGCTTGGAGGAGTCCTATGAACACCAGCAGGAGCCATGGACTGGCTCTCGTGCCGCAGCAATTTCCTAAGGAAGGAGCCCTAGGCACCTTTGTTGATGACCCAATGCTGACCGCGGTCATCGGTACACTGGATGAAACACGCTGGCGGACCATTCTCTGGACTTTGGCTCTGCAAAATTCATTCACGGAACAGCAGTGGGGCCTCAAGATACCGGGATTTCGCTTTGCCAGCATCGGGTTCGCCGATCCCGAGACTGAGGAAGACGCATTCGGAATCATGGCGTACACGCAAGCTTGGAGCCAAAAAGGAGAACGACGGTCGTTCGACTTAGGGGGCGCTAGCTTCCCTGTTATTGTGCGGCCTAGCTTTGAGGAATTTCACGGCTGGCCAGAGGTGCACCCGGCACTCGGAACAGCCGGCTGTTGGGCTAGATCCAGAAAGACAGGATTTTCCAATCAGGTCGCCGTGCTAACTGCAAAACATGTCGTAGGAGAAATTCCCCCAGGAACTTCTGTCAACACAACCCATGGAGTAGGCAAACTTCTCGATCTCGCCCCTGGATCCATTGATGCAGCTCTGGTAGTTCCACCAGCGAGTGTCACTCCAAATCTGGAAGGTCCTTTGGAAACTCTTCGTTACGTGGCTCAGTGGACCGATGTACAGTTCACGGGAATGGGTTCGAGGAAGATCATCCCGACCAAAGTTACCGAAGTCTGGTTCCGCGACATAAATCACCCCGGCGTACCGGCTCGGATTTTTCTGGCAAAGGGGGGTAGCAGAGGCGATTCCGGGGCATTGGTCGTGGACAAACAGGGAAGGGGCGTTGCCATCTATATGGGATTCGAGGTGAACACCGCAACTGAAAGGGCGGAAGGATTATGTCAACATCTCGACCAGGCGGCCAGCCTCCTGGAGTGCGATCTTTACCACTAACGTGCGGAGGACAAGGGAAATGCCAAAGGAACTTGATGATGCAGGAATTGTGCTTTTCCAGGGAGCTGAGTCTCTTCCCCCGGGGGCTGTCGAACTCCACAGCTTTGGAAGCGCTTCCGCAAAGTTGTTCGGCAGGAGCCTCGAGGATGTGAAGGCAGACTGGAAAAAAGTCACTGGTCAAGTCAAGGAAATGATGGACAGCATTGTGCCAGAGGTCCCCAAAGGATTCACATTCGAAAGCATTGAAGTTTCGCTTGGGTTCAGCGCTGAGGGGAAACTCGTGTTTATTGCGGAAGCGGGGATTGAAGCCTCTGTCAGCCTGACATTCAATCGGAAGGATGCTGCATCCGCCTAGGGGCTGGTCCGCACCTGAACCTTGCGTACAAAACTACGAAACTGTAGGGATGAGAGTCGCGATGGCGCTGAGAACCGAGTATCAGGTATTGGGTACTCGCTACTGAGTACTGGCTACTGATTGCTCGCAACTGGCAACTGCTTTGCAGCCAGCTTCACTCCTTTTGACGATGCCGCGTATCGCGCGATGCCTTTGTACAACGCTTCGGCGATCTCTTCGCGGTACCCGTCGGACCGCAGCTTCTGCTCGTCGGTGGGACTTGAGACGAACGAAACTTCCGCCAGAATTCCGGGCATGGCGCTTTCGGTGAGTACGACGAATCCGGCTTCTTTGATGCCGCGGTCGCGCAGCCCCGGATTCTGCGTCGAGAGCGTGCCATACAAAGAACGTTGCACACTCGCCGCCAGGCGCCGCGACTGCTCGATGCGCTCATGCAAGTCCGCGGGCGAAAGCGCCGGCATGATCGAATTCTTCGTTCCAACTCCAGTGAGGGCGCCGGCGGCGTTCTTTCCGCCCGGCTCTTTCGGCCCCGCCTCCTTGGATCCCGGCGCTGAGAAGGAGTTCGTGTAGTAGGTCTCCACGCCACGGGCCGAAGGCAGGTCGCTGTAGTTGGCGTGGACCGAGACGAACAGGTCCGCCTGCGCCTGATTGGCAATGTCGGCTCGCTGGTCGAGCGGGATGTAGTTATCGTCATCGCGCGTCAGGATTACGTCCCAGCCCAGGCGGCTCTCGAGCAGCTTGTCCAGCCGCTGCGCGATTTCAAGCACGAGATCCTTTTCCAGCAGGCCGCGCCGACCGACCGTGCCCAGGTCCCACCCGCCGTGCCCGGCATCCACCACCACGCGCATCTTGGGCACGCGTGCCCGCAGTTGCATGTCTTCTTTCGTTGGCGGCGGAACGACGATCGCAAGCTTGTTCTCGGTCGCGTTCGGGAACAGATTCACCGTCGTCTTCGGCGTTACGCCCACCTTGCTGACTTCAACCACCAGGCGGTATGGATTTGGCTCGAGACTGACAGAGAAATTCGAATCGGCTTTGGTCTCAAGCACAATGCGCGTCATTCCCGCCACCGGCTGCGCCACACGAACGCGGTTCAGCAGCGTGTCGCCGACGTCAATCGTTTTGCCCGCCAGGTCGGGCGCGAGCTGCGTGTCATGCAAGTCGAAATAGATTCGGTCCGGACCCGCGAGCCGGTGCGCCTCATATTGCACCTGGTCTTCCAGGTCCAGAACGACCGTGGTCGAGTCCACCGACGACCAGTGCCGAACGCCCGAGATGCGCGGAAACTTCGACAGCTCCTGCGGTGTGGCGGGAGAATACAGTTCAGTCTCGTTGGCAGTTACGTCCGTGCTGATGTTTGCGCTGGCTGCAGAATTGCCTGCCGTGGCCGCTGTTGCATTTTGTGATGGTGCCCGCGCTGCAGGCTTCGCGACTCTGTCACTCAGCAGTGCGACGTGAGCCAGTTGCGCCGTCCGCACCTTCCACCACACTCCCCCGGCAAACGCGGCGGCGACCACAATGCAAACCAGCAGCACCAGCACGACCGGCCGGCGACTCTCCGGCTCCGGCTGAGTAAACGAGAGTTCAGGAGGTGCGGGTGCTGCCGCGGCGAGAGCGGCTTCCGATGCGGCAACTTTCTCCGTCGGTTTCGGTACGTCGACAATGGGCGCAGCAGCGATGGGCGGCTGGGGAGGCTCCGCCTTCGCGATCTGGGGGATCGGCGGTGCCAGCGGCTTCGTCGGCAGAGTTGCAGCCTTCGGAGCCTCCACCTTCGAAGCCGGCACAACTGGCGCTGGCGGAACTGTCGGCGCAACGGCCGGTTTTGAGGCTGCTTCCAGCGCTACTGCTTCGAGCTTGGTCGCTGCCACCTGCGCTGACTGCGCGAAGCGATCCTCATCCTCCGGCTTCAGCGCGCCCAGCACAAGCTCGGCGAGCAGGCTCAAATTGCGCACGTCGCTGTCGTTGAAGGCGAACGGCCACGAGGAGAACGCCTCCAGCAGCCCGATCACGCGCCGCCGCCCGCACAGCGGCACCGCGACCATGGAGCGCGCGCCCAGTTTCCGGCAAGCCTGCAGATTCACACGCGGGTCGACTTCGGTATCGTCGCAGTTGATGATCTGCGCAGTGCGGAAGCAGGCTCCGGAAAATGCCGAGTCACGGTCGATGCGCGCCCCAATGTCGGGCCGCACCGTGCCGGCGGCGGCGCGCAAAACGATCTCCTCGTTTTCCGCCAGCGCGATTGCCAGGCCATCCGCCCCGGTGATGGCGACCGCGCGCTCGGCAACCAGCTGCAGCACTTCATCGAGGATGAACTGCTCCTGGTCTTCGAATTCTGCGGGGAACTCAGCTCGCGGCGCGGCATCGAATCCCTGATGTTTCGCCGCCAGCGCCTTTCTGTGCCGCACCTGCTGATGGAGCGCCGAAAACGCCAGCAGCGCCTGCAGGGCGTCGCGCTGCGAGGGCTGGGGTGAAGGATGATCCGACCCGGCGACGGATTGTCCAGGCGACGGAGTCGGCGCCACGCCCTGCTCGCGCGGCCACGCCGGTACGGCGGCCTCAGGCACACCACCCTGTGGCGCACTAGCTCCTGCGTGCACACTACTCCCGGGCATCTCCGGCTTAGAGGTGGTCGTCGCCATCAGGACACACTTCACTTGTAAGTTAAACGGTCTTTAAGGGCATATGCAATTACCTGGGGGTGCCCCCTTGGACATGTCCTTCGGTAAGCCGCCCGCGTTGCCGAAACGCTGTCATTGCGAACCTCTGCAGTTACTCATAGCTATGCATCGCACGGGATAACATTGCGAAAATAGGGGCTCGACCACTGGCGATTTTTCCAAGGCGGTGTTTATGGATGTGGGATTATCCGTGCGACAAGCGCGGGTTCGCCACCGGCATGAACTGCACACGCTGACCTACGTCACACTCGACCAGGCCAACGGCGGAATCATCCGCAATATCACTCACGAAGGCATCGCCGTGCAGTTGGTGGCCGCGGTGCGCCCGCGGCAGCAGATGCGCGTGCGCTTCGAGTTGCGTCATCCCCGTCTGCGCGTGGAAACCCGCGGCGAAGTCGTGTGGGCGACCTTCTCCGGACAGTGTGGCATTCGCTTTCTCGACCTGTCCCCACGCATGGCACGGCAAATCGACGAGTGGATCTTCAGCAGTCTGCTGGAGGATATCTCGCTGCGTTCCCAACTGGATGATCGATCGCAGCCTGGATCCACACTCGCTGTTCGCGCTGAAAACGACGGCCTCATCGTGTCCGGTGATCCCGTCAAGGTCATCGAACTGCCCTTGCGTCATGAGCCCGAGCATCCGAGTCGGGATCAAGCCCGCAGTGACGGCCTGAACAAGGACGTACGCCCGCGAGCGGACGTGGCCGAGCTTTCTAAGCCTGCGCCGGCGCTCGATTGGCTATCGCGACCGCTGTCCGGCCGCAGCCTTGCCTGGACCATCAACCTGCTCGCCATCGTGGCCGGTCTGCTGCTGTTTGCCTTGGTCTTCTTGAGCGTGACGCGCGAACTTCCCAGATGGCCGTTCGCACTGGCCGCCGGAGCCGCCATTCTGGTGGCCGCCTTGTATTGGGGATTCTTCAAGCTGTTTGGAGGATCAAGCCCCGGCGCCCGGCTTGCACGCCTCGCCGGTTACCACCTGGAAGAGGAAGAAGAAGAAGTGAAGGACAGCCGCTTCCGTTGATGGCAAGACTTGGGCATTCCGTGGAAGAGCGGCCCTTTAGGGCCGCGTTCAGTTCGCAGAGATGGGGCCTTTAGGCCCTGAGGCTTTGGAGCGGACTAATTTGCCAGGAACTGCTGCGCCAGCCACAGCTGCAGCATTCGCTCCTGCCGGGAGGCGATCTTCAGGAAGCGAATGCCCATGTTTCCGCGCTGATCCTGCCAGGCAACTTCCGCCTGTGCTTTCATTTTCGACTTGGCGCCCGGCAGATCAAAGGCGACCCGCAGGGGCTGCTGGATCGCGATCGGATTGTCGGTGTGAATCTGCATTCCGCCCTGGCTGATGTTGACCAGCACGGCGTCCTTTGCCCTGCTGCCTTTGCAATTCAGCGCCACGGGCACTTCTAGGCCGGCGCGATGGTAGCGCAGGCGTCCGTCGAGAATCATGTTGCGCGCCGCCGAAAGCGTGCGCACGGCCTGCTCCACCGAGATCGGCTTGGCGAAGGCGAACAGCGCGCCCGTATCGTCCAATCGGTAGTTGCAGCCCGGCCCGCCCATGATGACCAGCGGCACGGTTTTCGGCCTACGTTCACCTCGCTGCAGTTCGCGCAGGAACTGAGAACTCCCGCTCAGATCGCAATCCACGATGAGGGCGTCGATCTTCGACTTGTTCAGCCGGGCCATGGCGCGTTGCGGTTCTTGTTCGACCGCAACGTCCATGTGAAGACTGCTCATGATGCATTCCAGAACACTGACTTCCTGCCAGTCGCGGGAAACCACCATCGAGGAAAGTGTCATGCAAGCACTGTAGCGGCGAGCGTAATCGCGCCGTAGATAACTAACGTAATGAAGCATTGAAGTGGTGAGTTTGAGGTAAGGCGTCGAAGTCACGACGAAGGGGCGTACGAGTGCCGGTGGGCTTGCCTGTTGATGCTATCGCAGCTTCGCGTACTCGGCCTTCGCTTGCTTCAGGAGAGGGATGTCCGGGTCGGCGTCTTTCCAGAGGGTGAGAAAGTCTTTGTAAGCTGCGAGCGCCCTGACGCGGGCGGCATAGGCTTCCGCGCCGTGCGAAGTTTTCGAGTGCAAGGCGTTCGCACGGGCCACACCCAGATGCGCCAAGGCCCCTGCCCAGCAGTTCAAGACGATGCCGCTGTGGTCGAGAATTTTCTGGAACTCGGCGGCGGCGGCAATCCCTTGCCCCGATGCCAGATACGCCTCGCCGCGAATGTAGGTGTGATAGAGGCAGTTGTCGCCGAACGCCACGCTGCCCAGTTCGATGGAAGAAGCAGCTTGCAGATCGCTGATCGCCTCAGCCGGGTTCTTCCGGTTCAGGGCCAATTGAGCCTTAATCGCGGGCAACCACAGCGACTGCATCTGGGTATCGAGTGGGTAGCGTTTGTTCAGGTCTTGCGCCAGCGATTCGGCTCGTGCCGCATCACCCACCATGGCAAACGCCAGAGCCGCCTCCACCTCAACACCTTCATCTGCTGGATCAAGTTTCAAGCCTTGTGCTGCTTGCTGCTTTGCGTCTGCCAAAACGCCGAACGCGGCTTCCCACTGAGCGGCAATCTCCTGCGATATGGCCCCAGTTTCCTTGCTATCGGCGCGGATCGCAGAATCTATCGATCGCCGGGTCAGTTCCGTTGCCTTATTCGTGTGACCTGCATAGGCTTCGGTGTCGGACGCGAGTGAAAGCCCGATGTTCTCTTCGGGCTTGCCCGGAAACCACTGGAGCTCTTCCGCCATGGCTTGAGAATCTGCCCGAACGAAGGCTAGAAAATAGCGTTCTTGGAGAAGTAGGACATTATCCAGTTTTCTAGCTTGGGCCTGCTGTACTACTTGCTGTGCTTCGTCGAATCGCTGCAAGCCGAGCAGGGCGCCGACGAGATTAACGTATGGGGCGATGTGGTCCGGGGCGAGGCGCAGGCTTTCCGCAGATGCTTCTCTCGCTTTTTCCCATTCTCCAAGTGATTCGTATTGGATTCCCAGATCGCCATGTGCTCTGTAGTCTCGCGGGTAGGCCTGGATTTGCTCCTGAAAGGTCTGTGCGGCCTTGTCCAGTTCCCCAGTTACGTGTGAATAGTACAGACCAGCAATAAAAAGCTTTTCCCGCTCGCTGGCATGCTCACGCAGTTGGAACGCCTTGCTGAAGTTTTCACTGGCGCGCCCTGTCTCACCCAGAACCAAGTAGCTAGTCCCTAGTTCCGCATACGCGAAGGCAAAATTGGGATCGAGTTCGACGGCTCGTTGGTGGTAAGGCGGGGCGGCGGAGGTGCCATGGGCTTTCTCGCCAAGGCTGAACGCTTTCAACGCTTCAAGCGAAGAGGTGGTAGCCTCCGACAGCGGAACATCGAATTTCTGCACCGTTTCAAGAGACTCACCCAATTCGCTACGCAATTTGGATGCTGCCTCGCCCAGCGCGTCGAGCACTTTCTCTTTGGCAGCCGCCGCGCCCTGCTCCTGTGACAGCGTGTCCCCGCTTTGGCAATTCACCGCCTTCAAACCCAGCACGTATTGGCTGCCCAGACTCGCAATCGACCCGGCAACGTATGCCTTGCTGTCAGCACGCTGGCAAAGCTCGCGAGTTATTTCGGGCGTAAGTGGCGTGTTGGTCGGACGAGCCATCAGCCGCAAGGTCGCCGCCACCTTGTCGTCACCGAGCACATTCAAGAACGGCGATTGCCGCAAGGAAACTGTAAGTGCCGTCTTCAGCGTGTCATCGAACACCGGATCGCCCGTGGTGTTCGTGAAATCCGCAAGCACGATGGTGTCTTTATCGGTCAAGCGCTTCCTCTGCTGGTGCGAGCGATAGTAAAGCCCGCCCGCCACGAACAAGCCGATCAACAGGACGGGAGCCGCAATCTTCCAGAGCTTCGCAACCCGAGCCACAGGAGCTTCTACCGCCGCACCGTGTCCGCTCTCTGTGTCCCGCTTCAGCCGTTGCAGTTCAGCCCTCATATCTGAGGCATGCTGGTAACGAAGATTCCTATCCTTCTCTAGTGCCCGGTTGATGATCCGTTCGAGTTCTGCGGGCAAATCGGGATTGAGTCGCACGGCTGGCGTGGGCGTTGCGTCCAGAATGGCTTTGAAGATCACACCTGAACTCTCGCCCCGAAACGGCAATGTACCCGTCGCCATCTCGTAGAGAACCGCACCGAATGAGAACAGGTCTGTGCGCGAATCCAACTCCTTCGCTCGCACTTGTTCGGGCGACATGTAGGCGATAGTTCCCACAGCAGTGCCGGGGCGGGTCAGGTGCTCTTCCAGAGTCACGGTAGCTTGCGCGGACGCATCAGCTTCCAGCGAGTTTGGGGCAGGCGTAACCTTCGCCAGTCCAAAATCCAGAACCTTCGCGTGTCCGCGTTTGGTGACGAAAATGTTTGCTGGCTTGATGTCCCGATGAACGATCCCCGCTGAGTGGGCGGCGTCGAGAGCGTCGGCGATTTCAATGCCAAGCGACAGCACCGTCTCGATCTCCATCGGTTTGCCCGCGATCCGGTGCTTGAGCGTCATCCCATCGAGATATTCCATCGCGATGAACGACTGTCCCTCGTGCTTGCCGATTTCGTAAATTGTGCAGATGTTGGGATGGTTGAGGGCTGACGCAGCACGCGCCTCGCGACGGAGTCGTTCGAGCGCCTGAGGGTCATGGGCGACGTCCTCCGGCAGGAACTTCAGCGCGACAAATCGACCAAGCTCACTGTCCTCAGCCTTGTAGACGACACCCATCCCGCCCCCGCCCAATTTCTCGACGATGCGGTAATGCGAGATGGTCTGCCCGATCATGGATTGAAATCTTAGGTATGGCGATAGGCCAAGTCAATCGGCGAAGAGACTTGTACGGCGTAGGGAGGCTGGCTGTGTCCGTCAGATTCGCTCTTGCCAACGCCGTCTACGGGTGTCGAGTTCAGACATTCCCGTTAAATAAACGTGCGGGGCCGGAGCATTTGATTGACGTTGCGAGATCCCACCTTACCGTGAGCACAGGTCAGTTAAGAAACGTTCCGTTTTCTTAACGGTTCGCTCAGTGCCATCCGTAGGTTGGAAGCATGGAACGATTCATCGTGCTTCCGTCAGTGAAGGATCGAGTCCGCTCGGCTTTGCTCAACTTGGCAGACTACAAGGACATTCCCAACGATCAACTCAGGCAGATGGCCCGCCAGCTGCCCGGCGGGGGCCGCGTTCATCTTCCTGACCGTGCGACAACGATTGCTTTCCTTCTTGGCACCCGACTGGTGGACCTCAACTAATGCGAACGCTACACATCGTCGGCAGGCTTGTTGATTTCGTCGTCGGTTCTTTCATCTGGGCAGCAGTCATCGTCCTCGCGGCGGTGGCTGCCCCCTTCGCATTGGTCGGGTTCTTCCTGTGGCAGATCTTCTACAACACAGATCGGTTCTTCCATCTATGGCTACCCTTCACGCCGACCGCCGTTTGGATGATGCTGACCGATCCCGATCCCGTTGGCCGCATCCTGATCGGCATCCCGCTAGCGATTATCGGTTGGGAAATGCTGAAGATGGCGGTTCGCATTTATGCGCAGCACTACCTCCGCCGAGAGGGGTACTCCGAAGAGTTCATCGCTCGCAATTCGTAATGTCTTATCCAGCAGGGCCGTTT